>NZ_CP036265.1:0-372500 GCF_007743815.1 Alienimonas californiensis
GTGGCGAAGCGGACCGACGGCGGCCCCTCCCGGTTCGCCCCGACGCTCCGCGGCCCCGGCACGGCGGCCGTCGCGGATCGCGGGCCGGCCCCGCTGCTGGAGATCCCCGAGAACGCCGCCGCCCTCGCTGCCGTGCGGGCGCTCGCCGAAACGGTCTCTCTCAACGAGGAGGCCTCCCCCGGCGACATGAACGAAGAACGCCCCGAGGCCGCCCCGGCGCCCGGATCGCGGCTGTACCTGTACGGGCCGGCGGGGTGCGGCAAGACGCGGCTGATCGACGAGTTCCTGCGGCTCGACCGCTCCACCGGGGCTCTGCGGACCGCCGCCGAACGAAAGGCGTCCGGCGTCGTCCGCTTCACCGGCGCCGGTCTGGCGGCGGCGCTGGACGAGGCCCTCGCCGGCGGCTTCCCCGGCCCGCTGCGGGAGGACCTGCTCTCGGCCCGGCTGCTGATCGTCGAGGACCTCGCCGGCGTCCGAGCGAAACCCAAAACGCAGGACCTCTTGATCGCCGCTCTCGACGCCGTTCATCAGACCGGCGGCCGGGCGATCCTCAGCGGGCCGGGACTCCCCGGCGAACTCCCGACTGTCTCCCGCCGACTCATTGATCGACTCCGTGGGGGAGTCTGCGTGAGTCTGACGACCCCCTGTGCGGAGTCCGTGGCGGCGCTGCTCGAGCGTTTCGCGGAGCCCCGGCGCTCCCGGGCGACCCCGGGGGGCTTGAGGCGACTGGGCGAAGCGCTGGCGGGGACCTCGGTGCGGGAGTTGGAGGCGATCGCGGACCGGCTGGCCGACCTGGCCCGGGCGGCGGGGACAACCGGCTGGTCCGAGGAGATCGCCGCCGCCCTGCTCGCGGGTCGCCACGACGCGGCCCCGGAGGCGCCGCCCCCCACGCTGGCCGCGGTCAGTCGGGCGGTCGCGGGGCGGTTCGGACTGACGGTCGATCAACTCCGCAAACCCGGGCGGTCCGCGGCGGTCGTGCCGGCCCGCCAAGCGGGGATGGCCCTCTGCCGAGAGATTACCGGCGAACCGCTCGCCGCGGTCGCCCGGCACTTCGGCCGCAGCGACCACGGCACCGTCATGCACGCCCTGAAACGCTTCGCGGAGCGGGAAAAGAGCGACGCCGCCTTCCGGGCCGAGGTCGCCGCGATCCGCAAAGCGTTCCGAACCCGCTGACCCGCTACCCGGAGACCTCTTCGAGGTGTTCCCACAGTTGGGCCAGCCGGCTCTTCGCCTGATCGTACCGACGGCGAACCCGCTTGGCGGCGGCGCCGTCGCGGACGACTTCCGGGGCGGCGAGTTCGACCTGCAACGACTCGATCGCCTCCTCGGTCTCCGCAATTTCCGCCTCGATCTGCTCGGCGGGTTTGTACGGGTACTTCTTCGGCTTCTCGCCCGCGGCGCCGTTCGAGGACGGCTTGGCGGGAGCCTTTTTCGTCGCCTGCGAGGCCGCCTGAGCGGCGGCCTGAGCGCTCTCGGCGGCCTGCGTGGCGTCGCGGAAGGCGACGTAGTCCGAATAATTGCCGTCGTGGACCTTGACCCCCTCCGGCGTGAACACCAGCACCTTGGTGGCGATGCGGTCCATAAAATACCGATCGTGCGAGACGAACAGCAGCGTTCCCCCGAACTCCAACAGCGCCCGTTCGAGGGCGTCGCGGCTCCACAAATCGAGGTGGTTGGTCGGTTCGTCCAACACCATCGTGTTGTAATTGCCAGTGGCGAGCCGGGCGAGGGCGACGCGGGTCTTCTCGCCGCCGCTCATGGCGCCGACCTTCATTAAACCCATGTCGTCCTTGACGCCGAACTTCGCCAGCATGCCGCGGCCGAGGCCGGGGTTGAAGGGGTGGTCGCCGGGCGGGCGGACGGCGTCCACGGCGGTCTCATTGTCGCCCACGCTTTCCAGGCGCTGGTCGAAGTAGCCGACCCGCACGTTCGCGCCCTCGGCGACCGTGCCGGTGTCCGGCGGGAGGGCGCCGACGACGCACTTTAAAAAGGTCGTCTTGCCGCAGCCGTTGTGCCCGACGACGCCGATCCGGTCGCCGCGTTTCACCCGCAGGGAGACGTTTTCAAACAGCGGCCCCTCGCCGAAGCCCTTCGAGAGATTTTCGATCTCCAGCGTTTTATCGCCGGTGCGATCGGCCGCCGTGAACTTCATCCGCGGGCCGGACTCGTCATAGACCGGCACCTCGACGCGGTCCTCCTCCAGCCGGGCGATCGACTTGAGTTTGCTCTGAGCCTGCTTGCTCTTGGTGCCGTAGCGGTTTTTGGCGACGAACCGCTCCGCCTTTTCGATGGTGTCCCGCTGTTTTTCGGCGGTGCGTTCGAGCACTTTCAGGCGCTCTTCCCGCTGGGCGCGGTAGGTGCTGAAGTTGCCCTTATATTCGTGCAGCGTCCCGCCCAGCAATTCGAAGGTGCGGGTGGTGACGTTGTCGAGGAAATAGCGGTCGTGGGAGACGACGATCATCGCCCCGGCGACCCGCGGGAGGTAGCTTTCGAGCCACTCTGTGCCGGCGACGTCCAGGTGGTTCGTCGGTTCGTCCAGCAGCATCACGTCCGGGTCGGACAACAGCAGCCGGGCCAGGATCGCCCGGCTCCGCTGGCCGCCGGACATGTCGGCCAGATCCGCGTCGTACTGGTTCTTCGTGAAGCCGAGGCCGCCGAGGACCTCGTCGACTTTATAATCCAGCTCGAAGGCGTCGTGCCGGGTGAGCTCTTCCTGGATGGCGTCGAAGCGGCGGTGCAGCTTTTCCGCCTCCGGCCCCTCCCAGACCTCCGCCATCTTGTGGGCAATTTTTTCGCTCTCTTTATGGAGCGCGTAGTAGTGGGCGAGGCCGTCTTTGGCCTCGTCCATCAACGTGCGGCCGGGGGGGAACTGGGCCTCCTGTTCGAGCAGCCCGACGGTCGCGCCCTGCGGGGTGGTCACCGTGCCGGTATCCGGCGTTTCGCGGCCGATCAGGCAGTGCATGAGGGTGGTTTTGCCGGTCCCGTTGGGACCGACGAGACCGACGCGTTCGCCGGCCCTCACGTCGAAGGTGACGTTCTTGAACACCGGCGTGCGGTCGAACTGCCGGGACAGATCGGCGGCGGACAGCAGAACCATAACGCGGGCGGCGGGGGAGAATCAGGAGACGAATCGGCGGCCGACGGGCCGCGCAGACCGGAAGTGTAGTGGGCGGGGAGCGGGGCGGGAACGGCGCGACCGGGTCGCGGCGCCCGCTGCAGTCACTCGGCGCCGGTCGGTTCGGCCGGAGCGCCGGCGGCCTCCGCCGTGGGGTTGGCCGTGGGCTTGGCCGTCCAGCGGGGGGCGTTCTTCCAGGCGTCCACGTCCTCGACCACGCAGCGGAAACCGCAGTGCAAACTGCCGGTGCCGGGGTCGCCCTTCATGCGGCTGGCGACGCGGTAGCCGGTGCAGTAGTTGTCGCTGCACAGGAAGCTGCCGCCCCGCTGCACGCGTTTGGGCAGGTTCGGTTCGTTCGGATCGAAGCTGTCCTCCGGGCCGGGGGGATCGACGTTCGGGCCGGTGGCGTAGTAGTCCGGGCGGTACCAGTCGCGGCACCACTCCCAGACGTTGCCGCTGAGCGCGTACAGGCCCCAGTCGTTGGGCGGGAAGGCTTTGGCGGGCGAGGAGCGGGTGAAGCCGTCGGCGCCGCTGTCCTCGAAGGGGAACTTGCCCTGATAGATGTTCGCCCGGTGCTCCGTCTTGCCGTCCTCGCCCTCGGGCAGCAGCACGTCGCCCCAAGGGTATTCGCGGCCCGCGTGCCCGGCGCGGGCGGCGTATTCCCACTGGGCCTCGGTCGGCAGCTGCTTGCCGGCCCAGTCGGCGTAGGCGACGGCGTCGTCCCAACTGACGTGCACCACCGGGTGATCGCCCTTACCGATGAGGTCCGAACCGGGGCCCTCGGGATGCCGCCAGTTCGCCCCGTCCTGCATCTGCCAAACGCCGGCTTGCACGACGAGGTTGGGGTTCTCGCCGATGTAGGCCGCCATCCGCCGGTCGAACGTGGGGCTCAGGCAGACGCTGCCGGGTTCAAGGCCCTCCTCCGGAATGTTGGCGAGGAATTCGTCGGGCACCATGCCCTTCAGGTCTTCCCGGGTGATGGGCTTCTCCGCGGCGGTGACGTAGCCGGTGGCGGCGACGAAGGCGGCGAACTGGTCGTTCGTCACCTCGGTTTCGTCCATCCAGAAGGGGGAGAGCGTGACCTCGTGGACGGGCGATTCGTCCCCGTGCAGCCGGGGCGGGTCGGGGGTGCCCATGCGGAACGAACCGCCCGGCACCGCGACCATGCCGTCGCCGACGGGCGACGCGGGGGCGACCCGCGGCTGATCGGCGGCGGCGTTTGCGGCGGCGATCGGGTCGCTCGCCGGCGTCGGCGCTGCGGGGGCTGGTTCTTCGACGGCGTCCGCCGCGGCGGCGGGCGTCTGCTGGGCCGTCAGGGCGGCGACGGGTTCGGCGGCGGCGTCGGGTTCGGCACCGCACCCGGCGAGCGCCAGCGGCGCCAGCACCAACGGCAGCGTCAGGAACCGGAGCGAGGCGACGAGAACCGCGGCGGCGGGGGGACGGGGCACGGGCGGGCTCATCGGTGGGGAACGCTCGACGCGAGGATCGGGGCCGCCCCGGTTCGGGCGGCGCGGACCGTATGGTACGCCCCAGGCCCCGACGCGGGCAAAGCGGCGGTCCCGGGGCGGCGGCGGCGGCGGCGAACGTTAGAATCGGGCGCCGCTCCGGTAGCCCCTCCGTCGCCGCCCCCCGGTTTTCCCACAATCGGGACGGTTCGACGCCCCGCCCGCGGGCTCCCACGGCACTCCCCTGCCCGGATCGCCCGCCCGGCGCCCTCGTTCGGCCCCCGCGTGCGGGGCGCCCCCATCGTCAGGTTGCTCCTCGTGCTCATGACCGCCCCGGCTCCCCGCCCCCCCGCCGGGTCCCGGGCCGACCGGACCGCCCCGCCCCCCGCCGGCGCCGCCACGATCGACTCGCCTCCCGAACCCGCTCCCCAAGTGCCCCCGGTCGAGGCTCACCACCCGCCCCCGCCGATCCCCCCGGGCCAGATCCATCCGCCGGACCGCTGGATTCCGGACGAACACGCCCCGCCGATCTCCCCGGACGATCCCCCGGACGACGACGCCCCCACCGGGCAGAAGCTGAAGTGGTGGAGCAGCCCGCGGACGCTGCTGAACTACGTCCTCGGCCTGGAAGACACGCCGCACCAGATCGCGTTGGGCGTGGCCGTCGGCTTTTTCTGGGGGATGACGCCCACCGTGGGCGTGCAGATGATGCTGGTGCTGGCCTTTTATTACTGCTGCAAGCCGTTCTTCAACTTCAACGTCAAGGCGTCGCTGGTCACGGTTTATATTTCGAACCCGCTGACGATGCTGGCGATTTACTGGTTCGATTACGAAGTCGGCACGCTGTTCGTCTCCGGCAATCTGACGAAGGCCGAACTCGCCGGGGTGCTGGAATACGAGGGCTTCGCGGACTGGTGGGAGACGATCAAGGACCTCGTGCTGCGGGTCGGCTGGCCGATGCTGATCGGCTCCGTGGTCGTCGGCGGGGTCTGCGCGCTGGCGAGCTACCCGATCACGCTGTGGTCCGTCGTGAAGTGGCGGTCCCGTAAGGCGTAGGGTCCGCTGCGTGGACCGTTCCTGCCGTTCGCCCTCTCCCGACGGTCCGCACAGCGGACCCTACAAGAGAGGAAAAATCTCCACGTCCACGCCGTCGCTGAACAGGGCGTGATCCGGCGGACGGCCGGCATTTAATCCCGAGCCGGACAGCCCCGCAAACCCCGCCGCGGCGACGAGCGAGTCTTCGCAGCGGTCCACCCGCGCCGGTCGCAGCGGGTACGGCGCATGGTGCACCTGCCCGCGAAGGATGCGGCCGCGGCCGTTTCTCCCACGACCGGGCGCGAACAGCAGATAACGCTCCGCGAGGAAGTGTTCGAGCGTGCCGGGCTCCGCGGCGGCGGCCGGCCCGATCGCGGCCACTTCGATGCGGCCCCCCGCCCCGCGCGGCCCCGGCCAGAGGCGGCGGCTCTCGTAGATCGTCTTGTCGCCGTCGCGGGTCACGGCCATCGCCGCCCGGTAATACGGCAGGCGCCACGCCGTGCGGGCGATCGCCACGGCGAGCCATTTGGCGGCGTCGAGGCTGTAGAAGAGGACGCCCGGCTCCCGCACGCCGTCGGCGTTCGTGCAGGTGACATAGGTGCGGACGTTCGTCTCCGGGAACGTCGACACCCCCGGGACCGCCGGGGCCCAGGCCGGCCGCACGCCGGTCATCAGGAACGGCACGAGCCCGATCCAGGCGGCGCCGTCGTAGGTGTCCAGTTCGAGCCCCGCCGGCAGCGTGTTCCGCACGACGTCCGGCTCGACGCGCCAGTGCAGAAAGGCGAGATCCCGCCACGACTGATACCCCACCGGCCGCCCCGCCGGACGCCCCGCGGGGGCGAGGCGATCAATCGAGTCGGTCGGCGGGGCGGCGGAAAACGGGGCCATGGGGGGCGATCCGCAGCATCGCCGCGGAGCCAACCGAACGCGATGAACCGCGGACGCCCCCGCAACGTTCGCGGACCACCTGCCGTCCCCGCCGTCCGCCGCCCCCGATGCTCCGCCGCGACTCCGAACGCCTCGTTGACGCCGTCGAGTCGTTGGCGGATTCCGCCCCGGATCACCCGGTTTCGCGGGGCGTGTTCGGGGCGATCCTGCCGGCTGTCCTCGCCCTACACGGCGTGCGGGGGTTGTGGCGGGGGCGGATGCCTTTCGTGGGCGGCCGGCCGCTCCGCTGGTTCGACCTGCACGGAACCGAGGCGCTGTGCCTCGCGGCGGCGACCCTCGCCGCGGCGGCCTTCCTGCACGCCCACTTCTTCTGGACGCCGCACCCGCGGTTCCACGGGTACGGCGCGCTCGGAAAGATCGCCAGCCTCCTCGGGTTCGTCGCGGCCGCGGCCGGCTTCGTCTGGTTCGGGCTGATCACCAGTTGATCCGCCCCGGCGGCGGCCGTCACGCCAGCAGGCTCTCGCCGGTCATCTCGGCCGGTTTGTCCAGGCCGAGCAGGGCCAGCACGGTCGGGGCGACGTCCGCCAGGCGGCCGCCCTCCCGCAGCGTGCGGCCTTTCGCGTCTTCGGAGACGACGATCAGGTCCACGTCGTAGGTCGTGTGGGCGGTGTGCGGGCGGCCGGATTCGAGGTCCAGCATCTGCTCGCAGTTGCCGTGGTCCGCGGTGACGACCAGCGCCCCGCCCTTCGCCAGCGTGGCGTCGACGATCTCGCCGACGCAGCCGTCGACCACCTCCACCGCCTTCACCGCGGCCTCCAGCACGCCGGTGTGGCCGACCATGTCGCCGTTGGCGAAGT
Source organism: Alienimonas californiensis (assembly GCF_007743815.1). Taxonomy (GTDB): domain Bacteria; phylum Planctomycetota; class Planctomycetia; order Planctomycetales; family Planctomycetaceae; genus Alienimonas; species Alienimonas californiensis. The sequence goes on from NZ_CP036265.1 coordinate 7,341, forward strand.
TCACCAGCACAAAATCCGCTTCGCTGTTCCGGATGACGTTCACCACCGCGTCGGTCACGCCGCGGGCGCTCATTTCCGGCTTCTGGTCATAGGTGCTCACTTCGCGGGGGCTGGGAATCTCCTGCTGAACCTCGCCCTCGAACGGCTCCTCCCGGTAGTCGTTGAAGAAGAAGGTGACGTGCGGGGCCTTCTCGCTTTCGGCGCAGCGGAACTGCGTCAGGCCCGCGGCGCTGACGGCGTCGCCGAGGATGCCCTTCATCTTCGGCGGCTTCTCGAAGGCGACCTGCGTGTCGAGACCCGTCTCGTAGCGGGCCATCGTGCAGAAGAAGAGGTCCTGCGGGACGAGGCCGCGGTCGAACCCGCCGCCCTTGATGGCCGCCCAGTCGGCGTCGTCCAGCACGAACGCCTTGGTGATCTCCCGCGGGCGGTCGCCGCGGAAGTTATAGAAGATGACGCTGTCCCCGTCGGCGATCCGCCCGCCGTTCTTCGGGCCGGTTCCGGCGGGATAGTTCGTGTAGTGCGGGGCGACGAACTCGTCGCCGAAGCGCTCCGGCTCCGTGGGGTTCTCGTAGTACTCCGCCAGGGCGGCGCCGGCGCCGAGGGTCGGCTCCCCGCCGCGGCCCAGCAGCAGGTCGTAGGCCTTCTGCACGCGGTCCCAGCGGAAGTCGCGGTCCATCGCGTAGAACCGGCCGATCAGGCTGGCGACCGGCGGGTAGCCGGCCTCGGCGAGCTTCGCTTCCAGCGTCGCCACGTAGTCCGCCCCGCCGGTGGGGGCGGTGTCGCGGCCGTCGGTGATCACGTGCACCGCGAGCTGGTCCGGCGGCAGCCCGGCCCGCTGGCAGAGGTCGACCAGGGCGAGGCAGTGATCGACGTGACTGTGCACGCCGCCGTCGGAGAGCAAACCCAGCAGGTGCACGACCTTGCCGCTGCTCTTCGCCCGGTTCACCGCCTCCAGAAGGGTGTGATTCTCCTGAAAGGCGCCGCTTTTGACGGCGTTGGTAATCCGCATCAGTTCCTGGTCGACGATCCGCCCGGCGCCGAGGTTCTGGTGGCCGACCTCGCTGTTGCCCATCACGCCCGGCGGCAGGCCGACGTCGGCCCCGCTGGTTTTGATCTGCACGTGCGGGTAACCGGCCAGCAGTCGATCGCTGACCGGGGTCACGCCCTGCACGGTGGCGTTGCAGAAGTCCTGATCGGCCCGCGGGTTATGGCCCCAGCCGTCACGGATAATCAGAACGACGGGGCGGTGGGCGACGGGCATGGGGACGGGTGCGGAGGGGACGAAAGGCGCGGCTATCTTCGCCCCGCCCGCCGGACTCGCAACCGCACCGCCCCCGCCGCGAGCGGGGCCGCTCGCCGGACGTCTCGGCCGGGCCGCTCCCGCCGCCTCCCGCCGACCGGCAAGCCGCGTCTCAGAGGGGGAGCGCGATCAAGTTTCCGGGAAAAATCCGCCGACCCGGGAGCCGCCCGCTCCGGCTCTTTGCTCATAGCGTGAAAGGGGACCGACGGGGCCGCCCGGAAGGGCCTCCCCGGCACCCTCGCTCGGGGATTCGCCCATCGTTCGGTTGCATGCGTCCCTCCGAACGGTATCGTCCCCGCCAATCAGCACGAAGCGCGTGACCCGACCAGATTACGGGGTCCGCCCAACCCAACTGCTTCGCCCCATCTGTGGGGCTCCCCCAACCCGACCGAGAGCGAGCTCGAATGCTGCACCTCCGTTTCGGCACGACCCCAGTTCTCTCCCGGCCGCGGGTTCGCGGCGTCATCCCGGCGGTCCTGGCGCTGAGCCTGGGACTGACGGCCGCAGCGAACGGAGGAGAGGGCCCGGGGGAACGCAGCGCCGGCTACGGACCGAGCGATAGTTCAACCGCCACGGCCGACGCAACGGCAACTCCCGCGACGGTCGGCAAAGAACTCGCCGCCGCGGAGCCGGACGGCAAACCGGAGGCTGGCCGCTGGGCCGAGGACGTCGAAACGGCCCGCGTGACCGCCGCGGCCACCGATCGCCCGCTCGTGCTGCACTTCCATGCGGAATGGTGCCGGCCCTGTCAGAAGATGGAGACCGACGTGCTCGGCAAGCCGGACGTGCTGGCCCAGTTGGGCGGCGACGGGGTCGTCGGGGTGAAGGTGGACGTGGACGAGCACGAGGATCTCGCCGAGGAATACGGCGTCACCGCTCTCCCCGCCGACGTCTTCCTGCAGTCGGACGGCACGCTGCTGACGCGGGCCGTCGGCCCGACGGACGTCGCCGGGTACGCCGGGCGGCTCTCCCGCGTCGCGGCCCACCTGCCCGCCACCGACGCCGCCGACCTGCTGGAATGTCCCAAGTGCGAGCCGGGCGACCCGGCGGAACTGCTGGAGGAATGGGCCCGCCGCCGCGGCCCCGGCTACATTGAGCTGGGCCTGAAGGGGTACTGCCCGGTCTCGCTGGTGGACGGCAAGGTTTGGGAGAAGGGCGAGGCGAAGTACGCCTGGAGCGTCGGCGGGGTCGCCTACCGCCTGAAGGACGCCGCCGCCCTGGCGAAGTTCCGGGCCAACCCCTGCCGGTACGCCCCGCAGCTGAGCGGCTACGACCCGCACCTGCTCTCCACCACCGCCCGGGCCGTGCCGGGGCGGGCGGAGTTCGCGGCCTTCTACGAGGGCCAGCTCTACCTGCACGCCACCGAAGCCAGCCGCCGGGCGTTCATCGCCGACCCCGCCGGCCACATCCTGCCGCAGCGGATCTACCCCAGCGCCGCCGACTTCGCCGCGGCCCCGGCCGCCGTAGAGGCCGCCGCCGACGAGCCGATGGGCACCTGAGCGCCGGCTCCACGGCCGATCCATCCGCGACCTGCGCCCGCAGCGTCCCGGACGCTTCCAGCGTCCGGGACGCTCGCTCGTTGGAGGTGCCCGTGGTTTGACCTGCAAGGCCGGGGGACAGCCGGTCGGCGGATCGTCATGGTGCGGGGATGCCGGAGAACGCCGACCGCTCTCGCCCCTCCCCCTGGCCGGGGCGTTGGGCGCTGCTGGTCGGGGCGGTCACGGTCGTTTCCGCGATCGCCCCGCCGCATCCGTGGGAGCAGTTCTTACAGCACCTTGCCACCCCGCTTGTGCTGGCGGTCCTGTGGTTCGGCGGGCGAAGGGGCTGGTTGAGCGGCACGGCCGCCGCGGGCGTCGCGGTCTTCTTCCTGCTGCACGCGATCGCCGCTCGGTTCCTCTACTCCACCGTGCCGGGCGGGGAGCGGCTGACGCCGTTCTCGCTGGGCGGGCCGGAGGGGCGGAACCACTTTGACCGTCTGGTTCACTTCGCGTCCGGCCTGCTGCTCGCCCCGGTCGCCGCGGAGTTGGCGGCCCGATTCGGCGGCATGAAAACCGCGTGGGCGTGCGGGTTCGGCGTCTGCCTGCTGCTGGCGATCGCCGCGGTTTACGAAGTGTTCGAGTGGTCGCTGACGGCGATCCTCGAGTCCGCCTTCGCCGACCGCTACAACGGCCTACAGGGCGACGAGTGGGACGCCCAGAAGGATATGTTCCTCGCCGGGCTCGGGGCCGCAGTCGCGCTCCCGGCGTCGGTTCGTCTCGTCCGGGCTGTGCAAAAGAGAACCGCGACCGTCAGGGAGCCGGCTCCCTGACGGTCGCGGTTCTCACGGCGACGGTCCGCCCTACGTGCCGCCTTACTTGTCCAGCGGCTTGATGCGGATGTTCCGCCACATCACCACGCCGGGGTGCGGGCCGCCGTAGCTGTGGACCTGCAGGCCGATGAAGCCCTTCGCCGGCACCCGCTCGTTTTTGAGGGTGGAGACGGCCTCGCCGTTGATGAAGGTGTGAATGCTGTCGCCCTTTGCCTCGACGCGGAAGGTGTTCCAGGCGTCGTTCTTGAAGGCGTCCTTGTTCGTGTGCTGGTCCTCGGGATCGAGCCAGCCGCCGCCCATCGCTTCGCCGTAGACGTAGCCGGCGTCGCCGGGGCTGGATTCGATCTCCACCTGCGGGCCGTTCACGCGGCCGTCCTTGGTGTCGCCCTTGCTGCTGGAACGGACCTGCACGCCGCTGTTCAGGTTCTTCGTGGGCAGCTTGACCTCGAACTCCAGCACGAAGTCGCCGTAGGTCTTTTTGGTGCAGAGGAAGGAGTTCGGGCTGCCCTCGGCGGTGCGGCCGACGATCGCCGGTTTGCCGTCCACCTCTTCCACCTTGTAGGTCGCCTTGCCGTTGCGTTGCTCCCAGCCGTCGAGGGTCTTGCCGTCAAACAGCACGGTGAAGCCGTCGGAGGCCTTGGCGTCGTCCTTCTCGTGATGATCGGCCAGCGCGGCGGGGGAGAGGGCTCCGAGGGCCAGCAGGGCGGCGGAGGTCAGCAGCGGGGCGAGGCATCGCATGGAAAAGCGTCTTGTTACGGGAGATGGGCGAGGAAATCCGGAGCGGCATTGTCCGCGACCCATCGACAGACGCAACGCAGTCCGGCATGGGGAACCCCGCCGTCGCCGCAGGGGATCACGCTCCGCCGCACAGCCGGACCCCACGAAAACGCCCCGGCCGTCGGAGACGGCCGGGGCGTCGAACCCTCAGCGAAGGCAACGTTTGCGGCTCAGTTGGCCGCGTCCCACCACCAGCGGCCGGCGGGGCGTTCGAGTTCGCCGTCGTCGAACTTGTTCTGCAGACGCACGCCGGTCTTGTAGACCTCGGAGTTCGCCAGCACGCGGTTGAGGTCGCCGCGGACGCCGCCGGCCACCTGCACGACGACCTCGCCGCCGCGATAAACGCGGTGATTGACGGCGGTGTCCACCGTGGCGATCTCGGCCGCGGTTTCCGTCGGGTAGAGGGCCTCGTTGGCGAAGACGTCGCCGTTCCAGCCGGCCCGCTCGTCGAGGCTCTCCGCGGAGATCAGCGCCGCAGCCAGCGACAGATCGAACACGTTTTGCAGCTCGGCGAAGACCGGGTCCTCGGCGGCGAGGGCTTGGAACTTGTTGGTGAACTCCGCGGCGAACTGGCTGTTCACGGCGCTGCTCTGGCCGGTTTGCTGGCGCGTGCCGTCGGCGTTGATGAATTCGTCCTCGCTCTTGCACAGCACGCGGCTGCCGACGAGTTCGAACACGTCGCGGTCGGCGGAGTGCAGCACGGCGTCGAAGTCCGTGGTCAGCCACCAACGCAGGGCCTTCATCGGCACGCCGGAGGTGTTCCCGCTGGCGCCGAGCAGGTCGAAGTAGCTCTGAATGCCGGCGCCCTGAACCTTGTCGATGCCGATCAGCTTCATGCGGTAGTCGGCCTCGGCGATGACCCGGGCGACGCGGCTGTCGGCGGGCACGCCGTTGTAGACGACGTCCTGCTCGCCCAGCGCCTGGCCCAGCCCGGCGACGAACTGGCGGGTGGCGGACGGGCCGGAGAGCGGGCCGGCGGCCTGCGAGGCTTCGGCGTATTCCTTAACGGCCTTCAGCCCTTCCTGCCGCGGGACGATCAGGCACTGGAAAATGCCGCTGCCGGCGTCGGAGAAGGTCCGCAGCACGGTGACGAGGTCGTCCAGGTGCAGCACCGGACGGCCCTCGTCGGTGACGACGCGGCCAGCTTCGTCCGTGCCCCAACCGGCGGCGGGGCCGCCGAGGAGGATGTCGCCGGGCTGATCGGCCGTCGGCTCGACCAGCAGGACGTACTGCACCTGGGTCAGGCCGGCGAGGTGCCGCATCGAACCGGGCAGCGAGCGGCCCTCGGCGAGGCGCTGGGCGACTTCCGCCTCCAACCCCCGCAGGGAGACGAGCCGCAGATCGGAGGGGGCGGCGAGGTCGTCGTTCAGCGTCGCGGCCCGGGCGGCGAGGCCGAGGGCGGCGAGGCGATCGGCCCGCTCGCGGACGGTCAGGGCGGCCATCTTGCCGAGCGGATCGACCTGCACGCCGCTCTGGTACTCCTCCAGCGAACCGCCTTCGCCGTCAATTTCTTCCCAGCCGCCGCCGTTTTCCAGACCGCCGGTGGTGGTTTGAATCAGGTCGATCAGCGGCTGAAAGTCCGCCATCGAACCGCCGGCGAGGCTGTCATCGCCGCGGGCGGCGGAGCCCGGGCGGGCCGGGCGGCCGTCGGCCCGGGTGGCCGTCATGCGGGACAGCGTGCGGGCGGCGGCCTGCTGGGCGCCGGCCTCAAACTGGGCGACGGCGATCTTCGCGAGCAGGGCGTCGTTGCCGACGGCCAACTCGGCGGCGGCGCCGAACTCGCCGGCGGCGAGGTGAGCCTGCACGGCGTCGGCCGCGTTCTCGGCGGCGAGCGCCGGCGAGGCGACGAGCGCCAGGGAGAGGAACACCCCGGCGGGGCGGTGGGGACGACGACGCACGGGGCGCTCCGGGCAGGGGGGACGGGGGCGGACGGGGATTCGCCGCGCCTCCCGTCCGAACGTCCCGACAGGCGGGCGATCGAACGGGGGTGTGCGCGAACCGCGGGCGGGGCCGACCGCCGTCCTTCAGGATCGACAGCCCCGCGGGCAGCGTCAAGCCGTTGTGCTCTCGGCCCTGTTTTCAAGGGACATCCGACCTCGGCGGCCGACAGGAGAGGACCCGCCGCTAAAATCGCGCCCGCCCTTCGTTCCCCACTTCGCCCCCCGTCCACCGGAAATCGCCGCCCCGTGCCGGAACTGCCCGAAGTCGAAACGATGGTGCGGGGCGTGCGGCCGCACGTCGTCGGGCGAACGATCATAGCCCTGCGGCGCCCCCGCGGCGGCGTGAACGCCGCCGGCGAACCGCTCAAACCGATCGCCCTCGCCCCCGGCCTCTCCGCGATGGCGGCCCGGGTGCGGGGGACGCTGATCGAGGCCGTCGAACGTCGAGCCAAGCGGGTCGTGCTGCGACTCTCGGGCGGTCGGGCCCTCGCCGTGGAGCCCCGCATGACCGGGTTGATGCTGCTCGGCGAACCGCCGACGACCGACCACGTCCGCCTCGAATGGACGCTCGGCCCCGCCGTCGACGGCGGGGCCGGCTACCCCGCCCTGCGGTTCTGGGACCGCCGCGGCTTGGGGACGGTGACGCTCTACGAGCCGGGCGAGTTGGAGCAGCGGCTCGGCCCGCACAAGCTCGGCCCGGACCCACTGGCGCTGAGCCCCGAAGAATGGGCGGCGACGCTCGCCGCCGGTCTGGCCCGGACGGCCCGGCCGGTGAAGGTCGCCCTGCTGGACCAGAAGATCGCCGCCGGCGTGGGCAACCTGTACGCCAGCGAGGCCCTGTTCCACGCCCGCCTCGCCCCGGACCGACCCGGCAACGCCTTGGGGGAAGAGGAGGTGCGGGCCCTCGCCGCCGCCGCGCGGGCGGTGCTGACCGAGGCGATTGAATACGAGGGCAGCACCCTGTCCGACGGCACCTATCGAAACGCCCTCGGCGACCCCGGCCGCTACCGGAACGAGCACCGCGTCTATCAACGGGCCGGCGCCCCCTGCCCCCGCTGCGGCACGGAGATCCTTCGCACCGTCCAGGCCCAACGCAGCACGTTCCACTGCCCGACGTGCCAACGGTAGCTTGCTCCCCTCGCCCCCTTTTTGGGGGAGAGGGGTCGGGGGTGAGGGGGCAGTGATTCTCGAACGCCACTTACGGTCCGATTCGCTCACCCGTCTGTCCGGTCACAGCAGAGAGCGGCAGCGTGCAAACCGCTCGTTGCCCTCACCTCCGGCCCCTCTCCCTCCAGGGAGAGGGGAGAAATGGGGGCCGCCTCACCCCGGCTTCATCTTCGGCAGCCCCGCCTGCCGTTTGCGGCCGTTGCGGGTGCTGGGGGCGGAGACCGTGGGGGCGTCCGAGCCGTTCAGCGGGTCGCCGACGGTGATCCCCTCCAACCGGGCCGCGGCCCGTTCGGCGTAGTCCTCGGATAGTTCGTACCCCAGCCAATCGCGGCCGAGCTTCTTCGCCACCGCGGGCGTCGTGCCGGTGCCGGCGAAGGGGTCGAGGACGAGATCGTTCTCGTTGGAGCTGACCCGCACGATCCGGCCGAGCAACTGCTCCGGCATCTGGCAGCCGTGGAAGCCCTCGCGCTCCTTGAACGTCCCGGCGACGCGGGGGAAGTACCAAGTGTTCTCCCCCGGCTGGAAGCCCTCCGGCATGTCCTGCGGGCGGATGACCCACTGGGCCTCGCCCTCGGCGGCGTCGGGGCGGAACTCGGTCGCCTCGCCGGGGGGCAGGAACGGGCCGTACTTCCAGGTGTCATCCGGCAACCGGCCGGTCGGGTTGGCCCGCGGGTCGTTGTAGACGAGTTGCCGGGCACTGGGCACGCGGACCTCCGGGTCCTCCGCGTTGAAGGTGAACGCCTTCGCGTCCTTCGTGAGGTGGAAGAGGTGCGCGTGCGAGCGGGTGAACTTCCGCGTGCAGTTCACGCCGAAGGTGTAGTACCAGACGACCCAGCTCCGGCAGTGGAAGCCGATTTCGCGGGTGGAGAGCACCTTCAACTCCGCGGCGAACTCGTCCCCCATCGCCAGCCAGAAGCTGCCGTTCGGCTTGAGCACGCGGTGAATCTGTTCGATCCACTCGCGGCACCAGTCCTCATACTCCTGAGCCGACTTGCGGTCGCGGTAGACGTCGTAGCTAAACCCGACGTTGAACGGCGGATCGGCGAAGGCGAGGTCGACGCACTCGTCCGGCAGGCTCCGCAGCAGCGGCAGGCAGTCGCCCTGCACGATCGCGTTGCGGGGGGCCGTCTTCCGCTTGGACAAGGGCTTCGCCGCGTGGCCGTTCGTCGCGGCGGTGCGGCGGGCGGCGGCGTTCAGAATCTCCCCCTTCGGGGCTTTGGAGCGGGCCGAACCGTTGGGCGCGCGGCCCTTGCGCAGGGCCGCCGCGGCGGACGGCGGAGAATCGGAACGTCGGGGCATAAGCGGGGTCATCGTAGCCGGTCCCCCCGCCCTGCGCGAACCACGGCCGACCGGCCGGCGTCGCTGGGCGGCGAACGGGCGGGGGCGCCGTCGGGTTGCGGGGGGTGCGAGCGACGGGGATGGTGCCCGCCGCCGGGATTTCGCGTAACCGGCCGCCCGCCCCCGCGTCGCCCTTGCATTCGCCGCCCCCAGGTTCGCCCAGGTTCGCTGCCATGGCCCGCCGCGTGTTCGATCCGGCCGACTACGACATCCCCCTCAGCCGGGAGGAGTTCACGGATCGCGTGGTCGAGCAGTTCCACAGCCTGTACCGCGACAGCCTGAGCATCGACGAATTATTGCTGCACCCCAGCGAGGCGATGCACTTCTGCGACCTGGTCCGCCGCAAATTCGCCTACTACGGCGTCCCGGACAACGTCATTTTGCGCGTGATGATCGCCCGCCGCAAAAGCGGCGGGCGGTAATCCGCCACTTATTCCTTCGTCCTCCCGCTTCGCCGTCGCCGCTAGGCGGCGTGCGTCCCGGGGCTCACTTGCGATACTTCCACCCCGGCCAGAAGAACCCGGCGGCGGTCACCAGTCCGAACAGCAGCACGCCGGGGTCGTGTTCGCGGGGGAGGTTGCGTTCCATCCAAGCCATCAGCGGGCTCAGGGCGAACAGGGCCACCGCGGGGACGTAGAGCGCCCCGCTGAGCATGCCGGCCTTGGCGAAGAACACCGCACCGGCGATCAGGCCCAGCACCGGCGAGAGATAGAGCACCGGCATCCCGAGCAGCCATTCGATCGCGAACAGCAAACTACTGCTGGCCATGCTGGCGGCCCAGACGTGGGCAATCTGCCGTTCCACGAAGCTGATCGGCCCGGAGCGCCGCCGCAGGCTCCAGAAGACCGCCGCCCAGGCCCCCAGCCCCGCGGTCCACATGAGGACGTACGTCGGCCGATAATCGACGCCGTTGATCTGCAATAAATTCGTCACGAAGCAGAGCGCCACCAGCACGGCGGCGTGCCACATCCAGAGCAGGCCCCAGTTCTCCATGATCGGGGCGTGGTGCGTCTCCCGAAAGGTGCGATGGACGAGGTCCGTGAACCGCCCCCCGCGGGCGCTGACCGGCTCCCCTGCGAGATACGCTTCCAAATCGTCCGCCAGCGCCGCGGCGCTGTGATAGCGGAGGTCCTGCGGTTTTTGCAGGCACTTGAGAGCGATCAATTCGAGGTCCGGGTCGGCGTCCTCGTTGAGGCGGCGGGGGCGGCGGGGTTCGCTTTCGAGCACCCGCATCACCGTCTCGGCGGGCGTCTCCCCGGAGAACGGCGGCCGACCGGTCAATCCGGCATAGAGGATCGCCCCGAGGGAATAGACATCGCTGGCGGGGCCGATCGCCTCCCGGCGGCTGGAGGCCTGCTCCGGGCTCATCCAGGCCGGCGTGCCGAGGATCGCCCCCGGCTGGGTCAGCGTTGGGCCATCCTCGCCCATGCCGTGTGCGGGGGACTTCGCCGTCCCCTGCTCCGCCGCGTCCGCCGTTGCAGGGAACGGCCGCGGGACCCGGCCGGCGAGTCCGAAGTCCGTGACGAACGGCCGGCCGACGCGGTCGAGCAGGATGTTCGAGGGCTTCAAATCCCGGTGCAGCACGCCGGCCCGGTGGGCGGTGTCCACCGCCCGGGCGACCGGCGCCAGCATGGCGGCCAGCTCCCGCGGCGGTCGGGGGCCCTTGCGGAGTTCGGCGTCCAGCGTGGAGCCCTCGATCAGCCGCATGCTGAAGAACGGCGACGCGTCGCCGCCCAGCCCGCCGTCCGGTCCGTCAAACCCGCCGACTTCGAATACCGGGACGATGTGCGGGTCGTCCAGCCGGGCGGTCGCCTCGGCCTCGCGGCGGAAGCGGGCGGCGTCCTCCGGACTGGCCAGCGCCGCCTGCCGGATCATCTTCAGGGCCACCTCCCGGCCCGGCTCGGTCTGATACGCCCGATAAACCACGCCCATCCCCCCGCGGCCTAATTCTTCCCTCAGCTCATAACCCGGCGGCGGCTCCGGCGCGTTACGGGGTTTGGCGGCGGGACGATCGGACCGCGTCTGCCTTCCGGCGGAGACCGTCTCGGCCAAGTCGTTCCGGCTCGAACCGTCGTCCGACGCTTCCCCGGAGGGCAGGAATTCCCGCATCAGCCCGGCGGTGTTGAATAACTCCCGCAGTTCCTGGGCGAACTCCGGGTGCCGCCGGCAGGCCGCCTCGAGATCCACCGCCCGCCCGGCCTCGGCGTCCTCCAACAACTGATCCAGCACGCCGGCGAGGGCGTCGTCGTCCTCTTCAGAGGGAGATTCAGCGGCGGGAGCGGTGCGGGGCATGGGTGTTCATCGTAACCGCTCGAGGGACTGACGCCCCCCGATCCCCTATTCCCTATTCCCTATTCCCTATTCCCTATTCCCTATTCCTCCCGCCGCAGCCAGCCCATCCGCCAGAAGAAGAACAGCAGGCCGAAGGCGATTCCGGCCATCGTCGCCAGGGCGAACGGGTAGCCGTAAGCCCACTCCAGTTCGGGCATATTATAGCGGTATTTCGTGTCGAAGTTCATCCCCCACAGCCCCGCCACGAACGAGAGCGGAATAAAGATCGTGGCGACGATCGTCAGCACCTTCGTCACCTCCCCGCTGCGGGTGTTGACCTGGGCGTAATGAAAGTCCCGCAGGTCGCTGCACAGCTCGCGGTAGGTCTCGGCGAGTTCCAATAATTGCTGGGCGTGGTCGTGGGCGTCCCGCAGGAAGACCTGCGTGGCAGGGGTGATCAGCTCCCGGTCCCGCAGCAGGGCGTTCGTCATCTCCCGGTGCGGCCAGAGCAGTTTCCGCACCACTAATAACTCGCCGCGGAGCCGGTGCAGCCGGCCCACCACGCCGCGGCCGGAGCGGTCGGAGATCTGTTGATCCAGCCTTTCCAGTCGATCGCCCAGCGACTCCACGACCGGAAAGTATCCGTCCAGCACGGCATCGATCAGGGCGTAAAATAGATAGTCCGCCCCGCAATCGCGGCTGCGGCCGCGTTTGCGTTTGAGGCGCTCCCGCAACGGGTCGAAGCAGTCGCCGGGCTCCTCCTGAAAGGTCAGCACCCAGTTCCTGCCGAGGAACATGCTGATCTGCTCCGTTTTATAGACGGGGCCGTCGACGTGATCGGGGTCCGCCTCGGGATCCGGGGGGACCGGCTTGACCATGTCGGCGACCACGAATAAATGGTCCGGGTATTCCTCCAACTTGGCCCGCTGATGGGTGTGGGTGACGTCCTCCAGTTCCAGCGGATGCAGACCGAACACCTCGCCCAACGCGTTCAGGATCCACGTGGCGCCCAGTCCGTCGACGTTCACCCAGGCGACCCGGTGGGCGTCGAGGAAGTCGGGGATCTCCGCGGGGGACTTGAACGTCACCTCCGTGAGCGTCCCCCCCGTCTCGGCGGACGGGCCGTAGCCGACGCCGGTCAGCGTGGGGATGGGCGCCGACGGATCGGCCCGCACGGTGCCGGGGGAGGTGTGCAATGCCCGACGCGTCACCTGACCTCGACGGAACGGGTTCGCCAAGCGGGCGACGTGCGGGATCGGCAACCGCGGCCGCCGCAGGCGGAACCGCCGACGACGACCGCCGGCGGCGTGCGGTTCGGAATCGGCGGCGGCGCCCCGCGGTGCGGACGCGTCGCGGGTCGGCGCGGCGAGCGGCGGGTTGGGCGAAGAGGCGGGCATGCGGGCATACTGACGTCGCGTTCGCACCTTGCCAGAGACCCCGCTGAAAGAGCCCCGTCATGCTCCTGCCCCTGATCGCCGCTCTCGCCGCCGCGCTGCCCGCCGCCGACGCTCCCGCCGCAGCGCCGCAGCAAACCTCCGCTCAGACCGCCTCGGCCGCCCCGCCGAACGTAGTCTTCATCATGTGCGACGATCTGGGCTGGGGCGATCTGGGCTGCTTCGGGCAAGAGATCATCCAGACTCCGCGGCTGGACGCCCTCGCCGCCGCGGGGATGAAGCTGACCGCTCATTACAGCGGCTTCCCCGTCTGCGCCCCGGCCCGGTGCAGTTTGATGACCGGCATGCACGCCGGGCATTCCTACATCCGCGGCAACGGCTTTCCGAAGAGCCGGGTGAAAGACGAAGCCCGCGGCCTGTTCCCCGGCCAGAACCCAATCCCGGCCGACGCCGTCACCGTCGCGGAGCTGTTCCAGAGCCGCGGCTACGCCACCGCCGCCGCGGGCAAGTGGGGCCTCGGCTGGGAGGGCAGCACGGGCGACCCGACGCAGCAGGGCTTCGATCGCTTCTTCGGCTACGTCTGCCAGTGGCACGCCCACAACCACTTCCCCCGCTTCTTGTGGGACATGACGGCCGACGGGCGCGAGCAGATCCGCTACCCCGGCAACGATCGCACCCTGCACGGGGAGACCTACTCGCAGGACGAATTCTTCCGCGTCGCCGACGAGTTCGTCACGGCAAACAGGGACGAACCGTTCTTCCTCTATCTTCCGCTGGTCACCACCCACCTCTCCCTGCAGGTGCCGGAGGACGAACCGAGCCTCGCCGAGTACCGCCGGACGATCGAGGAGGAGGACTACAAACACACCGCCTATCTCAAGCACCCCACCCCGCGGGCGGCGTACGCGGCGATGGTCACGCGGATCGACCGGCAGGTCGGCGAACTGCTGGACCGGCTGGACGAACTGGGCCTGACGGAGAACACGCTGGTGGTCTTCACCAGCGACAACGGCCCGGTCTACGACCGCCTCGGCGGGGCCGACAGCGACTACTTCAACTCCGCCGGCGGCTTCCGCGGCCGCAAGGGCAGCATCTACGAGGGCGGCCTTCGGGAACCAGCGATCGTGCGGATGCCCGGCGTCGTCGCCCCCGGAACGGTCAGCGACCGGCCGACCTATTTCGCCGACTGGCTGCCCACGCTGACCGACCTGACCGGCGGCGAACTCCCGGAAGGCCTCGCCGCGGAGATCGACGGCGTCTCCTTCGCCCCCACGCTCCGCGGCGAACCCCAACCGGCGCCGGAGTTTTTGTATTGGGAGTTTCCCGCCTACACTGGCCAGCAGGCCGTGCGCGTCGGCGATTGGAAAGCGGTCCGCACCGGCCTGTCGAAGGTGAAGCCGGGCGAGCCGATCAAGACGGAGCTCTACAACCTCGCCGACGACCCGACAGAATCGACCGACGTCGCGGACGCCCACCCGCAGAAGCTCGCCGAGCTGATCGCGGTGATGGAGCGGGAACACGAACCGAGCGCGTTGTTCCCGCTGCGCGCGTTGGACGGCCGCAAGGCCGCCCCGGCGGCACGTTAGAATGAACCGCAGAACGCCTCGTGGGTTTGAATAGTGAGCCCGGAGCGTAAGCTCCGGCCGTGCGTTCCAACGCCGGCTGCGCCGACGGCCGGAGCTTGCGCTCCGGGCTCACCACCGATGCGACGCCTCATCGGGATTCGGGAGAGCGTAGGGCGTCTGCCAGCCCCTCCGCCGCGGTGGGGAACCGCGGCGCCCAGCCGAGATCGGCCCTGATCCGGTCGCTGCGGCACCGCTTGCCGAGGCCCTCGACTCGCCCGCCGGCGCCGGTGAAGGTCGGCGGGGGGCCGCCGAACCGTTCGGCGAGCAGGCCGTAATATTCCTGCCGCGTCAGCGGGCGGTCGTCGGACACGAGGTATAAATCATCCGGCTCGGCCGCGTCCGCCGCCAGGCAGACCGCGGAGGCGAGGTCGTCCACATGGACGAGGTTCAGCCAGGCCTCTGCCCGGCCGCGGACCGGTTCGCCGGCCCGAACCTGCTCGGCAGACCTCATCACCCGGCCGGGGCCGTAGATGCCGCTGGGTCGCAAGACGACGCCGACGCCCGACCGGCCGCCGAAGCGGGACCGCACGACCTGCTCCGCAGCGAGGTTCGCCCGCCCGCCGTCGCTGTCCGGTTCCGTCGGACTCTCTTCGTCGATCCATTCCCCGTCGGTCTGCCCGTAGACGCCGGTGGTAGAAATATAGATGTACCTTCGAGCCCCGCCGGCGGGGCTGTTCCACGCATTCTCCGTCCCCAGCGCCGCGACCTCCTCCCGGGACCGATCGGAGGAGCGGTCGTAGCCGACCGCGTGCAGCACGACGTCCGGCGTCGGCAGGGCTTCCAGCGACGCGGCGTCCGTCACGTCGCCCACGACCGCCTCCCAGCCGCGGCGCTTGAACTCCGCGGCGGTTTCCGGCGAGCGGGTCAGGCAGACGACGCGGTGCCCCGCCTCCTGCCAGCGGACGGCGACCCGCCGGCCGAGGTAGCCGCAGCCGAGGATGAGGCGGGTTTGGCTCATCGTTTGCCTTTGAATCTTGGAGCGAGGGGGCCGTCGGCCGGCAAGGCGACGGCGAAGAAAGCGCTGAGATCCGAACTCGGATCCTCCCCGGCGACCCGTCGCGAAGCCTCCGGGCCGGCCAAACCGGCGGCGAGGACGGCCAGCCGGGCGCGGGTCGCCGCGAGAAACGCCGCCAGTTCCCCGGGCCCCAGGTCCCGCCGCACCAGCGTCGTGCCGGTCTCGGAGCGGCGCCGCACCAGTTCGGCCAGCGTGTCGCCCTGGGAGCGGTATAGCCGCGGCGTTCCTTCCGCATCAGTGCGGAACGCCCGGGCCAGCCGGCCGGCGGGGTCGAAGTGGTCGGCGACGGTTCCCCCGCAGTAGACGCTCACGCGGCCGTTGAGGTGGAGGCCGGCGACGACGGGGTTCTGCTCGTCCGGCAAACCAGGCACGACATGCTCCGCCCGCCGCACGAGCGCGACGGCTTCGGCGAACAGATCGTCGCGGTCGGCTTCGGTGTGGGCCACCGGGCAGGGAGGGGGAACGGGGGCGGGGAATGACGCGACGACGGGCGAACGCCCGGGGGCGAGCGGGGGACCTCACAGGTTACCCTTCCCCCTTCGCCGCCCCCACGCTCCTCCCACGAAGTCGTCCCCCCGCCCGATGTCGCACTCGGCGAACAGCGCGGAATTGGACATCTTCAACGCCCGGCGGCTCGACTGCGCCCAGGCCCGGCAGGAGGCGGTCGCGGAGTTGATCGAGGCCCGCGGCCTCGACGCCGTGCTGCTGACCGAACCGGCGAACCTCGCCTGGATCACCTGCGGGGCGGACCTCTCCGGCGGCGCCTCCGGGGCGGCGGACGGCGGCGAGACGGCGGCCGCGGTGTTCCTCACGCGGCGCTCGCGGGTGCTCGTCTGCACCGACGCCGACAGCCCCCACCTGTTCGACCGCGAACTGCCCGGGCTAGGGTTCCAGCTCAAACAGCGCCCCTGGCGCCAGCCGCGGGCGGAGCTGCTGTGCGATCTGTGCCGCGGCCGGGTGGTGGGGGTCGACCGGCCGCGGGGCTTCGAGGAACCCGCGGACGCGGCGACCGATCTGCGGGCCGCGCTGGCGGAGTTGCGGGCCGCCCCGGACCCGGCGGACGCAGCGGCGCTGGCGGAGCTGGGGGCGGACGTCGCCCACGCCGTCGAGGCCACCTGCCGCGGGGCAAAACCGGGCCGCACCGAAGCCGACTTCGTCGGCGAGGTCGCCCACCGTCTGCTGCGTCGCGGGATCACGCCGGCGCTGATCCGGGCCGCGGGCGACGGCCGGGCGGACGACCAGCCGCACTACGCCTTCGACCGCCGCCCCGTGCTGCAACGCCTCGCCCTGCGGGCGGTGGGGCGGCGGGGCGGCCTGCACGCCCACTGCGGCCGCACGGTCGCCTTCCCCGCCCTGCCCCTGCAGGAGCGGGCGGCGTTGCTCGCCGCGCACGGCCGCGCCGCCCAGGTGCAGGCCGCAGGGCTGCACCATGCCCGGGCCGGCGTCGCCTGGCCGGAGGTTTGGGCGTCGGTCGCCCGGGTCTACGAGACGACCGGCCCTGCCGCCGATTGGGAATCCGCTCCCGTCGCCCTGCGAACCGGCTTCGCCCCGACCGAGGCGATCCTCGGCCCGGACGCCGCCGAAACGCTGCGGCCCGGCGTCCCGCTAGTCTGGCAACCGCGAATCGGCCCCGCGGCCCTCTGCGACACCGCCCTGGTGACGGCGGACGGCCCTGCGGATCCAATCACCGGCATGGAGGACTGGCCGCGGGTCAAAGTGTGCGTCGCCGACACGACCCTCCGCCGCCCCGGCGTGCTGGAATCGCCTGGCTGACCGCTCACGGTGTTTAGAAGAATGACTTCTGCGGGTCGATCGCCGCGGCGGTCAGGTCGTCGAGCGGTCCCAGACAAGCGGCGACGTCCTCTCGGGTGGCGACGTAAATATATTCCGTGTTCCGCAACTTGCCGACCCGGCCGACCTTCCGCCCGTTCAAGTCGTGAATGCCGATCTGAGCGCCGACGTAGCGTTTAAAATCGTGGGAGAGCGTCGTGACCCGTCCTCGCCCGCCCCAGAGGGCGCCCAGCATCGCCTCCAGGTCCGGCCGGGCGAGATAGCCTTCGTCGTTAAAGGAGACGACCACCGCGGGGGCGTGCAGCGTGTCCAGCACCTCGCGAAACGCCGCGGCGCAGCGGGGGCGGGAATTGAAGTCGCTTTTCCGCTCCCGCACGTCCGTGCGTTTGCAGGCCACGCCGTAGACCGGCGGTTTGTCCCACCGGACCAGCGATTCCCAGACGTGATAATTGCCGAGGTAGGAATGTTGATTGTACGGCGGATCGAGATACACCACGTCGCACCCGCCCTCGACCGGGTCGGCGAACGCCGCGGCGGCGTCGACGGCTTCCAGGCAGGTCGCCCGGCCCTTCCCGCCCGCCGCCCGCGGCAGGACGGCCGGGACGCGCAGTTCAAGGTCGTTGCCGCTCCGCTTCGCCCAGCTCTTTAGATAGGCCATCTGCAGGCCCGTCGTGGAGTCGACGCGGTCGGCGGCTTCCATCAGCGAGACCAGCATCACCGCCTCCAACTCCGGCGGCAGGGCCTTCGCGGCGATCGCCTCCCGGATGGCGTCCACCCGCGCCCCGTTGTGCGGCTGGAAGAACCGGCTGCGTTCGCAGAACGTCTCCGTGAAGTAACCGGGACGGCCCGGCAGGACTTTGAACTCCCGCACCAGCGCGGCGGCCGGTTCGGCGACCTCCTCGGCGTCCGCCTGCACGTAGCAGCGGGCCAACGTCGCCGCGTAGACGTTGTGATCGTTGGACAGCACGCGATACCCGGCCCCCTTCAGCGCATGCCCCACCCGGGCCGTGCCGCTGAACAGATCGGCGACCGTCGCCGCCGGAGCTTCCGGCCGAGAACTCGCCCCGGCACCCCGCACCGCCGCCGCCAGCCGCTCCACGACGGCCAAAAGTTCGGGGAGCAGCGTGCGCTTGGAGCCGAGATATTTAATCACGGCGATCCACGCGGCTCAGCCCTTCGCCTTCGACAGGAACCGGAACAGGCTCTTGGAGCTCCCCTTCACCACAGCGGCGGGGGCGGCGTCGGCGCCGTCCAACTTCGCGGCGAGGCCGCGGATGCTTTCGGTCAGGCGGCTGGTCGGGGCGTGGGTGATCAGTGGCACGCCGTTGTTACGGCTCTCGATCATCGTGCCGTAATCGTTCGGCAGCTTCCAATAGACCTCCCGACCGATCGTCTCCATCGCCTTGGAGACGCTGATCTGCCGGTCCGTCAGCCCCATGCGGTTCAGAACGATCTTCACCTTCGGGGCGTTTTTGTCCTGCAGGTCCAGGTATTGCAGCACCCGCACGACGTTCCGCAGCGCCGGCAGGTCGAGTTGGCAGACGAGCAGAATGTCATCCGCGGCGTCCAGCACCGTTTGATCCAGCGCCCCGTAGCTCTTGCCGATATCGATCACGAGGTGGCTGAACGTCGCCCGCAGCAGCGCAATGACCCGTTTCAGGTCTTCGGCGCCCATGGTGACCATTTCTTCCATCTGAACCGGGCGCGGCAATAAAAACGCCCCGCAGTCGTGCCGGGTCAGGCTGCGTTTGAGCAGCGAGTAATCCAACCGGGAAAGGTTCTCGGCGACGTCCTGAATGGTGTAGTCGGGAATAATGTCGAGCCAGACGTCGGCGTCGCCGAGGGCGAGGTCGAGGTCGATGACGGTCACGCTGTTATGGACGTCCTCGGCGAGAGCGCAGCCGAGGTTCACCGCCAGGCTGGTGCAGCCCACGCCGCCGCTGACGCCGGCGACGGCGATCACGCGGTTGCCGCGGGCCGGTTTGCCGTCCTCCCCGCCGCCCCCGCCGGACTGGCGGATGCGGTCCAGGGCCGCGATGAAGTCGTCAATTTTCAGGGGGTGAGACAAAAACTCCTTCGCCCCGGCCCGCATCGCCTGCAGGATCAGGCTGCCCTCCTGGCTGGCGGAGACCGTCATCACGGTGCAGTCCGGCACCTCGTGGGTGATGCGGTTCACCAGCGCCAGCGCCCGCTGCGGATCGCCGTCCAGGGCGACCAGCGCCAGGTCGGGGCGGCTCTGGGCGACGGTGTCCTCGAAGCCTTCGTAGCGGCCGGTCTCCGCCTCCAGCCAAACCATATCCAGGCCCAGCAACAGGTTCTTCACGTCCCGGCGAGTTCGATCGTCCGGGTCGACCAGCGCCAGGCGGGTGACGTCGTTCATCGTAGTGCGGGAGGGTGGAAGGGGGCGGGATCAGCCCGGGGGCGCGGGACGCGGAAGGGGCGTCAGCCGGAAGGATGCGCCACGCCGGAGACGCGTGCGGGAGGAATCGGGGAGCGGCGGTCAATCCAGTCGCCGCGCCGGGAGACCGGGCGGCGCCTCTGCGGCGCCTCAGCAGCGGATCAGCGACGGGTCGGCGGCGGGGCCGTCACGCGGCCGGTTCCGAACGTGCCGAAGCCGGACGTGAAGCCGGGGGCGGCGGACGCCTCCTCGGCCGGGGCCGCCGGCGGGAAGGCGTGCTGATAGGCGGCCGGCACGACATGGGGGGCGCCGGCCTGCACGCCGCCGGCCGGCTGGACGCCGCCGAGGGCCCGCGGGGCGTACGACGTCGGCGCCATCGCGGAGCGCTGCGGCGCCGGGGCGTATTGGGGGGCGAAGCGATTCGCTTCCCGGCTCGGGCCGGCGCCGGCGTTCGGGGCGGCGCCGGCGTTCGGGGCGGCGTCCGGGTCGTCCTCGGTCGGCACCGGAGCGGGGGCCGGTTCGATCGGCAGACCCGGCAGGCCGGGGGCGCCGGGCGCGGGGGTCGCCCGGGACGGGGCGGCCCAGCCCGGGGCGGACTGCGGGAGGGCAAGATTCGGACTGCCCGCCGGAGCCGGCATCGCGTTCGGCATCAACTCGAAGCCGCCGTCGATCGACGAATGCGGCGGGGCGAAGCGGTGTTCCGGCGCGAAACCGTGTTGCGGGGCGAAGCTGGCGGGGCCGGGCTGGCCGTAGTGCTGCGGAACGGGCGCCCCGTACGCCTGTGGGGCGACCTGAGCGGCGGGATAGCCCTCGCCGGCGTACCCGCCGGCATGGCAGACCGGGCCGCAGCCGGGGGCGCTGCCGGGGCCGCAGGGGTCGGACCCGGGCGCCTCGATGATGCCCAGGTGGAACAGTTCGCGGGTGGTCGGGGCGGCGGAGGAGCGGCCGGGCCCGCCGCAGGGCACCTCGTGGGGGTTCAGCCCGGCGACCGGGTGCGGGGTGACGAGGATGACCAGTTCGGTCTCGGCCTCCTCGTACTTCACCCGCCGGAACGCCGCGCCGATGCCGGGCAGTTCGCCTAGGAACGGCACCTTCTGGGCGGCGGCCTGCTGGGTGTTCTGGATCAGGCCGGCGATCATCAGCGTTTTGCCGAACTCCAGTTCGACCTGCGTGTTCGTCTGGCGCTGGGAGAGGCCGGGCACCGTGGTGCCGGAGATCGTCGTGCCGCGGGAGAAGTCCAGGTCGGAGACGCTCGCGGCCAGTTCCAGCCGGACGCGGCCGCCGCCGAGCATGATCGGCACCGCGGACAGCTCCACGCCGTAGGGGCGGTACTCGATGCCGACGCTGCCGAGGCCCTGCGGAATGGGGATCGGGAATTCGCCGCCCGCCTGGAAGTAGCTGGGCCGCCCGTTGCTGGCGACCTGCACCGGCTCGCTGAGGACCTTCAGCAGGCGTTCTTCCCGCAGGGCCCGCACGAACGCCTGGAAGACGCCGGAACTGCTGACGACGCCCGCGGCGAGGGTCGGATTGGCGATGGCGGCCGCCGGGAACTGCAGGCTCGGCGAGCCGCCCAGCGGCAGGCCGGTGTTGCCGGAGCCCACCCCGCCGATGCCCGCCAGCGGGACGACGTCGCCGACGGTGCTGCTGAAGAACCCGTCCTCGCCGAACCAACTGAGGTTGATGCCCATCTCCTGGGCCTTGCTCCGCTGCACCTCCATGAACACGACGTTCAGCTGAACCTGCTGCGGGGCGGCGACCCGCATCTGGTTCAGGATGTTCTCCGGCGGGAAGTACTGGCTGGCGACTTCGACGATCTGGGACACCTGCTCCGGCCGGGTGATCCAGCCGCGGAGCACCACGCTGGTGTCGGTCAGGCCGTAGACCTCCACCGCGGTGCCGGGGAACAGCCGGTTGATCGCCGCCTGCAGGGCCCGGGCGTCGGCGGTGACGAGCACTTCAATCGAGAACGTCCGCTGGATGCCGTCGGCGTCGACGGCCAACAGGTCGACCTGCGTGACGCCCGGGCTGGCGGCGTAGAGCCGCAGGGAGGCGTTGTCCTCCGCGGTGACGGTGACGACGTTCTCGTCGAACCCGCCGGCGTCCGTCCACTTCATGCCCGGCGGGAGCAACACCCGCTTGGCGTAGGTCTTGACGATCTCGGTTTTCGTACGGGGCTCGGAGAGCCGCACGACGGACTCGCCCGCCGTGCTCTCGAGGATCCCCGCTGCGGCCGCGGAGGCGGCCGATTCGGGCGCGGCGATTCCGGTCGCTGAGGCCGCGAGCGGCGGGGCGCCGGCCCCGTCCTGCGCCCAACCCAGCGCCGGCAGGGCGAATAAGGCCCCGGCGCCGACGAACCGTCGCCAACGAGCGGACCGCCGGAGGGCCCGGAGATCGGCCGAACCGGAGCCCGCGTGCCCCGAGGCGGTCGGGCGGGCGGTGCGAGCGACAGACATCGGGCGGCTCCGGGGGGAGTGGCGGCCCCCGGCCGACCGGCCCGGCGGGCGCGGTCCGGTCGTGCGGGCGGGGACGGTCGTGACGGATCATCGGCCGCCCACGACGTATCCCTGAACCGAACCGCCGGCAGGACCGGCACATCCCCCCAATCGACGGCCATGCGGACCGCACAGTCACCCTTCGCAGCCGCAGAGATCGCAACCGGAGAGATCGGCGAGGAACTCCGCCAGCCGATCCACGTCCGCCGGCCTCGGCCGACCGACCACTGCGAACTGCACCCAGCCCCGCTCCGCCAGGTGCCCGCTGCGGTTCACCAGGAATCCCGCCTCCGCCAACCGTTCGACCCACACCCCGAAGCGGCCCCCCGGCGGCATGGCGACCGACACCACTCCCGGCAACTGCGTCCCCGCGGCGACCGACCTCAGTCCCGTCTCGGACAACCGGCCGAGCAGGCGCTCCGTCAGCGCCGCGACCTCTGCGAACCGGCCAGGAGCCGCGCATTCGTCCAACGCCGTCGCCGTGGCCGCCACCAAGGCGGAGGACAGCGTGAACGGCACGCCTCCGCACGCCGCGTATTGCCCGAGGTCCAGCGCCCGCGGCAAGCGGCCCGGCGGAGCCGGCGGTTCGGAGTGAAACACGAAGGCCAACCCCGGCGGCCCGCACAGGCTCTTCCCGCTGACGGACGTCGCCCACCGCACGCCGGCCAGATCGACCGGCGTGGCCCCCAACGAACTGATTGCGTCGACGGCCAAGGCCGCCGCGCTCTCGGCGGCGACGGCCGTCAGCGTCTCTAAATCGTTGAGCAGGCCGGCACTGGTCTCGCCGTGCACTGCCCAGATCCAGCGGGCGCCGGCCGCCGCGGTTCGCAGCGCCTCCGGGGCGAAGGCCTCCCCCCACGGCCGGCGATGCACCGCGTGCTCCAATCCCCACCGTACGGCGTGATCGATCAAGCGATCGCCGAACTCCCCGTTCGCGCAGACCAACCCCGGTCCCGGTTCCCGCGACAACTGCCCGGCGACCGCGTCGTTCGCCGTCGTTCCGGAGCCCATGAGGATCTGCACGTCCGCCCCCCCGCCCCGCCGGAAGCCGGCCAGCGCGCACAGTCCGTTCCGCAGCCGATCCAGTTCGTCACGAAAGGCCGGCTCACGGTGCGACCGCTCCGTCCCTCCCAACGCGGCCCGCACCGCCGGCGACAGCGGCGCCGGCCCCGGCAGCAGGTTCACCCGCGGGGCAACCGCCGCCGTCGGGGCGTCCGCCGCCGCCCGGGCACTCGGCAGGGTTCCGCGCAACGCTCGGCCGCCCCGGCGCAGGGCGGCGGGGGTGAGGAACATCGGCTGATACGGCGCCGCCGCGGTTCCGACCGGGTCCCCGAAGGGCTCGAACCCGACGTGCCGATACAGCCGGGCCTGCCGCGGCGTGCCGGAGATGAGGGCGAGGTCGTATCCCGCCGCCAGCGCCGCCGGCAGCAGCGTTTCGGCCAGCCCGCGAAACGCCGCCCCGCCCCGCTCTCCGGCTTCGATCGCCAGCAGCCGGATTTCACACGGCCGGCGGTGGGCCGGCAGCCGGGCGAGCCGAGCGTCGAGGTCCGGCAGCTTCCCGTCGAGCGAAAACGGCCGCCGCCCCCGCAGGGCCAGCATCCCCACGACCCGTGCTCCGCCCCCTTCGTCCTCACGCAGGGCGACGGCGTAGAGGTTTTCGTCGTGGAACCGATCGACCAGCCGCCCGTCGGCCCGCGGTTCGTGCTGGGGGATCTCGCCGGCGAAGGTGCGATGGTTCAGCCGGTGGATCTGCTCGAATTCCCCCGGCGAATCGGCGATTTTGAAGCGAAGCATGACCCGCCGACGGTACCGATCCGGGCTTCGCCCCCGCGACCGTCGCCCGCCCCCGTCACGCCGACGGGCGGCGGCGGGCCGGGGCGGTCCGGAATCCGCGGCGGGAAACGCCTTGGCGGGTCAGGCCGAGGTCGATTCCAACTGCTGCACCACCGGGACAGGGGCTTGCGTCTGGAAGGCCCGGGCGCGGTACAGGAATTCGACGATGTTCCCCTCGTGGGGCTGGAGCCAGTTCAGGGCGATCGTGGGCACCGGGCCGATGTTCAACCGGTCGATGTGCGTGGCGTCCAACAACTGATCCCGGAAATCCGCGTCGTCGGTCAGGGCGGTGCAGACCAGCGTGAAGCCGATCTTCTTGATCATCTCCCCCTGCGGGCAGTCCACGACCGAGACGAACGGGAACATGTACTCCGCGTTCGCCAGCGGGTGGTCCGGGCTGTCGCAGTGGATCACGGTCGGCTTGAGGAAGTCGTGCGACCCCTTCTTCACCAGCCGGTCGCCGCTGCGGTACTTCGCGGTGACCTCCTCCGCCCCGGGGGTCTTCAGTTCGTCGTCGATCATGCCGGAGACGGCCTCGGCGACGCCCTCGGTCGTGAAGGCGGACAGGCCGGCGTCGGGGTCGGCCATCGCCTTCGGCTCGTGTCTGGCGAGCCGTTGGGCGAGGGCGTCGGCGATCTCGGCGCCGTGGCGGGGAGCGTAGATGCTGCTGGCGTTGATGCACCCGCGGCCGCTGTTGGCGTAGATGCTGGTCTCCATCAGGTCGAGGTACTGCTCCCAGTCGTCGATCTTGTCCTCGCCGAAGAGGATCTTGGAGAAGCCGGCGCCGTGCACCTGCACGCCCGGGTTGCCGGCGTACTGCTCCACAGTCTTCTGCGAGCCGAAGATCATCGCCCGCTGGCAGAGTTCGGTGATCGCCCCGCCGACCTCGTGCGGACCGGGGTACAGGCCGATCGCTTCGGCCGGGATGCCGGCCTTCACAAAGGCGGCCTGCATGCGGTAGGGCGTCCAGGGCTCCGTGGAGCCGGGCTTGAGGACCAGCCCGATCTGCATCGGGATGACCGGCAGCCAGAGGGTGTGCACGCCAGGGCTGTTGCTGGGCAGCACGCAGCCGAGGACCGGACTGTTTGCCTGATAGCTGACCGTGACGCCGCGGTCCTCCACGCCGTAGCCCTTCGCCAGCACGTCCAGCGGCAGGCCGCGGGTGAGGGCGTCGAGGATGTTGTCCATCTCCTTCAGGACGAACGCCGCCTTGTGCATGTTCGCCCGGCACATTTCGACCGGCAGGCCGGTGCTGGCGGATTGCAGGGCGCAGAAGTCGTCCTGCGACTGCGTGCCGGTGCCGACCTCCAGCGTGCCGTTGAGGTAATAGTCGCCGGCCTCGCCGCACATCTTGACGAGGTCCCGCGGATCGATCTCCCGCAGGGCGGCCCGGGCCTTGTGCGCCTTACGCATGTCCATGCGGACGACGCCGGCGTTCGCCTGGTGCACCTCGGCGAGGACTTCGCCGGTCTCGAAGTTTTTGACCTGCGTCTTTTCGAGGGATTCGTACGGCGTGCCGAAGCGGAGAACGGGCAGTTCGAGCATGGAATTGACGCGGGGTAAAATCTCAGGGTTCAGACAGGTTACCGCGAGAGCGGTTCAATCGTCACAGGGCCGCCTTCGACGCAGTCGACGGTGAGGCGGTGGTGGGCGAGGAGTTCCATGCCCACCAACACCTGGGAGGCCCCGCCGAGAATCCGGGTGCGGACTCGCTCACCGCACCACTGCACCTCGGCGACGGCCGCCCGTCGTTCAAACGTCGTGCCGTCCGCCAGTCGAACCGCGACCGGGGTCGCCCGTCCGCGTCGGACGCGATCGAACACAGCGTCAGGCGCCGCCACCGCCCCTTGATAGCCGGTGTCGACGACGGCTGTTTCCGTCCGCGTCGCTCCGTCCGTGGCGTACAGCACGAGTTTGATCAGCGGGTCCCGGTCGAGCACCACGCCGGCGATTGATTCGCTCATCGCCACTGCTCAACCCAACGAGTCGCCAGTCGCCTCGCATAGCCGCAGGCGTTTGGAAATCGTGCGTAGAGGCGGTCGCTGGCGGCGACGTAGTCTGGATCGATCTCCCATCCCCCGCCGTTCACGTCGATTAATATAAAGTGATTCGGCGGATTGGGCGGAAGGGTCGGCCGGACGTCCCGCTCGAAGATCTCGTTCCCGCGGCGGACGATCTCCGCCCGCTCTTCCTCCGTGAAGGGGCGTTGCTCCCCCGCCCGGGGATCGATCGACGGTTCGGAGACGTTCGGCAGCCCCATCAATACACCCCCACCGTCGTCTTCTTGGCGAAGACGTGATACGGCCGGACGCCGCTGACGCCGTCCCAGGGGTACTTGCCGCAGGGCTGTTCGCGTTCGCCTTCGTCCCGCTCCAGGAAGCCGGGGATGAACAGCTCCGGGGTCAGGGTGTACAGCTTCACGCGGCCGGTCTCGCCGTAGTCGACGGCCTGGGTGTGGTCGTCGAAGTTCACCACCTCCGTGACGGCCCGCGGCTGGGGGGCGTAATAGGTGATCTTGTAGTTGTCCTCGGCGGCGAACGGCTTGCCGCAGGCCAGGCCCATCAGCGTGTTGCCGTAGGTCGGGGTCAGGTAGACGTTCCCTTCCAGCAGTTCCTCCGTGGCGAACTTGTACCACTGGGGGGTGAACTCCGTGCCGCCGCCGAAGATGCCGGTGACGCCCATTTCGGCGAGGCTGGTGCCCTCGTCCAAGGCCCGCATCGCCAGGGATTCCAGCAGTTTGGGGGTGGTGAAGAGGCACTTCACGTTGTGGCCGCTGGTCAGCACGATCCACGCCTGATCGATCACGTGCTTCTGGTAGTCCTTGGCAACGTCCGCCTTTCCGGCCTTCAAGCTTTTCACGACGAACCGCGGGTCGAGGTCCACGCAGAAGGCCAGGCCGCCGCGGTACTGGGCGAGGTGCTCCACCGCGAGCCGCAGCCGCCGCGGGCCGGACGGGCCGAGCATCAGCCAGTCGCTACCCATGGGGAACTTGTCCTCCGGCAGGGTGTCGGAGAACAGTTCGTAGTCGATCCAATGATCCTCGGCGACGAGGCGGCTCTTGGGGGTGCCGGTGGTGCCGCCGGTTTCAAAGACGTACAGCGGCTTGCCCTCCAGCCCCTTGGGCAGCCACCGCCGCACCGGCCCGCCGCGGAGCCAGTCGTCCTCGAAGATGGGGAACTGCTTGAGCCCATCGAAGTCCGTGATCGACCGCGGGTCGAAGTCGTAGGTCTTCGCCTTCTCCAGCCAAAACGGGCTGCCGGTCTCCGGGCTGAAGTGCCACTGCACCATCGCCCGCACGTGAGCGTCGAGCATCGCCCGACACTTCTCCACGGACTCCGCCGGCGCCGGCCCGGCGGGGTCGCTGCTGTTCGGGTCGAAATAGAACCGATGCACCCACTCCGGGCTGCCGGGGGACGGCAGCTCCGTGACGGCGTCCGGCACGCCGATGCCCACTTGGTGGGCCGGACCCGCGGCGGTGGTCGGGTCGACGGACGGGGCGGCGCTCACGGGGGCGGACTCTCGGATACGGGCGAGGTGACGGGAGAACGAGGCCGGATCAACGCACGGCGATCCGGGACGCAGGATTCTAGAGAACCCCCCGCCGTCGGCCACCGAGCCGGCAGCGATGACCGGAGTGTTTCAGAAACGCAACACTCCGTACTCCTTACGTTGCAAGAACCGCACACTTCTGAACGCACGGATTCACCCCCAGAGTGGGCATAAAAACCCTAACTCACTGACGCACAGAAGCTTACAACCACTTACCGCCATGAAATCCGGGTTCGGTCCGCGAGTTGCGACTTTTGGAAGCACCCTTCCAGATCACGACCTCCTCCGACCACCACCCACCCATGGCTAATCGCTTCGACCGCGTCACGATTGACGATCGCGAGGGCTATCACGTTCTTGACCTCGGCCGGATTGATATTTGGGACGGGGCGGACCTGTCCCTGCTCCGCGAATCGCTCAGTTTGTTGATCACCGCCGAGGGCCGCACCGCCGTCGGCGTGGACCTCTCGCACGTCAAATACATCCCCAGCGGATTCTTCGGGATGTTGTACGACTGGCAGGAACAGGGCGTGGACGTGCGGTTGTACAACCCGCAGCCGAACGTCGCCGCGATGATCTGGTTTCGCCAGTTCGCCGCGCCGATCGGCGGGGGCGTGTACGACCTCGTCAGCGAGGGCCGCATCGAATTGCCGCCCGAGGGCCAACCCGGCTACCGGGAGCCAGAAGAGGAGGAATTGTTCGCCGCGACGACCGCCATCGCCCGCTGAGTTCACCCCGCCGCGGCGAGGGCGGCCCGGAGCGTCTCGGCCGCCGGCTCGTCGAAGGCGACCAGCAGGACCTCGGCGGGGGTCGCATGGTCGGCGAGAAACGCCGCGACTTCCCGCACAGCAATCGCCGCCGCCCGCTCCGGCGGATAGCCGTACACGCCGCAACTGATCGCCGGGAACGCGATCGACCGGCACCCCTGCTCCTCCGCGGCCGCCAAGGCGTTGCGGTAGCAGGCGGCCAACTGCTCCGGCTCGCCCTGTCCCCCGCCCCGCCAGACGGGGCCGACGGTGTGAATCACCCACTTCGCCGGCAGCTCGAACCCCGGCGTGACCCGGGCCTCCCCCGTCGGGCATCGCACGCGCGGCGAGACCTCCGGCACGGCCTTGCACGCCGCCAGCAGCTCCGGCCCCGCCGCCCGGTGGATCGCCCCGTCCACCCCGCCGCCGCCGAGCATCCGCTCGTTCGCGGCGTTCACCACGGCGTCGACGGACAACGTGGTGATGTCGCCGACGACGACGCGGATACGATCAGTCGAGGACATGGGAACCGTGCGGACTCGAGGGCCTGAGGGAGAACCGGATGAGCGGCGCCGCCGTCGATGCTGAATACGCCGCCCTCGCCGCGGACTATGACGACGACTGGGCCGTCTACAACCGGGCCACGGCCGAACGGACCCTCCGGGCGGTGCGGGACCGGGCGGGCGAACCGGGGCGGGCGCTGGACGTCGGCTGCGGCACCGGGACCCTGCTGGAACGACTGACGACGACCGCCGCGACGGTCGCAGTCGGGCTGGATCGCTCCGCGGAGATGCTCACCGTCGCCCGCCGTCGGCTTCCGGGCACGCCGCTGGCACGGGGCGACGCGGCGGCGCTGCCCTTCGCCGACGCCTCGTTCGACGCCGCGGCGACGAACTCCGCCCTGCACTACGCCGACGACCCGGCTGGCTGCGTGCGGGAACTGGCCAGGGTGACAAAGCCCGGCGGCACGGTCGTCTGGACGGACTGGGACGCCGGCGCCCTCACCACCCGCGGCGTGATCGCCTGGCTGCGACTGACCCGGCGGCCGCTGGGCCGGGCTCTCTCCGCGACCGCGATGGCCGCGGCGCTGACGGACGCCGGCCTGACCGACGTCCGCGTCGACCGCTGGCGGCACGGCTGGCTGTGGGGGCTGGCGACGGTCTCCGGTCGCAAGCCCGGCTGAGGGTTTCACGGCCAGGCGAATAGGGCGGCGGCCTTCCGATTCACCTCTTCCAACGCCTCCGCGGCCTCGGGGCCGGACAGCGCGGGGTCGAACAGGAACTCGCCGGACAGGTCCGCCCAATCTTCTGCGAAGCCGACGCCCCCACGTTTGGGCCGGCGGTCGTGATCGCTGACGCGGGTCTTGCGGTAGGCGGTCGGGTCGCCGCCGGCGTCGGGGCGCCAATGTTCCAGGTACAGGCTCAGGCTGCGGGCGCTGCGTTCGGAACGGTACAGCGCCCACCCGGCGACCTCCGCGGCGGCGAGGACCGCGGCGTAATGCGCGAACCGCCGCCCGGCGAGCCGGTTCGCGACGACCTGCGGGTCCGCGGGGCCGCCGTCGTCGGGAGACCCCTCTTCGGCAGAACCCGGGTCAACGAAGACGAGCCCCGGGTGGTCGCAGACTTCGCAGAGGGTGAAGGTACGTTCGCCGCTCAGTTCGGCCCCGCAGCGGCGGCAGGCGGTCGCCGGTTTGAGGAACCGCAGCGGGGGGGCGGGCCGCCAGATCACCCGGGCAACTTAGCGACGCCTGGACGGGGGGGCGAACCGGCGAAAGGGGGAACGGAGCGGCCGCCGTTGACCGCGTCGGCCCGTCCGACCTAGGACCCGCCGCTCCCCAAGGTTCGCCCCGTCGCTCCGACTCCCGGTCGCCCCGGCTGTCGGCGCGGCACGGGCGCCGTCCGCCGTTCGTCAAGGTTCCGACATGGCCGGCCCCGCCGCGCAGCGCCACAACCCGACGGCCCCGGTCCGCACCGCGGTCGGGGAAGCGCCGCTGCGCACGGCCCGGTCCTCGCTGACCGCCGCCGCGGCCCTGTGTGGGGCGCTCGCCGCCGCCGCCCTCGCCGCCCTGCCCGGCTGCGCCGTCTTCTCCCTGCCGGACGGGGAGACCTTCGCCAAGTTCAATCCGATGGCCGAGGACAAGGCCGCCAAGAAGGCCGAGGCGGAGTGGAAAGACCTCAAAGACCAGAGCGTCACCGTCGAGACGAAGTACGTCGGCGAGTACACCAGCGTGACCGGCCGGAACGCGGTGGTCGTCTCCGGCGTGGGGCTGGTCACCGGCCTGCAGGGCACCGGCGGCAACCCGGTTCCCAACGGCTTCCGCACCCGCCTGCTGGAAGACATCAAGACTCGCGGCGTGACCGGCGGCACGGAGTTGCTCGCCAGTCCGAACACCGCCCTGGTCGTCGTCACCGCCTATATCCCCCCGCTGGTCGACAAGGGCGAACCGCTGGACGTCGAGGTCCGCATCCCCCCCGGCTCCAACGCCACGGACCTGTCCGGCGGCTGGCTGCTGGAGTGCGAACTGACCGAGGGCGCCAACGTCGGCGGTCAGTTCCGGTCCGGCAAGACGCTCGCCACCGCCACCGGGCCGCTGCTGGTGCGGGGCAGCGACGATCAGGCCACCCGCCGGGCCAGCCTCTCCCGCGGCAAGGTGCTCGGCGGCGGCATCACCAAGGTCGGCCGCGCCCTCGAGATGCGGATGCACCACCGCTACAAGCAGTCCCGCATGGTGCAGAAGGTCGTCAGCGCGATCGGCAAGCGGTTCCACAGCCGCGGCCCCGGCGGTGTGGAGGAGTCCATCGCCCACGCTCACACGGACGTCAAAATCACGCTCGACGTTCCCGACATGTATAAGGAGGACTTCCCCCGCTTCCTGCGGGTCGTCGACAGCGTCGCGATGTACGAGAACCCCGTCGCCCGGCGGCTGCGGATCGAACAATTGGAACAGGAACTGATGGAGGGCCCGACCGCCGAGGTCGCCGCCATCCGCCTGGAGGCCGTGGGCGAGGAAGCCACGCCGATCCTCAAGCGGGGTCTGGCCTCATCGGACGAGGAGGTGCGGTTTCACTCGGCGGTCGCGCTGGCCTACCTGGGCCGCAGCGACGGGCTGGAGGTGTTGCACGACGCCGCCCGGGACGAACCGGCGTTCCGCGTGTACGCCCTCGCCGCCCTCGCCGCCGCCGGCGGACCGCAGGCCGCCGGGCAACTCCGCCGCCTGCTCGCCGACCCGCTGCCGGAAACCCGCTACGGGGCCTTCCGCGCCCTCTGGAGCGTCGCCCCGGACGACGCCTACCTGAACCACATCGCGATGCGGGCGCCGGACCCGATCACCGGCGAGCCCTCCGGCCCGCCGCTGTTCCACCTCCACCCCGTCCGGGTGGACGGCGTCCGGGACCTCGACTCCGTCGCCGAAGAGGGCGTCCCACCGTTGGAGCCGCTGGTGCACATCAACCACAACCGGCGGGCCGAGGTGGCGCTGTTCGGGCCGAACCAGCGGTTCGTCGCCCCGCTGACGCTCCGCGCCGGCCGGTTGCTCGTCGGCTGCCCGCCGCGGGGAGATACAGTGACGGTCTCCCTGATCGCCCCCGGCCGCGAGGACGTGCGGGAGACCGGCACGAAGATCGTCGACGTGATCGCCGCCTGCGTGGAGCTCGGCGCCTCCTACCCGGACATCGCCGGGATGCTCCAGGAGGCCGAGGCCCAGCACAACCTGCCCGGGCAGTTGGCGGTCGACGCCCTGCCCGTCGGCGGCCGCGTCTATCAACGCAAAGGCAAGTCCGGCGGCAGCGCCCCGGTCGGCGCCGGCGGCCTGACCCCGAACCTGTACCGCGGGTCCGCCGCCCCGGAGGATCCCAACGCGGTCGAACGCTTCGAGCCGGACGAGGACGACCCCGTCGTTCAGGCCGAGCAGGCGAAGGAAGCCGGCGACGCCGACGCCCCGAACGCCGACAAAGCCGACGCCGACGCCTCGAAGGCCGACGGCGGCGACTCGGAAGACGACGGATCGGCGCCGGCCCAGCCGCGGCGGGTCGCCACCGTCGACCTGAACCCGGACCCGGAGCCCGAACCGGGCGTGGGCTCCAAGTTCAAGGCGCTGTTCCAAGGCGTCGGCGACGCCTGGGGCGGCAGCGACGTGTCCGAGGAAGATTGGGGGACGGACGTCGAGTGAACCTGAGGTCATGGAACCGCGACCGTCAGGGAGCCGGCTCTCGCAGGTCATGCGCGTGCAGACGACACGTCTCTGCGCTCCTGGGTTCCCAAGAGCCGCTCCCTAACGGTCGCGGTTCCACCAAAGTCACGTTCGACGGCGCGTAAGTCTCATGCTCCGCTCCCTCGAACTGGCCGGCTTCAAGTCGTTCGCGGACCGCACCCGGTTCGAGTTCCACCCCGGCGTGACCGCCGTCGTCGGCCCCAACGGGTCCGGCAAGTCCAACGTCATCGACGCGGTGAAGTGGATTCTGGGCGACCAGAGCCCCAAGTCCCTGCGCGGCAAGAAGATGACGGACGTCATCTTCAACGGCTCCGCCGGCCGCAAGGCCTCCGGCAGCGCCGAGGCCACCCTCACTTTCTGCAATAAAAGCGGCTGGCTGCCCGGCGCGGACCGCGGCGACGTCTCCGTCGGCCGCAAGGTCTGGCAGAACGGCGACAGCGAGTACCTGCTCAACGGCCGCACGGCTCTGCTGAAGGAGGTCCGCGACCTGTTCGCCGGCACCGGCGCCGGCGGGGCGACCTACGCCATCATCGAACAGGGCCGCGTCGCCCAACTGCTCGAAGCCAACGCCGCCGGTCGGCGGGCGGTGTTCGAGGAGGCCGCGGGCGTCAGTCGGTTCAAGGCGAAGCGGGACGAGGCCGAACGCCGGCTGGCCCGCACGGAGCAGAACCTGCTGCGGCTCACCGACGTGACCGACGAGGTCGAGGCTCAACTCGCCTCCACCCGCTCCAAGGCCCGCAAGGCCGGCGAGTGGAAGCGTTTGGACACGGAACTGCGGCGCTGGTGGATTGGCCTGGCCGCCGACGAATGGCGGGCGCTGGAGGCCGACCGGGCCGCCGCCCGCGCCCAGTTTGAAGGACAGGGCGGCGGAGACGACGGGGAGGGCGCCACGCTCGCCGCGGAGATCGCCGCCCTGTCCGCCGCCGGGGAGGACCTGGACGCCGCCTTCGCCGCCGCCGACGCCCGCCGGCGCGAGGCGGACGCGGCGGCGCAAGCGGTCCGCAGCGGCCTCGCCGCGGATCTCGCCGCCGCCGCCGCCGGCCGGGATCGGCTGGCCGAGCAGGAGGGCGAAGCCGCCCGGCTGGACCGCGATCGCACCGCCGCCGCGATTCGCCTCGCCGAGGCCGCCGCCGAGGCGGAGCGGGACGCCGGCCTGCTGGAACGGGCGAACGCGGACCTCGCCGAACGCTCCGCCGCCCACCGGGCCGCCGCGGCGGACCTGCGCGTTCGCACGGAACAGGCCGAGGCCGCCCGGGCGGCGCTGGACGGGCTGCGGGAAACCCGGCTGACGGCGCTGCGGGCCTCGGACAAAGCCGCCGCCGAACGCGAACGTCTGCGAGCCGACTCCGCCGCCGCGGAGGTCGCCCAAACGGACGCCGACGCCCGGCTGGAACAGGAGGAACGCCGCCTCGCCGCCGCCCAGTCCGCCGCCAGCGACGCCGCCGCCGCGGCCGCCGCCGCCGGGGAGCGGTTCCGCCTCGCCGCCGGCCGCCTCGCCGACCTGCACGCGGTGCGGTCCTCCCTGCTGAAGGCCCGCGAAAAGCTGGCCCGGCGGCTGTCCGAGTTGCGGGAACGCCACGGCGCCGGCGCCGCCCGGCTGGCGATCCTCGACGAACTGGACGAACGCGGCGACGGCGTGGGCGTCGCCCTGCGCGAGGTGCTGCGTCGCGCCCGGGCCGCCACCGCCCCGCCCTGGTCGCTGGTGCGCGGGACGGTGGCGGAGCTGCTGGACTGCGATCTGGACGACGCCGCCCTGCTGGAAGTCGCCCTCGGCGAGCGGGCCTCGCTGGTGGTCATCGACGACTTCGACGCCCTGCTCCCCCACCTCGAACGCCACAGCGCCGAGTACCGCAGCCGCGTCGGCTACTTCTCGCGCCGCGACTTCCCGGGCGCGTCGAACCCGGACGACGCCTCCGGCCTCCGCGGCTTCAAGCTGATCGATACCCGCGGCCGCGGCCCGGGCGCCTCCTTCGCCCCTCACTCCTCCCCCCTCCCCCCGCCCTCGGCGAACCTGAACGGCCTGCCCGGCGTCGTCGGCCCGGCCGTCGATCTCGTCGCCCCCGGCAACGTCTACCCCGAGCTGGCCGAGCGGCTGCTGGGGGACACGTGGGTCGTGGAAACGCTCTCCGACGCCGCCAAGCTGTCCGCCGGCGCCGGGCGGGGCCGGCGGTTCGTCACCCGCGGGGGCGAGTTGCTGGAGCCGGACGGCGTGCTGGTCGTCGGCCCGCCGCGGGGCGAGGCGGCGCTGCTGACCCGCACGGCCGAGCGGCGCCGGCTGCGGGCGGAACTGGATCGCACCGCCGCCGCGACGGCCGGCGGGGCGGAGCGTCGTGAGGCGCTGGGCGAGAAGCTGGCGGAGGTCGAAGCGGCCCTAGACGGGGCGACGAAGGAAAAGGAGGCCGCCGCCGCCGCCCTCGCCGCCGCCGGTTCGAACCGGGACCGGACCGCCGACCTGCGGGACGCCGCCCGCGACCGCCGCGACGCCGCCAGCGGCGAGGCCCACCACGCCGCCGGCCGCCGCGACGAACGGGCCGCCAAAGCGGACGCCGCCGCCGAAGCCGCGA
The DNA here is from genome assembly GCF_007743815.1 of Alienimonas californiensis. GTDB lineage: Bacteria > Planctomycetota > Planctomycetia > Planctomycetales > Planctomycetaceae > Alienimonas > Alienimonas californiensis. The sequence goes on from NZ_CP036265.1 coordinate 42,059, forward strand.
CCGAGGCCGCCGCCGCCCTCGCCGCCGCGGAGGCGTCGCTCGCCGAGCACACCGCCGCCGCGGACGCGGCCGACGCCGCCCTCACGGCGGAGCGTTCCGCCCACGCCGCCGCCGGTCTGGACCTTGCCAAAACCGAGGAACGGTCCGGCGGGCTGCGCGCCGCCCACGACCGCCTGATCCGCGACGTCGCGGCGAAGCGGGACGCCCTGCGGGAAGCGGACGACCGCCGCGCCGCCGGCCGCCGCCGCCGCACGCAGGCGACGCTGGCCTCCCTCAACGCCGCCGCCCGGGCCGCGGAACGGATCTCCGAACGGGACCGCCTGGGCGAGCGGGCCGCCGCCGTCGCCGTCGAGGCGGAGGAACTCGCCGAGCGCCGCCGCGCCCACGCCGGCCGTTTGCAGCAGGTCGAGAGCCGCCGCAAGGCGTTGGAGGACGCCGCCCGGGCCGCCGAGGACGGCTTGCGGGATCGCTCCGCCCGCCTCTCCGCCACCGCGGAACGGCTGCGTGAGGAGTACGGCGTGGATTTGGCCGAGGTCGCAGCCGCCCCCCCGGACGCCGGCGGTCCGTCCGCCCTCGCCGAACTCGCCGCGGAACGCGCCGAGACGCAGGACGAGGCGGAGGAGGCGTTCGAACTGCCGGACCTGGACGACGAACGGGCGGACCTGGGCCGTCGCGTGGACGCTCTCCGCGGCAAACTGCGGGCGCTGGGCGCCGTGGACCCGGACAGCCTCGCCACGCTGGAAGAATTGGAGGAGCGTCACGGCCGCCTCAGCCGCGAATTGAACGACCTCGTGGAGGCGAAGCGGCTCCTGGAAGACCTGATCCGCCGCGTGAACCGGGAGAGCAAGGAGCTGTTCCTGGAGACGTTCGCCAGCATCCGCGGCCATTTCCAGACGTTGTTCCGCCAGTTGTTCGGCGGCGGCGAGGGGGACGTGCGGTTGGAGGACGAAAGCGACCCGCTGGAATGCGGCGTGGAGGTCTTCGCCCGCCCGCCCGGCAAGGAGCCCCGGAACATCTCGCTGCTGTCGGGCGGGGAGAAGACGATCGTCTGCGTCGGCCTGCTGCTGGCGATCTTCCGCAGCAACCCGAGCCCGTTCTGCATTCTGGACGAAGTCGACGCCGCCCTCGACGAGGCGAATATCGGTCGCTTCCTGAAGGTGATGGCCGACTTCAAAAAGGAAACGCAGTTCCTAATGGTCACGCACCGCAAGCCGAGCATGTGCGACGCCGACGTGCTCTACGGCGTGACCATGCAGCAGAGCGGCGTCTCCAAGCGGCTGACGGTGCGGTTCGAGGACGTCGGCGACGACGGCCACTTCAAAGCCACAGCCGAGTCGGCGGAACAGCCGCCGGAGCTGCGGCGGGCCGCCTGAAGAGGCCCCCGACGAGCCCGTCGGCATCTCCCGCCCCGTCCTGGCCGATCGCCCGGCGAACAGGCATCGGCGCCGACGGCGGCTTCATTACCGAGCGCTGCGGGGCGGCGCCAACGGGGGAACCCGGGTTTTTCTCGCTTCCGGGAGGATTTCCCATCTCGCTTCGCGGGAAGTTCTCGGGAACGATACGGGACAGTCCCGTCTCCGACGCCGACCGCTCGCGGCCGACTCCCGGGACCTCAGTTCGTTCCCACGTCTCCCTTCCTTTCCACGTGGAAAAAACAGTGTCTTCAATTCGAGCGCCCCGCGGCCCGGCGCCGCGCACCGGCTTCACGCTGATCGAACTCCTGGTGGTCATCGCAATTATTGCGATCCTGGTCTCCCTGCTGCTCCCCGCCGTGCAGCAGGCCCGCGAAGCGGCCCGCAAAAGTCAGTGCCAGAACAACCTCAAGCAACTCGCTCTGGCGGTTCACAACTTCGAGAGCGCCCGTAAGAAACTGCCAGCCGGCTGGCTAATGAACCGCGACGTGACGTTCCCAAGCGGCTACGGGACCTCCGGCCAGGGGACATCGTTGTTTCCCCAGCTCATGCCGTACCTCGATCAGATGACCGTCGCCGACAAGCTCCACGCCGATATGAGCAACGTCGATCTGGGTCCATGGAACGCCTCGGGGCCGGTGCCGGGCGTCTGGGGCGGCCTCCGTGGCGAAGCCGCCTGGTGGGACTACGACGACGGCGACGACACCACCTACGACACCTGGACCACCGCGTTCGCGAAGATCCCCACGCTGCTCTGCCCCTCGGCGGAAGAAAACACGCCAATGGACCTGTACCTCACCCACTATGGAACTTACGGCGACGAGGCGTCGGGCGGCGCCGGGCAGTCCTTGGATGGCTTCTACTCGGACAGCACGCTCGAACGGCTCGGTCGGACGAATTATCTTGGCGTCAACGGGTGGTACGGGCGCGTCGGCATCTCAGGAGTCGACAAACGTAGCGGCTTTTTTAACAGACGGGACAAAATCGGTTTCCAGTCCGCCCGGGACGGGCTCACCCAGTCGCTCCTGTTCGGCGAAGCCTCGGGGACGAGGTGCGTCGCCTACGACGGCGAGACGGCTTTCCAGTGGATCAGCAGCCCGCCCCTGCACGGCTTCGCCGGCCTGAAAGGTCATGCCGGAAAAAACCTCTACGATCCGCGCCCGGCCAACTACGACGTCTACTGGATCGTCGACTTTTCGAGCGGCTGGCACGAACCGGAAGACGACTTCATGCGGTTCCAGGGCGATCACCTCGGCGTGACCCAGTTCGCGATGGGCGACGGCTCCGTCCAGTCGCTCAGCGACAACACCGACTACTTCCTCTTCGCCGACCTCTGCGGCATCAAGGACGGTGACGTGTTAGAAACCACTCCGTTCTGAGCGCACAGTCGATCAAGCGGAATCCGCTCGGTCGTCAGTCGCTTCGGCGTTCGCTCGGGACGCCGGGTTGCGTTGACTCTTTCGCAGCCCGGCGCCTTTCATGGCGGCTGCCCGCATTCTCCTCGTCCTCGTCCGCAGAACCTTGTTCTTGATGAATCGTATTCTTTTCGCGAGGTCCGTCTGGCCTGCGGCCGCAGTCTTCGCCGCCCTGTCGATGGGTTGTTCGCCCGGCAGCGGTGAAGCGGAGTTGCCGGAACCCGGCTCCGTGCCGTCGCGGAGCGAACTCGATCTGAAGCCGATGGCTCCCGTCTCGTCGGGCGGCGGCGGAAACAACAACGTCAGCGCCCCGGCGAGAGCAAACTAGCGCCCGGCGCCGACACGGACGGCAATTCCCCGCCCAGCCCGTTTCAGACGCGGGGGAGTCGACCTCGACTCCCCCGCGTTCTGCTGCGCCGGGCGACATGCCAAGCCGGATCGGCAGCTGAAACACCCATGTGGGACCGCAAGCCGAGCATGTGCGACGCCGACGTGCTTTACGGCGTGACCATGCAGCAGAGCGGCGTCTCCAAGCGGCTGACGGTGCGGTTCGAGGACGTCGGCGACGACGGCCACTTCAAAGCCACAGCCGAGTCCGCCGAACAGCCGCCGGAGCTGCGGCGGGCCGCCTGAGGAGGCGCGTCCGTCGGCACCTGCGGAACGCTGCGACGGGCTCCGTCGTGGGAGGTCCAGCGAAGGGACCTGACTCCCCGAAAACGGGGCGGCCGCACAGCGTCCGAGCAGAGGCGCCGACCGCGTTGGCTCGAACCGCCCGATATGAGAAATCGACCCCTAAAATCTGCTGTTTCTGTTCGCGGCGGGACTGAATCCACTCGAAGCCCGCGGGGCAAATCGGGGAAGGTGCTGAACGGCCTGAGGGACTAGTTTCCAATCGATCTCGCAGAGATCGTCAAGGGCCCTCCGCGGCGACCTTCCTTCAATCACTCATCGTTTGCATCGCTCTCCGATGTCCCGACCGGCAATCCTTCCCGGCCTCCTGTTCCTCGCAACGGCCCTTCCGTCAGCCGGCTGCGGTCCGCATTCGGACGCTCCGGAGTTGGGAGAGGTGACCGGCGTCGTGACCAAAAACGGCTCTCCGGCCCCGAATACAAGGCTCGAGTTCCAGCCGGACGCGGGGCGGCCCTCCGTAGGGCGAACGGACGCCGAAGGCCGTTACACCTTGCAGTACACCGCCAATGCCGCCGGCGCGAAGATCGGCCCGCACCGGGTCCGTCTCATTCAGGAATTCCCTTCCGCAAACGCGGCGGCCGACGACGAGGGCGAGCCCAGGGCGACCCCGACCGCGCCGCCGGTCACGGTGCCCGCGCCGGTGACGGTCGAGGCCGGCGAGAACACCCTCAATTTCAATCTCGACGAACTGAGCTCCTAACGCCTCCGGCGTCCGCAGCGCGGTCTCTGCAGACCGACACGATGATCGCCCGGCCGCGACGTTCTGTCGCGGCCGGTCCTTTTATTTGCGCGGCTCAACACGCGGTCGCCGCATCGGGGCCCCCGCGTCGCCGGCGAACGCTTCAACGCCGGTTTATGTCGCATAAACTTAAGGCAGAGACGCCCGCCGAAGAAGCGTACGCCGGCTTCAAGGCAAGAACGGAGGCAGAGACTCGCCGAATTTTGACTCTCGAGCACCTAGTTCCACTCTCACTGCCCGTCGTGCGGCGGCGAGAATACCGACCAGTCCCGAATCGTCAGCGATTTTCGTGCGGAGACGGCTGGGACAGCTCCGCTCAAACGCCCCCCCCCTCTCAACCCCGCCGAGTTTTCAATGACGCTTCAGACCCGTCTTCGCGCGAGCGGAAATCGTTCCGGCTTTACGCTGATCGAACTGCTCGTCGTGATAGCAATTATTGCGATCCTCGTCTCCCTGCTGCTCCCCGCCGTACAGCAGGCCCGCGAAGCCGCCCGACGAGCCCAGTGCCAGAACAACCTCAAGCAGATCGGCCTGGCGCTCCATAATTACCACGGCACCCACAAACTGTTCCCCGGTAACGTCGCTCGCTACAGCACGGTCCGGAGTGGAGCGTCGTGGATCACCTTGGTCCTGCCCTACTTGGATCAGACCGCCGCCTACGACGCGATGACGTTCAAAGACACCGATTTCTCCGGGTGGGCCGGTGCGAACCGGAACTGGGAGATCTACTCCAAGTTACGCGTGCCGACCCTCAGCTGTCCCTCCTCGCCGCTGTCGAACACCTATACGGTCACCAACCTCGCCCATACGACGGCGCTCGGCGCCCCGGCGACGATGGAGGTTCAGGTGTCCGACTACGTCGGGATCAGCGGCGGCATCTACCGCCCCGGCACCACCACCGTCCCCCAGGCCGGCGGACTGACGGTAAACGCTGGCTACGGCGAGCACATGTACGTCGGCGCGATCATCAATTGGAACGACAAGAAGCAGAAGGTCCAGATGGCCGGCTTCCGCGACGGCACCTCCAACACGATGGCCGTCTCCGAACACTCCGACTACACGAAGATGCTCAACGGCACGCTCGTCGACGCCCGTTCCGGCACCCATACCTCCAGCAACCGGGTGGGCGTCGGCGCCTGGGGCAGCGGCCCGAACGAGTCGAGCCAATGGATTCAGAACATGACCGTCCCCAAGTACGGCATCAACGCCGCGGACACCGGCGACACAACGATGACGAGGCCCTACATGCTGCACACCGGCATCCGCTCCGCGCACACCGGCGGGGCGCAGGTCGCGATGGCCGACGGATCCGTGCAGTTCCTGTCGGAGAGCCTGGACTTCGACACCCTGATGGGTCTGTGCCAGCGGGAAGACGGTACGGTGCTCGGGGAGTACTGATCGGGTCGGCGGACGACGGACCGCAACGCCGCGGCGCGGCCTCCGGTCGCTTTCCCCTTCCGTAGCGGGCAACAACCAGCCGACTTGATCGATTGTCGGCGGGAGACGCTTTGCGAGCAAATCGCTTCAGAACGCCTGTCCGGCCGCGACGCCTCGTCGCGGCCGGCTTCCGTTTGCGACGACCCCGGTGGAAGGCTGCTGGGGAGGCGAAGAAAAGCCCTGCCCGGCAGCGGAATCGTCGGCGCCTCGCACTTCGAGGACCGGGTGCGTCGCCGGACGGCCGTGTGAGCCGTACGATGGGGGTCCGCCCGCTTCGTTCCGTCCGCACCCGTCGGCTCCGTTCCATGTCGTTCGTTCCGCTCCCCGCCGTCGGCGGCGATCCCGCCTCCGCCCCGGCCGGCACCACGCCCGGTTCCTTCGCCAACGCCCCCAAACTCGCCCCCGGCCCCGCCGGGCGGCTGACGTTCTCCTCCCCGGACGCCCCCGGGATGCCCGCCCCGTCCGATCGGACGGCCTGGGACTTCCTCCCCGACGGCTGGGCCACCGGCACCGACGCCACACCCGATTCCGCACGCACCTTCGAGCAGGCCGACGGCTCCCCCCGCTGGGTTGCGGTTCCGGACGGGTTCGAACCGGTCACGCAGCTCGAATCGGCCCGGCTGGGGATCGTCACCCCGCAGATGACCCGCGTCGCCGAGCGCGAGCCGCACCTCTCCGCGGAGCAGGTTCGCGACGAGGTCGCCGCCGGGCGGATGGTCATCCCGGCCAACACCCGGCACCTCGAATACAATCTCGACCCGATGGCGATCGGTCGGGCCAGCCTGACCAAGATCAACGCCAACATGGGGGCTTCGCCGGTCTCCAGCGGCACCGACGAGGAGGTCGAGAAGCTCCAGTGGGCCGAGAAGTGGGGCGCCGACACGGTCATGGACCTCTCCACCGGCGGCGACCTCGACGCCTGCCGCGAGGCGATTATCCGCGCCTCTCACGTGCCGATCGGCACGGTGCCGATTTATTCGATGATTATCGGCAAGAAGCTGGAGGATTTGAATATCGAGATCATCCTCGACACTCTCCGCCATCAGGCCGAGCAGGGCGTCGACTATATGACCGTCCACGCCGGCGTGCGGCGGGCGCATATCGACCTCGTCAAAGACCGGCTGATCGGCATCGTCTCCCGCGGCGGCAGCCTGCTGGCGAAGTGGATGCTGGTTCACCAGGCCGAAAACCCGATGTACGAGCATTGGGAAGCGATCTGCGACGTGCTGCACGACCGCGACGTGACCTTCAGCATCGGCGACGGCCTCCGCCCCGGCGGTCTCGCCGACGCCACCGACGCGGCCCAGCTCGCGGAGCTCTATACGCTCGGCGAACTGACCGAACGCGCCTGGCGCAAGGGCGTGCAGGTGATGATCGAGGGACCGGGCCACGTCCCGTTCGACCAGATCGAATACAACGCCAAGATCCAGCGCCGGCTCTGCCACGGGGCGCCGTTCTACGTGCTCGGCCCGCTGGTCACGGACATCTTCCCCGGCTACGACCACATCACCAGTTGCATCGGGGCGACGAGCATGGCCTACCACGGGGCCAGCATGCTCTGCTACGTGACCCCCAAGGAGCACCTCGGCCTGCCCAAGAAGGACGACGTGAAGCAGGGCTGCGTCGCCTATAAAATCGCCGCCCACGCCGCCGACGTGGCCCTCGGCATCCCCGGGACCCGCGACCGCGACGACGACCTGACCCGCGCCCGGGCCGCGTTGAACTGGGAAAAGCACTTTGAACTGAGCTTCGACCCGGACCTCGCCCGGGCCTACCACGACGAGGACCTCGACGTGGACACGGACTTCTGCGCCATGTGCGGCCACGACTGGTGCAGCGTGCGGATCAGCAAGGAGATCCAAGAATTCGCCAGCGGCAAGGCCGACGGCTTCGCCCGGGAAAAGGTGTTGAAGAGCCCCGCCCTGAACGCGGAGCAGCGGGCGATTCTGGAGGCCCGCGGCCACCTCTCCCCGGACCAGATCCACAAGCTGGCCGGCAAGACGAAGACGGCCGTCGGCGCCACCGAGGGCCACAAAGCCGCCTGCCACAGCGACCTCGCCGACGACGACCGGGCCAAGGACGTGCAGCAGAAAAAGGTGCCCGCCAACGTGGTCGAACTGACGGTGTAACCCGATGAGCGTCGCCGAGCCCGACCCCGCCGCCGCGTCGGAGACCGCCCCCCCCGCCGCCCCGGCGGGGGCGGTGGCCCGGATTCAATCGGTCGAGATCGAAAACCTCCGCGGCATTAAATCCGGCAAACTGGAGGGCCTCGCCCCCCTCACCGTCCTCACCGGCCCCAACGGCAGCGGGAAGAGCACGGTACTGGATGCGTTGGATATTGGAGGGAGTCCGAACCCGGCGGAGGCGGTGCAGGACTGCATTAATCGTCGCCCGCCGATCAGCGGTGCTGCCCGTTGGCTACTTTGGCGGGGGCACGGGGGAGGCGGACGCTGTCGGGTTCGGTGCGTGGCGGCCACTGGGGAGAGGCGCGGCTGCACCGTGACGGTTATAGAGGATCGAGCGGCGGCGGCTTGGGAAATTACCGCGACCGCAGTGCTCCACGCAGATACCGTGCGAACGTATCAACGCACTTTTAGACACAACGGAGTGTCTGCGGAACGACAACGTCCGGAAGTTGATATTGCCTTACCAGGCGTATGCGAGGTTGAAGTTGTTGAGGGAGTACCGCGAACATTTCGCCACACACTGTCCGACCTCTATTCCAAGGTCGCTAGAGCAGGACAGAGGGAGGAGATCGTGATGCTAGCCGCCTCTCTCGATCCCGCTGTTGATCGTGTGGAGGTCCTCACGGATGGGGATGTACCGGTCCTTCATTTCGGTTGGCCTGGCGGCAGTTTACCGGTCGCTTATCAAGGCGAAGGCGTTCACGCCGCCTTCCGAATTGGACTGAGCCTGACGGCTTTGTCCGGCGGCGTCGCCCTACTGGAAGAACCTGAAGCCCACCTACATCCCGCGGCGATGGTCTTGGTGGCGAAGGCGATCATCAACGCCGTCCGCTCCGGCACTCAGGTTGTGCTGACGACCCATAGCTTGGAGTTCATCGACCGCCTCGTTGACGAAGTCGGCGACGACGCCGAGCTGCTCACCTTATTCACCGTTTGGCTGAACGATGGGCGGCTCATGTCCGCACGTCACGATGGGGACGAGGTACGGTTCGCCCGCGGGGAGATCGCCGAGGATCTGCGATGAACCCCGCCGGACCGTCGCCGGTCTCGGCGCCCTGGAACGTGATCCTGTGCGAGGGATATCACGACCGGGCCTTCTGGACGGGTTTGCTGGTTCATCACGCCGGCGCCCCAAAGCCGGAGCCGGGACAATCGGTTCTCGATCCCGCGAAGGGGCCGGTGCGGGGCGGGAGATTCGGGTTCTACCTGCCGCCCGACGGCCACTATGTGGAAGTGAACCCTGTCGGCGGTGATGACTCACGACTACGGAAGGAGTTCGATCTGAAGGTCAAACGGCGGCTGCGCGACGGTCTTCGCTCAATCGTCTATAGCTATGATCCGGACCGCGCGCACGATAGCGGCCAAGCCGCCGATAAACTCCGCAGTTTACGGGAGCGAAAGGCGTTGGAGGACGTCACTGTAGAGGAGGTGGACGACCTCACGTTCCGCATTACTGACAGCGATACGGTCGTCACCGTTTGCCCTTGGTCCTGCGACCTGCCGGACGATCTGGACGCTAACGCCTCGGAGGGCGTGCCGGCAGTGCGGACATTGGAGCGTCTTATCTGCGCTGCGTACGCTGCTGCACACCCGGAACGGGTCGCCGCCGTGGCGAAGTGGCTGGCGTTGGAGCCGGCCCGACTGACCCCGCAGTCGGCGAAAGGAGAAGCGTTCTCTCTGATGGCGAAGTGGCATCCTGACCGTGGCTGTGAGAGCTTCTATGAATCGCTTTGGGAACGGCCCGAAACGCGCGAACCGCTGTTGAAGTTGCTCGAATCGTCGGAGGCTTGGCCGGCAATCCAGCGGCTCAGGGCTCCGGATTCTTGAAGCACCTCTTCCAAGCAAGTTCCCGCCGCAGTCGCTATTAAATCCACGCGCCCCCCATGTCCGCCGCCCGTCGTTCGCTGGTTTTGACGCTCGTCGCGGCGGCGGCGGTGACGTTGGGGCTGGGGCTGACGGGGCCGTGCATGACCGTCATTCCGCACGGCGGGGACTGGCACGGGTGGATTCAGATCCTGGAACCGCGGGTGCTGAAGGTCAGCACGTTCAGCGTGCTGACGGGCATCCACAGCATGTGGCGGCACGGGGCCGAGGGGCTGGCCGGGTTGCTGTTCGCCTTCAGCGTGGCGTTTCCGGCGGCGAAGCTGGCGATTCTCGCCTGGACCGCCGCCCACGCCAGCGCCGACGCCCGGCACGGGTGGGCCGGGTGGCTGGCTCATCACGTCGGCAAATTCAGCATGCTGGACGTGATGGTGATCGGGCTGATCGTCGTCGCCGTGAAGGGGCTGCCGGGGAACACGCAGGTCGTCGCCGGCTGGGCCCTGTGGGCGTTCGCCGCCAGCGTGTTGCTGGCGATGGTGGCCAGCCTGCTCCTGCACACCGGCGGAGAGCCGGAGCCGTCAAAGCTCGCCCTCGCAGAGCGCCGCGGCCGCGACGGTGTTGATCCGACCGATCAGGCGATTGACCGAACCGCGGCCGTCCGGGTGCAGGCGGCTGGAAAGGAAGACGACGCACAGGTCCCGCTCCGGGTCGATCCACAGGGCCGTGCCGGTGAACCCGCCGTGGCCGAACGCGGCGTCTGAGAACAGGTCGCCGCGGTTGGAACTGTAGGCGCTGCGGTTGTCCCACCCCCGCGTCCGCGCCCCGCCGGGCACGGACCGCGGGGCGATCATCGCCCGGACCGTCTCCGCCGTCAGCAGGCGGGGCGAACCGTCCTCCTCCAACCGCCCCTCCCCCAGCAGCATGCGGGCGAAGCGGCCGAGGTCGTCCGCCGTCGCAAACAGCCCCGCGTGCCCGGCGACGCCGCCGAGGGCGGCGGCCCGCGGGTCGTGCACCCGGCCCCGCAGCCAGTCGTCGCCCTGCCGCTCCGTGGGGGCGATCTCCCCGCGGACGGTTTCCGGCGGGTTGAAGCCGGTGCGGGTCAGCGCCAGCGGCTTGAACAGGTGAGCGGCGGCGTACTCGTCCAGCGGACGGCCGGAGACCTCCTCCACCAGCCGCCCGAGGGTGATGAAGCCGACGTCGGAATACACGAACCGCTCCCCCGGCGCCGCGAGCGGCTTGAGCTTACAGATCGCCGCCCACGCCGCGTCGGGGCCGTCGCGGTAGTCGGAGAGGGCGTTGTCGGCGATCAGGCCGCCGGTGTGGGTGAGCAGGTGGACCGGCGTGATCGTCCCCTTCCCCTCCGCCCCGAAGGCCGGCAGGCGGGCGGCGACGGGGGCGTTCAGGTCCAGTTCGCCCCGCTCCGCGAGGTGATGCACGCAGAAGGCGGTGACGACCGGCTTCGTCAGCGAGGCGAGGTCGAACCGGGTGTCGAGCGTCATCGGCTCCCGCTGCGGTTCGACGGCCCGGTCGCCGTACGCCTTCCGCCAGACGACCCCGTCCCGGCGGCCGACCAGCACCACGCAGCCGGGCATCTCGCCGTCCTCGATACCCTCCGCGACGATGCGGTCGATGGGGGCCAGCCGGGCGTCCCAGTTCCTTCCGTCCTCCGGTGCGACGCAGCAGAGGGCGAGCAGCAGGGCGGCGGGCATCGGCAGGACTTCGGCGGGGGCGAACGAACCGTCAGGGGGCTGCACGGTAGCGGGCGGCGACGGTCCGCCACAGCAGGCCCGGCAGCCAGAGCGCCCGCCGCACCACGTCCGCGGCCGCCGGTTGGCAGAGGGTGAAGGCGATCGCCGCCAGCGCCGCGGCGACGGCGGCGAGCGTCACCCGCAGGCCGCGGTTTGCGGCGACGGCGTCGATCAGCGGCCAACGCTCGACCGGCGGGGCCGGCGGCGGGGCGAGGGCGACCGGCGGCGGGGCCGCCGGGACGGCCAGCCGGTCGGCACCCTCCCGGGCCAGTCCCAAGTCCAACCGGGCGACCTCCGCGGCGAAGGCCGGGTCGGTCCGCAGGGCGGTGGCGACCCGGTTCAGGCCGTCGATCTCCGCCCGCAGGGCCGCCCCGTTGGCGTCGGCGACGGCGAGCCGCTGCCGCACCGCCTTCCACTCCGCCGCCCCGGGGGCCAGGGCGGCGAGGGCGAACAGAGCCCCGGCGACGATCAGCGTCGGCCAGAAGGCCGCGTCGAGCACGGTCGGCAGGCGGTCGGGGGGACGGTCCACCGCCGAGGTTTAGTTCATCGTTCAGTGAGCCCGAAGCGCAAGCGAAGGTCGTGACGTGCAGCGAGGGGTCCGACCCCCGCCCCAGAGGACGCGGATCGAACCCCTCGCTTGTGCTTCGGGCTCACGGCGAACAGATGCCGGGGCTCAGATCGTGCCGCCGTACTCGGCGTTTTCGCCGAGCATCTCCTCGATCCGCAGGAGCTGGTTGTACTTGGCGATGCGGTCGGTGCGGCTGGCGGAGCCGGTCTTGATCTGTCCGGTGTTCAGGGCCACGGCGAGGTCGGCGATGGTGGTGTCCTCGGACTCGCCGCTGCGGTGGCTCATCACCGCGGTGTAGCCGTTGCGGTAGGCCATCTGGACCGCTTCGATCGTCTCGGTGAGGGTGCCGATCTGGTTCACCTTCACCAGGATGCTGTTGCCCACGCCCTGCTCGATGCCGTCGGCGAGGCGGGAGGAGTTGGTGACGAACAGGTCGTCGCCGACCAGCTGCACGTCGTCGCCGAGGGCGTCGGTCAGCTTCTTCCAACCGTCCCAGTCGTCCTCCGCGAGGCCGTCCTCGATGCTGCAGACCGGGTACTTCTCGGCCAGCTTGGCGAGGTACTCGATCATGCCCTCGGAGGACAGTTCCTTGCCCTCAATGTGGTAGGCGCCGTTCTTGTAGAACTCGGTGCTGGCGCAGTCGAGGGCCAGCTTGATCTGGTCGCCGGGGGCGTAGCCGGCGTTTTCGATCGCCTGGAGGATGACCTCCATCGCCTCGTCGGTGCTCTTCAGGTCCGGGGCGAAGCCGCCCTCGTCGCCGACGTTCGTGCTGTAGCCCTTACTGGCCAGCACCTTCTTGAGGTGGTGGAAGGTTTCGACGCCGGCCCGCAGGCCGTCGCTGAAGGTGTCGAACCCCAGCGGCATCACCATAAATTCCTGAATATCGATCCCGTTGGAGGCGTGCTCGCCGCCGTTGATGATGTTCATCATCGGGGCGGGCAGCGTCACGGCGCCGACGCCGCCGAGGTAGCGGAACAGCGGCAGGTAGCTGGCTTTGGCGGCGGCGTGGGCGGTCGCCAGGGAGCAGGCCAGGATCGCGTTCGCCCCGAGCTTGCTCTTGTTGTCGGTGCCGTCGAGTTCCAGCATCGCCCGGTCGACGGCGGCCTGATCGGTGGCGTCGAGGTCGATCAGGGCGTCGGCGAGCACCTCGTTGACGTTGCGGACGGCTTTGGAGACGCCCTTGCCGACCCACTCGTCGGCGTCGCCGTCGCGGAGTTCGACGGCCTCATGGGCGCCGGTGCTGGCGCCGCTGGGGACGATCGCCCGGCCCAGCGTGCCGTCTTCCAGACGAATATCGACCTCGACGGTGGGGTTGCCGCGGGAATCGAGGACTTGCCGGCCGTGAACGCTGGTGATCGCGAGGGACATCGGGGGGAGTGCGCGGGGGAGCGAGAGGATGCGTGGGCGGGGGTTTTACCAGCTTCGCCGCGACGGTGGGAGAGACCGGGCCGCCCGGGCCGCCAACCACCCGGGCTGCCGACCAATGGGGGCGTCCGAGGTGCGACGCGCGACCGGGCGGGAGTTAGGATCGGGGTTCGGCCTCGTCGCTGCTTCGTCGCCCCGCTTTCGTTCCCCCGTCGCCCCGGTCTGCGTTGCCCCTCCCCGATCCCGTTCCCCAGCCGGCCTCCGCGGCCGATCGCCCGCGACCGGCCGACCCGCGGCCCTCCGCCGACGGGCTGGAAGCTCTGCCGCCGGAGTTCGTCAACATTCAACCCGGCGGCGGTCGGGTGATGAGCCTCGAACTGGCCTGGGGCGCCGTCCGCCGGGCCTACCTGCGGACGTTCCGCCGCGGCTACGTGAAGCGGATGGCCGCCTGCCGGAAGGGGGAACGGAACCCGGCGCCGCACGACATCCTCGATCCGCGGGACGCCAAGTTCTACGAGAACCAGCCCGGCGGCTGGCATTGGGACGCCGAGGACGACCCCTTCACCTGGCGGAATCACCTCGGCTTCGCCCGCTGGGGCCTCGCCGAACTGCTGGTCTTCAGCGTGATGTGGTTCGCCCCGCTGGCGCTGTGGGCCGCCGTCTTTGCGGGGCGAGACGACTTTGACCTTTCCGAGTACTGGGACGGCACGATCACGCCGGAGAGCGTCTGGTTCTGGTTCGGGGTGGTCAGCCTCGTGCCGGGGGCGCTGTGCGTGTGGTTCTTCCGCGACCCGCCGCGGTCGATCCCCGACGAGCCCGGCGTAGTCGTCAGCCCGGCGGACGGCACGATCGCCGAGGTGGCGAAGGTGGACTACCACCCCTTCCTCGACGGTCCGGCGGTGCGGGTGGGCATCTTCCTGAGCATCTTCAACGTCCACGTGAACCGCTGGCCGCAGGCGGCCCGGGTGGTGGGCATCGACTACCACCCCGGCAAGTACCTCGACGCCCGCGACCCGGCGAGCGTCACGGAGAACGAACAGGCCCACCTCCGGCTGGAAACGACCGATCCCGCGGACGGCCCGCCCCGCCGCATGGTGCTGCACGCAATCGCCGGCGCCGTCGCCCGGCGGATCGTGTGCATCCTCAAACCCGGCGACGTGAAGCCGCGGGGGGCGCGGATCGGGATGATCAAACTGGGCAGCCGCACCGAACTGCTGCTGCCGGACGAACCCGGACTGATGGTGCGGGTGAAGGTCGGCCAGAAGGTACTCGGCGGCAAAACGGAGTTGGCCGCCTACATGGTGGACGACGCCCTGACCGGCGAGGCGACCGATTCCTTCCCGCCGCTCACCACCCGGATGCCGGCCGCCGAGACCCCTGAGGCCCCCCCCGTCCCAGGCGACCGGCCATGAGCACGCAGCCAGAACCGGGCGCCGCCGGGGCGGACGAACCCCTCGAAACGCCGCCGGTCATGACGCCGGGCGGACGGCCGAAGCGGCGCGCCCGGCTGATCGCCGTGCTGCCGACCCTGCTGACGCTGGGCAACGCGGCGTGCGGCTTCGCGGCGATCACCATCGCCGCCAAGGTGCAGGCCGTGGGGCTGGGGGAGATCCCCGCCGACGAAGCGGCCGGCGGGCACCTGTTCGTCGCCGCCCTGCTGATCTTCGCCGCGATGGTCTTCGACGCCTTCGACGGCTCGGCGGCCCGATTGCTCGGCCAGAGCAGCGAACTGGGCGCCCAACTGGACAGCCTGTGCGACGCCCTGTCCTTCGGCGTGGCCCCGGCGTTTCTGATGCTCCAACTCGTCAATCACACCTTCGCGGCCCAGGGCGATCTGTGGTTCGAATGGCCCGGCCGGGTGCTGTGGGGCTGCGCGGTGCTGTTCGTGCTGTGCGCGATCCTGCGACTGGCCCGCTTCAACGTGGAGACCGACGAGGAGGACGACCACACCCTGTTCCGCGGCCTGCCGAGCCCGGCGGCGGCGGCGGTGGTGGCCGGCGTGCCGCTGGCGATCCGCGGGCTCAACGACATGCTGCTGGGCGAACGCGGGCGGTTCGACTGGAGCGCCGACGTCGCCGGCGTCGTGCTGGTGTTTATCAAGCTCGGCCTGCCGATCGTGACGCTGCTGGCGGCGGGGCTGATGGTCTCCCGCGTGCGGTATCCGCACGTCGTCAATCAGTTCGCCCGCGGCAAACGCAGCCCGTGGTTCTTCGTCAAATTGCTGTTCGCCGCGGTGACGGTGGTGGTGTTTCAGGAGTTCGCCATCCCCCTGATCGCCCTCTGGTTCGCCTTCAGCCACCCGATCCGGGCCCTGTGGCGCCGGGAAGACGTGACCCCGCCCAGCGACCCCGCCACGGACTACCCCGCCCCGGCGATTTGAGCCCGGCACGATGAGCCGCCGCAAAGAGCGACAGCGCCGCCGCGACGCGGACTCCGTTCACGCCACGCGGCCGGAGAACCCGCCGCACCCCGCCGTGCTGGCGCTGTCGGAGAAGTTCGGCCCGCCGAAGATCAACCTGCGGCAGGCGGAGTTGCTCGACGGCTACGGATACAACCAGGGCGAATACGCCCAGCGTCCGATCGCCCACAACATGCCGTGGCACGTCTCGCGGGAGGACCTGGACTACTACTGGTCGGTGTTCTCGTTCATGTCCGACGAGCCCGGCAGCCTGCTGTTCTACCTCTACCCGGTCGCGTTGGAGTTCGAACGCGACCCGGCGTTGGACGCCTCGGACGGACTCCTCTACGTCCTGGACATGAACTATTCCGCGCTCCAGCCCTTATTGCGGGAGGCTGAAGACGCCGCAGCGTTTGCGGAGGGGCTGAACTGGATGTTGACCGTCGGCGGTCCGGACGGGGCGGCGTTCTGGCAGTGCCCGAACCTGATCCCGCTGTTGACGGGGGAACACGCCGAGCGGGTCCGCCTGCAAGCTCAGCGACGGGCCTGATCGGCCCGCACCCCGGCCCGGCGGGTGAGGAACCGCGGGGCGGGAGGGCCGACGGGCTCGACGGGTGCCGCGGCGGGGGCGGCGGCGGTTTGGGGGCGGGGCGTCGGTTGGACGCCGGCCGCGGAGGCGATGCGGCGGACGCCGTGCACCAGGGCCAGCACGTCGTTGCGGGTCAGTTCGCCGATCAGCACGCCGGCCCTTGTCACCGGCAGGCGGGTTTCCCCGCCGCGGCCCAGCCGCACGACGGCCGCGGCGGCGTCGGAGGACTCGTCCAGCGGGGCGACCGGCTCCGACAGCGCCGACAGCGGCCGTTCGCCCGGCACGCCGCGGAGTTCCGCCCGCAGCAGCGCCTCGTTCGTCGCCTGCCCGGCCAGGCGACCGTCCGGCGTGGTCAGCCAGATGCGGTCCACGTTCTCCCGCAGCACGGCGTGCACCGCCAGCGACAGCGAGGTCCCGGCGGAGAGCGTCGGCCCCGGCGGGCTCATCACCTCCCGCACGGAGATCCACGGAGCGCCGGACAGCGGAGTCCCGAACGGCGGAACGGCGTCGGGGGTGCGATCGGACATCGGCGGGAACCGGGGGCTGCGGGAACGGGGCCGTGCCCAGAGACTCCCCCGTCCCGCCGACCGGGGCGGCGTTTGTTCGTCTGCGAAGCGGCCCATCCGCCCGCCTACCGGTCCGGTCGCTCCGGTCCCGAAAGAGAAACGGGACGCTTCACCGCCGCCAAGGTTCACCGCCGCCAAAGCTCACCGCCACAGGGCCTCGTTCGTCCACGGTTCGGCGACGGCCCGCAGGTAGGGCGGGGCGGCGGCGAGGCCCATGTGGCCGGTGCGGTGCCAGGACAGTTCGGCGTCCCACGCCGCGGCGAGGCGTTCGATCGCGGCGTTCGGCACGAAGCGGTCGTAGAGCCCGGCGTGCAGCATCACCCGGTTCGGTCCGCCCCCGGCCGGGTCGGACGGGTCGCCGTCTGCTGGGTCGCGGGGCACGGGCCGGGGGAACGCGGCGGGACGGATCGACGCCGCCACCGGCGCCAGTTCCGCAAGGGCCGCGGAGCCCAGCCGCAGGTTCCGCCGGGCCGCCCGCACGATCGCCCCGCCGTCGGTCAGGGCGAGCAGCAGGTCCGCCGCCGGACAGACGCCGCACACCCACCGCGGGCCGTTCGGAACCTCGTCCCTCCAGACCGAACCCAGCAGCGCCGCGGTTTGCAGCACGGTCCACCCGCCGAAGCTGATGCCCGCCAGCCCGACGCCCCCCGGGTATTCGCCGCTCTCGGCCAGCCCGCGATAGGCGGTCGCCGCGTCTCGCACCGCCTGCCGCAACACGCTGAGCAAGTGCGGCAGATCGCCCCCGAGGATCAGTTGGCCGGGCCGGAAGCCCTCCGGCGTGCGGCGGTGGTTGAAGGGCAGGTCGATCGTCGCCACGTCGATCCCCGCCGGGCAGCAGGTCCGGGCGAAGGCCCGCATGTTGCCGAAGCTGGCCTGCATCACCCCGTCGATCGCCAGCACGACGCGGCGGGGTCCCTCGACCCGCTCGGCCCGCCACAGCCGGCCGCGGACCTCGTTGTTGAGGGCGAACTCCGTCACCTCCGTCGAGGGGAAGGCGAAGTCGAAGGCGCGATCGCAGCCCGGCACTCGGTCCGCCTCCACGACCGGCGGCGGCACGGCGGAGAGCGCCGGGTTCGCCCCCGCCGGGGCCGCTCCGAAGACCGTCGCCGGATCGCCGGAGAGCAGCGCCGCCGCGTCCGCCCCGCTGGCCGATCCGAGTTGCGGCGGGCGGTGGCGATAACGCATCACCCCGTACAGCAGGCCCAGCCCGGCGAACTCGTCCGACAGGTGGGAGGCGAGGCGGCGCAACACCCGGTCGATCTTCCGCGAAACCGGCTCCGGACCCAAGCGGCGCTGTTTCGCCCCTCCTTCCTTTAGGGGTCCCGGCGTGGAGCGACGACCGATCTGACGTTAGAACCCGCTGTCCCCCGTTCCCGCGTGCTGTTCGATCCGTGTTTGAGCCCGCCCTGATTGCGACGATCGGCGGGGCGCTCCTGCTGTCAGCGGTCGCCGCCGTCTGGGTGTGGCGCCGTTCCGGCCGCTCTCCGCACGGGCGGCTCGTCTGGCTCCTGTACGTCCTGGCGATCCCGCTGACCGGCGGGCTGTGGCGGACAACCCGCAACACGCCCTGCCCCTTCCCCCGCGGCCCCTCCCGGCCCGGCGACGGCGACGAACCCTCGCCCACCGCAGCCCTGATCGTCGCCAACCACCGCGGCCCCGGCGACCCGATGCTGCTGTGGAGCCGTCACGCCGACGCCCCGGAGCAGATCCGCCCGATCGCCTTCCTGATGGCCCGGGAGCTGTACGACGTCCCCCGGCTGAAGTGGTTCTACGACGCCCTCGACACGATCCCCGTCACCCGCAGCGGCCGGGACATGAAGGCGGTCAAGGTGGCGTTGAAGCGCTTGAAGGACGGCGGCCTGGTGGGGCTGTTCCCGGAGGGCGGCATCAATCACAACCCGGACCGCCTCCGTCCGGCGACGCCCGGCGCCGCGTTCCTCGCCCTCGCCACGGACGCCCCGGTGTTCCCGGTGGGCCTGCGGAACGTGCCCCGAGGCAAAAACATCTACACCGCCCTGCTGAAGCCGGCCCGGGCGGAGATCCACTACGGCGAGCCGGTGGACCTGTCCGACCTGCGGGGCCAGAAGAAGACGCCGGCCGTGCTGGCCGAGGCGACGGAGCGAATCATGCGCCGCGTCGCCGACCTCGCCGGCGAGGAATACGGCGGCCTGGAGGGCGACGGCGTAGCAACTCCCGGAGACGCGGCAGCCGCCACCGTCGCGGCGCCCGCCCAGGCGGCGTGACGGAACCGTCGCCGGACGTTGGCTGCGGCACGTTCGCGGCCGCAGGTCACGGAGCCCGGAGCATTTCGATCAGGCTGCGGATGGGGACCTCGCGGTCGGTCACGCGGACGCTGAGGCGGCGGATCGCCCCGGCTTCGCCGCCGTCGAAGTGCAGTTCGTTGTCGCCCTCGGTCAGGTCGCCCAGCAGCAGGTTCACCGTGCCGGCCTCGTCGTTGTCGAACAGGTCGCTGTCCCAGACCCGCACCGTCAGCACGCCGGCGGAGCCGTCCGTGGCCGGCGGCGGGGCGTTTTCCCCCTTCCCCCGCTTCGGAGCCGGGGGGGTGCGGATCACGGCGCCGTTGTTCAACGCTTGGCCGAGGTCCACGTTCCCGCCGTTCTGCACGCTGTTCCAGACGTCCACGTTGATCGCCTCCCAGCGGCCGATCAGCGTGTCCTCGGCGACGGGGGAGGTGAAGATGACGTTGCCCCGCCAGGAGAGGTCGTAGGCGAGGTCCGGGCCGTCGTCGAAGCCGCGTTCCCACGTCTTGTCCCCCGGCCCCTTCGGGGCGACCTCCACGGCCCGGATCAGCACGACGTAATCGTGGTCCGGTTTCAGCGGGGCGGTCTCCGGCGGGGCGAAGGGGTCCGGGGGGGCGGCTCGATCGGCGGCCGGCGTGGGCGGGGGCAGGTAGGTCACGCCGACCCACGCGGCCCCGACCACCAGACCGATCGCACAGACCGCGGCCAGCCACGGGAGAACGGTCTTCACAGCGGCGGCTCCAGGACGGAAGGACGGCGGGGGCACAGTGTACGGCGACCGCCCGCCCCCGACGGGAACGGCGGCGCCGACGGGGGATACGCCCGCCGCCGCGTTTGGTTCACTCCGACCGCCGCTCGATGACCCAATCGTGACCGGAGGGCGTCGTCAGGACGCCGGATTCGTCCATCAACAGCGGCGTCCGCTCCCCGGTGCGTGGGTCGATCCGCAGCCACGGCCCGACGGCGGCCACCGCGGCGGCGGAGAGCGTCACCGGCCCGCCCGTCGGCGTGTAGATCACGGACCACTTCCCGTCCGGCGTCTGGGCGGCGGCGACGAAGGCGGCGGGGTCGTCGCCCTGCTTGGCGATCAGGCCCGGCGCCGGCCGCAGTTCGGTCCAAGGGCCGGCGTCGAGGAACCGTCGCAGCACGCCCATGTCCTCGGCCCCTTCCGCATTGAGGGCGTCGCTCCACGGGCCGGCCCGCAGCTTGCCGTGGCCCTCCACCGGGCCGGCCTGGGCGTTCCAGACCCAGCCGGCGTTATGGCCGTAGGAGACGCCCGCCGGCGGGGCGATCAGCACGCTCCACCACGCCGCCCGGCGGACGGCGCCGGCGTCGTGCGGCACGCCGGTCTTATAGGCGGGAATGGCCTCGTAGTTCGGTTCGAGGTTGATCAGCGGCATCTCCAAGTCCCGCCACTCGGCCGCGGACCGCCGGTGGGTCAGCCATTTCAGGTCGTCGTCGGAGGCCCCGTGGCCGCTCTGGTAGCCGACGAAATCGAACCACGGCTCCTCCGCGTAGGGTTCGAAAATCCAGTTGCGGCCGGCCATGTGCAGCGTGACCGGGCCGCGGCCGACGCCGCTGCCGTCGGATTCTCCCCCCGGGAACACGCCACGGCCGATCGTCTTCCAGCGGTCGGCGTCCGGGTACTTGCCGTCCCCGCCCAGCAGCCAGACGCAGCCGTACGCCCCCCAGCGGGCCTTGAGATACCGGGCGGCGAGAACCGCGTCCGCCGGCGACCAGCTCACGCCGGGGTCGCCCTGCCCGATCGCCCACAGCAGCACCGGCGCCGGGGCCATGCCGCGGGCGGCGATCGCGGCGACCTTGGCGTCCATCGCCCGCAGCAGGTCGTGGTTCACCCCCGTCACCTTGCCGTCGGTCAGGGTGAAGGGTTTGACGGGCAGCCCCTCGTTCGCCCCGCGCCACTGCGTGCCGACGAACTGGATCGCGGTGAACCCCTGGGCCTTGCGCATCTCCAGGAAGCGGTCCCAGTCCTCCGGCTGCGACTTGAGCACGCCGTTCCAGGCGGTGTCGGCGAGGTAGAACCAGGGCGCCGGCTCCCCCGCCCCCTCGCCGCGGGGGCGGGCCCGGGTGAAGTGCCGGGTGCCGTCGCCGACCCGCGGCGGGCCGGGGCGGTCCGAGGGCACGCAGACGAACGCCCGCGGCCCGTCCGGCACGTTCAGGCCGTCGGCCTGCACCAGGTAGCTCCATTCCCCCACGGCGTCCGGGGCGAAGCGGGCCTTCCAGACCTCCCCCCCGTCCCAGAACAGATCGACGTTCGCCGTCCGCCCGTCCGGCCCGGTGAACGCGACCTGGGCCGAGACGCGCCGCAGCGGGTCCTCCGGCACCGGGCTGACGGACTGGGCGACTTCGAAGACGGCGCCCCGCTCCACGATCGGCGGGGCGGCGGCCAGCGAGGCCGCGACGAATAGCAGCGGGGTGAGCGTCGACATGCCCCTATCATCAAGATTGCCCGAGCCGAGTCCATGAACTCGGCCGGGGCGCGCCTTGGGGGGAGGACGAGTCCGCATCTACACCGGCACGGCGTCGTCGGCGGCCCGCACGCCGGAGAGGTACAGCGGCCGGGGCGTTTCCCGCTGCGGCTTGAAGGTGCCGAGGTCGTACGCCGCCCGCAGCACGTCGCGGCGGCTGACCTGACCGACGACCTCCGCCGTACCGTCGGCGTCCTCCCGCAGGACCGGCAGGCGGCGGAAGCGGCCCTCGTTGAACAGGTGAACCATCGTCAGCAGGTCCGTGTCCTCGGCGACGGTGCGGGCGTTCGCGTCCGCGTACTGGCCGACCGTGCCGCAGCAGGGCACCTGCTCGGCGGCGGCGTCCAGCAGGACCCGCATGCAGATCTTCTCGCTGAACACGCCGAGGAACGTCCGGCCCGGCCCGACCACCGGGGCGCCGGAGATCCGGTGCTTCAACAGCGTGCCGATCGCCTCCTGCACCGGGGTGTCCGGGTGGAGGGTGATGAGTTTGGTGGTCATCACGTCGGCGGCCCGGAGGCCCCGGGCGGCGACCTGACCGGTGGACCCGTTGCGCGGGGCCCGGGTCCGCACGGTGCGAGCGAAGCGGGCGGCAGTGTTCGGGAAGGACATGGCGACCTCCTCCCGCCGGGGGGCGGGCACGGGTGGGACGGACCAGCACCGAAGCTGTGAGGCCAGCGTCGAGGCTGGAGGAGCGAAACGCTCCGCGGGCGGAACCGCCCGGATCGAAGCCCCCCGCACTCCGCCCCCCGCCGCCGAGCACCGGCGAACGAATCGACAGAGTCCGATGGGTCGATTCG
Organism: Alienimonas californiensis; assembly: GCF_007743815.1. Lineage (GTDB taxonomy): Bacteria > Planctomycetota > Planctomycetia > Planctomycetales > Planctomycetaceae > Alienimonas > Alienimonas californiensis. The sequence goes on from NZ_CP036265.1 coordinate 64,543, forward strand.
CCACGCTACCGTGCCGGCGCCGCCCGCGGAAGGGGCGGCGTTCAACGCAGTTCCTCCCGGCGGGCGCGGTACGCGGCCCGCGCCCGGTTAAACCGCCATGTCTTCCAGAACAGCCACAGGCCGCCCGCCGTCGCCACCGCGGCGACGAAGGCCGGGAGCGCGGTCCGGGCCGCGGGTTCCTCGCTCAATACCGTCCGCAGGACCCAGGCGGCAAGGTATCCCGTCCCGCTCATAAACGCCGCCCGGGCGTACGTCGGTTCGTAGCGGCTACCGGGCGCCTTCCCCGGCAGGCTCAGCCGATGGCGTTCCCGCTCCCAGCGGCGATCGAGTTCCTCCACGGAGGAGGCCCCCGCGAGGGGAGAGGCGGCTCGATCCGTCATCGGGCCTCCCCCCGCCGTTCCCCTGCGGCTTCCGAACCGCCCAGCAACTCCGCCCGCCGGCGGCGGTAGTCGCGTTCGGCGGCTTCATACCGCTGAACCCTCTCGATCCCGCCGCGCTGAGCGAGCCAAGCGAGGCACCACATCAACGCCCCCACTCCCGACGCCCACAGCAAGCCGAAGAGGAAGGCGCCCCCCTCCCCCTTCAGGGCGGCGCCGATCGCGATCGCCCCGAATGTCAGGACGGCGAGCGTTTGGAACCCGAGTGCCATGTGGGAGGCGTCCTTCGCCGTCGGCGGTCTCCGCCGGCCGAGCCGCACGGGCACGCCCAGTTCGTCCTGCATCCTCTCCCACTCCTGTTCCAACGCGTCCAGCTGCGGGCGGCGGTGGAGCGCGTCGAGCTTCGCCTCGATGCGGCCGGTCGCGGCGGCGACTTCCTCCAGCGTCTCCGTCCAGGCGGCGCTGTCCGAACGGTGCACGCTCAACCGGGCGCCGCAGTGCGTGCAGGTGACGAAGCGGGCCCGCGGCCCCACCGTCAGCGGGGCGCCGCAGCGGTCGCACAGCAGGGACTCGGCAACGGCGGACATGGCGGGCGAAGCGGCGATCGAGACGGCGACGAGCGAGGGAGACCGGGGACTCCGGTTCACTCCGGCGGGTCCGGCTCCTCCGGCTCGATCATCGACCGCAGACCGGCGTGGAACACGAACGTCAGGACCAGCGGCGTACAGGCGATCCCGGCCATGAACAGCGGGAAGCCGAACCGCACGGCCGCGGGAACCAGGTCTTCGGCCGTCGTCAGCATGCCGAACGCCAAGCCGGCCGCCAGCAGCCCGGGGACGGCGAACGTGAGCGCGGCGGACCGCCCGAACAGCGTGAAGACCCGCAACGCCCGACGCCGATCCGCCCGGAGGCCGAGCGCCTCCGCCGCCCCCGGCAACGGCGCCCCGCAATGCGGACAGGAGGTCGCGGCGCCTCCCGCCCCGCCGGGCAGCGGGGCGCCGCAGCGGTCGCAGATGGGGGAAGCGGCCGTGGCGGTCGAGTCGCTCATTAGTTCTCTCCCGGTTCGCCCCGCTCGAGTTCCAGTTCCGCCCGGCGGCGGCGGTAGCGGCGTTCCGCCTCCCGCCACTTGGCGGCCTTCGCGAACTGGTTCGCCGCCGTGAACAGGCCGACGCCGGCGAACAGCGCCGGGAACCCCAGCTTGACGATCGTCGGGAAGCCCGCGCCGGCGGACATCGTCGCCGCGAAGACCGCCCCCATCACGCCCACGGTCAGCACGATCACGCCGCCGACCGCGCTCGGTTCGCTCTCCCGCCCGCCCTTGCCCCGCACCATCAGCGATTGGCGGGTGCGGTCCCACTCGCGGTCCAGGTCGGCCCGTTCGGTGCGACGGTCCAGGCGTTCGACTTTCGCTTCGAGCTGCTCGGTCCGCTCCGTTAGTTCCGTCCACGCGGCGCTTTCGGAGCGTTCCACCCGCAGCGACGACCCGCAGTGCCGGCAGGTGACGAACTTCGCCTCCCCGCCGACCTGCAACGGGGCGCCGCAGCGGCGGCAGAGCAGCGTTTCGAGGGCGACTTCGGACACGGGCGGGACGTTCCGGGCGGAACTGCAATCGGACAATCGGGCGTTCACAATAACGGCCGGTCCGCTTCGACGGCTCACCAGCGCTCCCCAAAAGGTTCGTCATGCCCGCTCGCCTCTCCCGTCGCGCCTTCTCCCGCACCGTCGCCGGCACGACCGCCGGGGTCTTGTTCGTCGGCACGCGGCCGTCCGCCGCCGCCGCGGCCGAGCCGCTGGGGCCGGTCTATCCGCGGATGATGCAGGAGTACTTCGAGGCGAAGCTGCCCGCCCACGCGGCCCGGATTAAAGAGGAGATCGCCGCCGTCCAGTCTGCTCAGAATGGCCCGGCCGCCGCCGCGGAGCATGCGAAGGACGTGCGGGGCCGGCTGGCGAAGTGTTTCGGTCCCAAGCCGGAACGCACCCCGCTGAACGCCCGCACGACCAAGACGCTGGAGCGGGACGGTTACCGGGTCGAACTGATCACCTACGAGAGCCGCCCCGGCCTGCTGGTGACGGCGGCCCTGTATCTGCCGAGCGGCGACGGCCCCCACCCCGGCGTGCTGGGCCTGTGCGGGCACGCGAACGAAGGCAAGGCGTATCCGCTGTATCAGGCGTTCGGCGTGGAACTGGCGAAGGCCGGCTTCGCCACGCTGGTGATCGACCCGATCGGCCAGGGCGAACGGTTCCAGTGGCCGGAGCAGAAACGCCCCAGCGCGTTCGGCGGCAGCGTGGGAGAGCACAATCAGCTCGACCGCCTGATGCGGCCCCTCGGGGAGTGGTTCGGCACCTGGCGGGCGTGGGACGGCCTCCGGGGGATCGACCTGCTGGCCGAGCGGGAGGACGTCTCGATCGACCCGTTTCTCGGCGTGACCGGCAACAGCGGCGGCGGCACGCTGACCTGTCTGGTGACCGCCTGGGACGACCGCGTGACCGCCAGCGCCCCGAGTTGCTACGTCACCACGCTGGCCCGCAACCTCCGCAACGAACTGCCCGCCGACGCCGAGCAGTGCCCGCCGCGGATGCTGGAACTGGGCATGGATCACCACAGTTTCCTCGTCCCCGCCCTGCTGGGCGAGGGGCAGGACGAGATGGGTTCGGCGACGGTGCTGGCGAAGCGGGCGGACTTTTTTGACGTCCGCGGAGCCCGGGAGGCGTACGGCCGACTGGCGCAACTGGCCGCTGTCGCCGGGGCGCCGGACGCCGCGGGGATCACCGTCGCCCCCGGCGGGCACGGATTCGAGCTGCCGCTGCGGCGGGCGATGGTGGAGGCGTTCTGCCGCGCCGCCGGCCGGCCGATTCCGCCGCCGTTCGAGTTCACCGAGCCGGAGGAGCCGGAAACGCTGTTCGCTACGCCGGAGGGCTCCGTGCTGCAAGCCGGTTCGACGCCGGTGTGGGAACTGCTCCGCGGGGCGCTGCCGGACGCGCCTGTCTCCCGTCCGATCAACGCCGGCGTGATCCGCAAGGCGTTGAACCTGACGGAAACGCCGACGGAGCCCCCGCCGTACGACATCCCCGCCTGGCGCCGGGCGACCGGCCTGCCGACCCCGCAGGCGGCCCGCTTCGCCCTGCGGCCGGAGCCGCACATCACGGTGCCCGTGCTGAGATTGCAGGACGAACCGATGCAGGGTCCGCCGCCCAAACTGGACACCCCGGCCGTGCTGCTGGTCGCCCACCGCGGCGCCGACGCGGCGTTCCGGATGCCGGAGGAGCAGTCCGACCCCACCGCCAGCGCCTTCGCTCGCGTTCTGCCGCAGCGGTTCCCCGGCGCCCAGATCTACGGCTGCGACGTCCGCGGCACCGGGGCCAGCGAACCGGGCACCGTCGGCCCGAACGAGGCCCTGCGGCCCTACGGCTCCAGTTACATGTATTCCGCCTACGCCCGGATGTGGAACGAGCCGATCCTCGGCGGCCGGGTGAAGGACGCGCTGAGCGCCTGGGCGTTCGTCGCCGACGCCCACAGCGGCGACCTGCACCTGTGCGGCGACCGCTGGGGGGCGATCCCCGCGGTCCTCGCCGCGGCGCTGCTGCTGGAGAGCGGCCGCAAACCGGCGTCGGTCACCCTCTCCGGCCTCCCGGCCTCCTGGCGGGCGTTGGTAGAGGACGAACGGGCCGACTGGCCCTACGCCCTGCTGCCGTTCGGCGTGCTGGCCCACTTCGACCTGCCCGACGTGCTGAGCCGATTGAAGCAGGAACTGGGCGACGGCCTGACGCTCGAAAACCCCGCCGGCCCGCAGGGCATGGCGGCGTAGCGGCCGCGCAAGGCGGCGGTTCTGGCGAAGAAACGGGCGCCTCGGCGCCAGGAGAGCGCCCCCGGACTGTTGCCCGCCGATCCACTCACAGGATCTTCACGCAACATCCACGGCGAACAAGCATTGGGATGGGACTGTTTGGACCCGAGAGAACGCCCCGCGGAGCCTCCCGCGGCGAGCGATTCGCTCGGCGGAGGGCGTCGGGGTTCGACGCTCTCGTTCCTCCCCCATTCTTTGATCGTCCGTGCAACACGCTACCTCTTCGTCGCCCCGCGTCCGGCGTCAACGGCGTCTCGGCTTCACCCTGATCGAACTGCTGGTGGTGATCGCGATCATCGCTGTGCTGGTCAGCCTGCTCTTGCCGGCCGTCCAGCAGGCCCGCGAGGCCGCCCGGCGGTCGCAGTGCCAGAATAACCTGAAGCAGATCGGTCTGGCGCTTCATAACCACCACGGCATTCACAAGTCGTTCCCCCCGGGCGTCTCCGTTTCCACGAACGGAGGGGCGACGCAACATTGGAACCTGGGCGGCTCGCAGGCCGGCAGCCACCACGGTCCGAACTGGGCCGCCAATCTCCTGGCGGAACTCGACCAGAGCGCGTTGAACGACATCCTCAAGGACTGCGTCAAGAAGGACAGGAACCCGTGCGACGGCTGCGAACTGCCCAGCTACAACGGCGGCCGAACCGACCGCGGGCGCCTCAGCGTGTTCACGCCCGCCGCTCTGATCTGCCCCAGCGCCCCGGACGCGGACCAGCTCTTCGGCCAGTGGGAACTCGACGAACTGTCGAAGGGCAACTACGGGGCGAACTACGGCACGGACGACCTGTACTCCCACCGGTCGAAGGCGACCGCCGGCGTGTTCGGCCTTAACGAACACAGCATCAGTTTCAGCGGCGGTCCGAAAGAGCAGTGGGGCCGCGGCATGGGCACGCGGATCGCGGAGGTGAAAGACGGCACCACCAACACCGTGGCGGTCAGCGAACTGCTGACGGTCGACTCCGGCAAAGACGGCCGCGGCGTGTGGTTCGCCGGTTGGATGGGCGCCGCCGCCTTCACCGCCCACGACGCCCCGAACTCCCCCGGCACCGACGTCGTCCCCTACTGCGACGACAGCGGCCTGAAGCCGAACGACCCCATGCTCTGCGAGGAGAACCACGACGACCAGTACAACTGGGCCGCGGCTCGCAGCGACCACTCCGGCGGCGTCAACGCCGCCATGGCCGACGGCAGCGTCCAGTTCATCTCCGAAACCATCTCGCTGGAGACGTGGCAGGCAATCTGCACCCGCGCCGGCGGCGAGGTCGTCGACGAGGCGTTCTGAGACCGGATTCACTTCGATTGCGGTCCTGAGCCCCCCCGTCGCGGAGCCCGGATTTTCGCCTGAAAGTCCGGGCTTCATTCACTTTCATCCACGCCCTTTTAACTTTCGAATCTTGTTGACCGTTCCAATGCAATTTCCGCGGCGTCTTGCGATCCTGCTGTGCGTCGTCTCCACCGGTCTGCTGGGTTGCGACGAGCCGGATCCGCTGGCCCCCGCTGAACGCACGCCCGACGGCGACGTGCGGGGCCTGATCGACTCGATCCCTGACCTCGCCGGGGACGCCAAGAGCTTCGGCGAGCACTTCGTCGGGGGGAAGTTGCCGGAGGGGGCCTCCGCAAAAGACTACTTCTACCTGCGGACCGAAACGCAATCCGTCGAGGTCACCGGCGATCGCGCGACCGCCCAGGTAGCCGTCGGTCTGTCGGAGCAGTTTGAGGCCGAAGCCGGTCCGCCGCCCGTCGAATGGGTCCTGGTCAAACAGGGCGACACGTGGCTGCTGGAATCGGCCCCGCTGCCCTGAGCCGCCCGCGTTTCATTACCCTGAGCCCCACGGCTCCTGCGAGCCGTCGCCGACCCCGGCGACGGCTCGCCGTCGTCTCCGCGTCGTTCCACGTCCTTCGAAGAGCTCTCGTGCCGCACCGCCTGCATCGCCGCGATCTACTGAAAACCTCCGCCGCCTGGGCGCTCGCCCCGGCCGTGTTGGGATGGGACTTGGCCCGGGCGGCCGATCCGTACGCCGACGCGAAGTTCGTCGACGGCGAACCGCCGGCGATCGCGGACGGCTCGTTCACGATCGCCGTGCTGCCGGACACGCAGATCTACTGCCAGAGCCATCCGGAACAGTTCCTCGCCCAGACGGAGTGGATCGTCCAGAACCGCCTCGCCCGTAACGTCGCCTGCGTGCTGCACCTGGGCGACATCACCAACCACAATACGCCGGAGCAGTGGGAGGTCGCCGTGCAGGCGATGGACACACTGGACGGCGAGGTCCCCTACTTCCTCGTCCCCGGCAACCACGATTACAGCGAGGGCGGCCGGGCGACGGACCGCACTACGCGTCTGAACGACTATTTCCCGGTCGCCAAGTTCCGCGGCCTGCCCACGTTCGGCGGGACGTACGACCGGGAGCCGGACCGCATGGAGAACAGTTTTCACACCTTCGAAGCCGGGGGGCGGAAGCTTCTCGTGCTCGGCCTGGAGTTCGGCCCCCGCAAGGACGTGATTCGCTGGGCGAACGAGGTGGTCGCCGCCCACGCGGAGTTGCCGGCGATCCTCGTCACCCACGCCTATATGTACTTCGACGAGACCCGCTACGACTGGGGAAAGTACGGCCCGGAGCAGCGCTGGAATCCCCACGGCTACGGCGTGGCGCAGACGACCGACGACGACGTGACGGACGGGCAGGAGTTGTGGGACGCCCTCGTCTCCAAGCACGGCAACTTCGTGATGACGCTCAACGGCCACGTCTTGAACGACGGTCTCGCCCGGCTGACTTCACAGGACGACGCCGGCCGCGACGTGCACCAGACGCTGGTCAATTTCCAGTTGAAGCCCAACGGCGGCGACGGCTGGCTCCGCCTGATCGAATGCCGCCCCGACGGCACGACGGCCGTGATCCACGACTACTCCCCAACGCGGAACCAGTGGAACGCCTCGGCCCAGAACCGATTCGATCTGAATCTGGCCCCGGTCGCCGGGTGAGCGCTCCCGCCGCGGGGCGGCGGATCGGGTGAAGCCTTCCCGGCAGCGGGCCGATAACGATTCTGACGGTGTGTCCGGTCGCAGGGCCGGCGTACACTCCGGCCGTCGTTCGCCCCCTCCGCTCCCCGGTTCGATGTCCGCCGACTTCCGCCTCAAGGAGGACCTGCCGGAGCTGACCGACCGGATCGTGGCCAGCTACCACGATCTCGGCGTCGGCCACCACCTCGGGCACTGCCCGCTGCCGAACACCGCGGAGGTCTGCGCGATCGCCCGGGACCTCAAGGGCGTGCTGTTCCCGGGCTACCGCACCCGGCAGAACCTGCACATGGGCAACATCGGGTTCCACGTCGGCGCCCTGGTCGACAGCCTGCACGACCGCCTGACCGAACAGATCGCCCGGGCCCTGCGGCACGACTTCGTCCGCCGGGCCAAACAGGCCGATCCCGACAGCGAGCCCTGCACCAAGGAAGTCGACTTCGAAGCCGACGGCCAGCGGGTCACGATCGCCTTCCTCAACCAGATCCCGGCCCTCCGCGAACTGCTCGTGGAGGACGTGAAGGCCGCCTACGAGGGCGACCCCGCCGCGGCCAGCTACGACGAAGTCATCTTCTGCTACCCCGGCCTGGCGGCGGTCACCGCCCACCGGATCGCCCACGCCCTGCACAGCCTCGGCGTACCGCTGATCCCCCGCATGATCGCGGAGTGGAGCCACGCGGAGACCGGCATCGACATCCACCCCGGCGCCCGCATCGGCCCCGGGTTCTTCATCGACCACGGCACCGGCGTGGTGATCGGGGCCACCTGCCGGATCGCCGAGAACGTCAAGATTTATCAGGGCGTCACGCTGGGGGCGAAAAGCTTCCCCCGCGACGGCGAGGGCCGGCTGGTCCGCAACGCCAAGCGCCACCCCACGGTGGAGCGGGACGTGGTGGTCTACTCAAACGCCACCGTGCTGGGCGGGGACGTGACGCTCGGCTGCGGCGCCGTAATCGGCGCCGGGGCGACGATCACCGAATCCGTCGCCCCCGGCACGAAGGTTACCGCGGAGAAGCCCAGCCTCCGCTACCGGACGGCCGGGTGAGCGGTCGCCCGTCCCGTCACATCGCACGCCTCGAAACCGAGCCCCGACCGTCAGGGAGGGGCCGCTCTCACGGGTGCGACGCTCACGCAGACGGCGCTCACGAGTGTGTACGGTGAACCCCGCTCCTGCCCCGGCCGCACGCGAGACGCCCCCGGCGTCTGCCGTCGTAGAACGGCCCCTCCCTGACGGTCGGGGCTCGGTCGGTCCCGAATCGTCGGCCCGTCCGCCCCGCTGGCGCTTCGGGGCGGTGGTTCTGGGCCTGATCGTCTCCGCGGTCTGCCTGTGGATTGCAGTGAAGGACGTGGAGTGGGCGAAGATCCCCCCCGCCTTCGCCGCCGCGGACTACCGCACGCTGCCGTTGATCGGCCTGCTGCTGGTCGCTTTTTTCTGGACGAAAGCGGTCCGATGGGCGGCGCTGTTGCGGCCGCTCCCCCGCGACTCGAGCGAACCGTTTCGGGCGAACGCCGTGCTGCCGGCGACGCTGATCGGCTTCGCCGGCAACAACGTCCTGCCGGCCCACGCCGGAGAGTTCTTTCGCGTCGCCGTGGTGGTGAAACGCTGGAAGACGCCCGCCGCGGGGGTGCTCTCGACCGTGGTGCTCGAACGGGTGCTGGACGTCGGCGCGATTCTGGCCCTGTTCGCCGCGTCGCTACCCTTCGTGCCGGGGGCGGACGAGCAGTACGGTGGGTTCGTCTGGATCGCCGCGGGCTGCCTGGCGGTCGCGGCGGTCGGCTGCGGGGTGTTCCTCTGGAAGACCGACGCCTGCGTGCGGCTGGTCGAGAGGCTCCTCGCCGCGGTCCCGGGCCTGCCGGAGGTCGTGAGCGCCGGGGTGCCGCGGCTGCTCCATCAGGCCTCGACCGGGCTGCACGCCCTCCGTAGCGGCCGGGCGGTGGCGGGGATCGCGGCGCTCTCCCTGCTGCACTGGGCGTTGATGGGCGGAATGATCTGGCTCTGTCTGGCGGCGTTCGGTCAGCGGTTGCCGTTGGCCGCGGGGATGGTGGTGAACGGCGTGATCGCCTTCGGCGTGCTGGTCCCGGCCGCCCCGGGGTTCTTCGGCGTGGTGCAGGTCTGCTTTCGGGCCGGCACCGCCCCCTTCGGCGTGAGCGCCGCGGCGGCGTTCAGCGCGAGCGTCTACTACCAGATCACCCAATGGGTCCCGATCACCCTCGCCGGCACCGTGTGCGCCCTGCGGGCAGGCCTGTGGGGCGGGGGCGCCTCAGGCCAGCTCAGGCAGCAGACTGGGCCGCAACGGTAGGTTTCGCTTCCTCCGCGACTACTTCCTCCGCCGAACGAAAGGCCGCGAGGGCCGCTTCGGGCAAGTCTCGGAACGTGACGCGTTCCCCTCCTTCTTCGGTTACGAATCGAAGTCGCTCCGCAGTTGGGATCGAATCGAAGGTAAACGCCGCATAATGTCGGTTTTCCGGAGCCGACGGGCACGCCGCCCAGACCTCATGGGGTCCCGAGGTCGAGTGATACACGTGGCCGAGGTCGCGATCCTCTTCGCTCGAATGCGCGACGTGCGGCTCCCCGGGAGCGACCAGGGACACTTGGGCGAGTTGTGTGTAGACCTCGTCGTCCAACGTTTGGAGGAGTGGCCAGACCAGATCCCCCCGTTCGGCGCGGGATAGCCCTTCGAATTTCGGCGATTGGACGGTGACGTGGAGCGACGACCAATGTTTGCGCGTCACCCTGACCCGCGATCGATCCTGTGCGGGACGATCGAACGACTTGAGCACTCGTTCGACCGCGGCAACATCGTCGTCCAGAATAAATGGCTTGGCTACCTTCTGCCCAGCCGCCGTTCGGGCGGCGATCTCCGCCAAGCTCATCTTTTCAAGTGGAATCTTCATCGCGATCGGTTCCTGCAGAAGGCGAGTACGGACTGAGCGGACGCGACGAACCGGGCTGACTCACGCGGCGTTCCCGGCCTAGGATCATATCGAAGGGCGACCGCCCAGTCGGAGAGTTCGGCGAACGTGCGGATGATCTCGGTTGAGAATCCCGCACCGCCCGCCTGCCGATAGCGAGCCCGCAAGGCCGGTAGATCGTGCGCAGCGGCGCCGCGGAACGTCTCCAAGATCGCCCTCTCGCCGGAGGCGGGAACCGCAGCCAGCAACATCGCCTTCAATCCGCATTCCGCGGCGTAACCGGCCAGATACATTGCGCCGGCGTCACGCCCCCCTTCGGCCAAAACGCGGGCGTCTTCCAACCGCTGATCCGCGGCACGCAGAAACATCCGCACGTTCGCCGAGCCGGACGCCATCTGCTCACCCCCGCTTCGCCATCGGCGTGACCGTGCGTTCCTCGGAGCCGGTGTAGTTGGCGCTGGGGCGGATGATCTTGTTGTCGGCGAGCTGCTCCAGGATGTGGGCGCTCCACCCGGCCACGCGGCTGGCGGCGAAGATGCAGGTGAACAGCTCCTTGGGGATGCCGAGGTAGTTCATCGTGCTGGCGCTGTAGAAATCGACGTTGCAGTTCTTGCCGATCAGAGCCGTCACCTTCTCCTCCAACTGCTCGCTGATGTCGATGTAGGTCGTGTCGCCCTGCTCCTCGCCCAGACGGCGGGAGAGCTGCTTGAGGTGCTTCGCCCGAGGGTCCTCGACCTGATAGACGGCGTGGCCGAAGCCCATGAACTTGCCTTTGCGGGCCTTGACGGCCGCGATGTAGTCGTCGATGCCGGCGGGCGTGCCGATCGCCTCCAGGGCTTCGAGCACCTCGGTGTTCGCCCCGCCGTGCAGCTTGCCCTTCAGGGCGGCGACGCCGGCGGTGGTGGCGCCGTACACGTCCGGCAGCGTGGCGATGACCACCCGGCAGGCGAACGTGCTCGCGTTGAAGCCGTGCTCAGCGTGCAGGGTGAGGATCAGGTCCATCGCCCGGGTTTCGTCCCCGGTGGGGTCCGTCCCCTTAATCATGCGGACGAAGTTCTCCGCGAACGGGCGGTCCGGGCGGGGCTGGACGGCCTCTTTGCCCTGCCGGGCCCGGTGGATGGCGGCGGTCATCGTCGCCAGCTTGGCGACCAGGCGGATGCACTTGCGGTAGGCGCCTTCCGGGGAGAGGTCGTCCGCGGTGGGGTCGGCCAGGCCGGCCAGGGAGACGGCCGTCCGCAGCACCGCCATCGGGGGGGCGTCGGTCGGGGCGCTCGCGATGAACTCCGCCACCGCCGGCGACAGGGCGGCGTCCTGAGAGAGCGGGTCGTCGAAGGTGTCCAACTCTTGGGCGTTCGGCAGTTCGCCCTTGAGGAGGAGGTAGGCCACCTCTTCAAAGGTGCAGTTCACGGCCAGATCGTCGATATGGTAGCCGCGGTACAGCAGCTTGCCGACGGTCCCGTCGACCAGGCAGATCGAGCTGTCCGCCGCTTTGATGCCCTTCAAGCCCTTGCTGACGGAGGCGTCGGCTTTCGGGCCGGCGGCGCTGGTGGCGGAATCGGACATCGGGGGGCGGGCGGGGTGAGAATCACGGCTCGAAGGAATGCCCGCCGACGCTCCAGGAGGAGACCCCCGGCGGGACGAGCAGTGTAACCGCCTCGCACACCCCCACCACCGGCCACGGGTCGCCGTCCGGCTCGCGGCGAGGGGACTTGCCGCGCGACGGCGCCACCGGCGCATTCGTAAACATTTGCAGCGACCCAGGCCCGATTTTAGTGAACACGCATTCACATGTTCGCCGGCGTCGGCGAGAATGGGACTCTCCGCTCCCCGCCGAGAAGGGTTGGGGGAGAATCCTGATCTTTTTTCCGATTCGGGGGCTTTTCCCGTGCTGACCGTCGCGCGCCTCGGTAGCATCCCTCCATCGCCCGTCCGCCGGGCGGTCCGACCTGCGGAGAATAGGACTTCCCCCCGTAGCTCGGAAACGGCAGTTTTTCGCTGCCGAGCATTTCCGTCACCCCGGTTTTCCACAGGAGGTGGAATGACGACCGTGACCCCCGATTGGCATCGGAACGACCCTCGACCGGGTCGTTGTCGCTCTCTCCGGCCGCATCGCGGCCGCTGCGACCACCTCTTCTTCGGCCGCCGTGCGGCGGCCTCCTCCCCCACGGCTTCGCCGCCCGGCTGATCTGCCGGCCCGCGTCGATACGCCGTCGAGTTCTCCCCGCTTCCCGTCCCTTCGCCCTCCCGCGAACGGGCTTTCGCCCCCGGCCTGCGCCGCCCCCGCCGGCGTTCGGCCGCTCATCGTACATCATTCACCCGGGACCCCGTCCGATGCCGACCCGCAACGCCCCCGCCGCCCCGACCCTCGCCCTGGCGACGGTGGACTCCGACGCCGCCGCCCCGACCGGTCCGTCGACTCCCGGAGACTCCCCGCGACTCTCGCTGTTCGACCCTCAGAAAGAGTCGGAGGAAGTTGCGGACTCTTCTGAAGAGTCCGACGACGACAACGAGCAGGAGCCGACCGCCGCCGAGCTCGCCGAGGACGAGGCGGAAAAGCGGCCGACGCCGGGCCTCCGCTGCCCCAGCGCCCCGCCGGCCGAACGGCTGGCGAACGCGGCGCAGTTCGACGGCTCCGCCCTGTACCCCTTCGAGCCGGACCTGCAGGGCCTGCTGGATTCCGCGAAGCTGCAGGGCTACCTCACCTACGAACAGATCGACGGCTTCCTGCCGGACGAGGGCGGGGATTCGACGATGACGGATCGGCTGATCGCCGGCTGTCAGACGTTGGGCGTGGACGTCTGCGACGACCCGCACGCCCCGCCGGAGGCCGACGACTGCGTGCGGCCCAAGTCGAGCGCCGCGCAGCGGAACGGTCTGAACGCCGATTCGGACGCCCAGGCGCTCTCCAGCCGCGACCCGATCCGCATGTACCTCTCGCAGATGGGCGGCATCCCCCTGCTGAGCCGGGAGCGGGAGATCTTCCTCGCCAAGCAGATCGAGGCCAGCCGCAAGTGGTTCCGCCGGCACGCGGTCGAAAGCGACTGGATCCTCGGCAAGGCCGTCGAGATGTTCGAGAAGGTGCACGAGGGCGCCCTGCCCTTCGAGCGGACGCTGCGGATCTCCGAGACGGAGAACACCCGCAAGGACCAGATCCTCGGCCGGTTGCCGCTCAACCTGCCGACGATGAAGCGCCTGCTGGACCTGAACGCCGCGGACTTCGCCGCCCTCCGCAGCGGCTCGTTGGACGACGAGCAGCGGGTCGCCGCCGCCGACCGCATGACCGCCCGTCGCCGCAAGCTGGCCGTGCTCTGCGAGGAGTGCAGCCTGCGGACGCACCGCCTGATGCCGCTGATCGATCAGCTGACCGCGGTGTGCGACCGGATGTACGACCTGCGGAACGACATCGCCCGCTTCCGTTCCGACGAGCGCCGGGTGGCGGAAGTCGCCGCCCTGCGGCGGGAACTGGACGGCCTGATCGACGCCTGCCGCGAGAGCCCGGAGCAACTCCGCCGCCGCCTGCGTGAGGTCCGCCGCCGGATCGACCAGTGGACCACCGCGAAGCAGCGGCTCTCCCGCAGCAACCTGCGGCTGGTGGTCTCCATCGCCAAGAAGTACCGCAACCGCGGGCTCTCCTTCCTCGACCTGATCCAAGAGGGCAACGCCGGCCTGATGCGGGGCGTGGAGAAATACGAGTTCCGCCGCGGCTACAAGTTCAGCACCTACGCCACCTGGTGGATCCGCCAGGCGATCACCCGGGCCGTCGCGGACCACGCCCGCACGATCCGCATCCCGGTGCACATGTTCCAGAACATCTCCTCCCTGAAGGGGAAGGCGGAGGCGATCCGCCAGCGGACCGGCCGCGACGCCACCCCGGAGGAACTGGCCGAGGTCGCCGGGATGAGCGTGGAAGACACGGAGAAGGTCCTCCGCACCTGGAAGCACCCGGTCAGCCTGGACACGCCGGTCGGCGACAGCCAGGACAGCACCTACGGCGACTTTCTGCAGGACGACAACGAGGACGGCCCGATGGCCGGCGCCAACATGGCCCTGCTGCGGGACAAGATCGAAACCGTGCTGAAGAGCCTGACCGGCCGGGAGCGGGAGATCATCCGCATGCGGTACGGCCTGAACGAATCCGGCTACAGCTACACGCTGGAGGAGACCGGCCGGTACTTCAAAGTCACCCGGGAGCGGATCCGCCAGATCGAGTCCAAGGCGCTCCGCAAGCTCCAGCACCAGACCCGCACCCGGCACCTGGAAGGCTTCGCCACGAACGACCAGATCGAAGAACTGGCCGTCAAGCAGCGGGAGGAAGAGGCGAAGGAGAACGCCCGCCTCGCCGCCCGCGGCCGCCGCGGCAAAGCCGCGGCGTGAGAGACTTTCCCCAAAAGGTCTGGGGACGACGCGACTGGTGCATGATACGGTGAAATTGATCGCGGGGTTTTCATTCCTCGCGGTGGGAAGAGCGGGTCGCCACCCTCGGCGTGCCCGCTATCTCATGCGCCCCGCTCTATAATTGTGATGACCCACCCGAACAAGCACATCCGCGAGGCGATCGAGTACGCCGTCAGTCGCGGGTGGACGTTGAAAGAGAGCGGCAAGAGCTCCCACAACTGGGGTACACTGCTCTGCGGCTTTGGCGCCCGCGGCGGGTGTCGGGTTCCGGTTCACTCCACGCCCCGCGTGCCGGAGAACCACGCCGACAGCATCCGCCGCGTCGTCCAAATCGCGTCGGACGGCGTCTTCCCAGTGGCCCCGCCCCCATCGGATCATCATCGCGGCACCGACTGCCAGAAGCGCGGAGACCGCCACATTGGCCCCCGCCCCGTACGCGAAGAAAATTTGCCGACCGCCGGACGTCCGGTACCAGCAATCCAGCGGCCAGCCGCGGACCGTGTGATTCGGCCCTTTGAAAAGGTTTGAACCGGTTCGCGGTTCAAGGTTCGCCGCAACGCATCCCGCGACGACCGCCACGAACGCGACCGCCGGCCACTTCCAATCCGCCGGGCGGCGGAAATCGTAGAGCCTCACCCCGCCGCGGCGAAGGGCAGCGTGGCGGGGGCGCCGTCGGCGACGGGGGTCGGGCGGCGGACCGGGGCCGCTTGCGGAACGGTCGCCAGCAGGGACTTCAGGCCGGTCAGTTGGTCGGCGGGCAGTTCGACGCTGCTCTGCGGGAACCAGCCGACGGCCGGGCTGAACGACTCGTCGCTCAGGCGGATCGACACCGCCCCGCACAGTCCCGTGCGCCGCACCACCGCGGTGCGGCGGTCCTCCGTCGCCCCGGGCAGCACGCCCAACAGCACCTCGCCCGGCACGCGGGCGGAGCGGGTCGGCGCCGGGGGCACGAACGGCAGCAGCACGGGTTCGTGCGACGAGTCGTGCGTGGCGGAGGCGCTCATGCGGACGCGAACGGGCGGGGCGGGACCGGGCGGGCGGATGGGGGTGAGACTGATTCTCAACCCGTGCCGGAAGTGTCGGGCTCATTCGGGCCTCGGTCAAGCGGCTGCGGGACGGACCGGCGGCGGGATTCCGTTCCTCACGCCCCTTACACTGTCCGCATGAGCGAATCTGACGACTTGGACCCCAAGTCCGCCAAGAAGCGGGACGCCGCCGCCAAGAAGGCGGCCAAGCTGCGGCTGACCGACGCCGCCGTGACCGTCGTGCTCTGCGCCGACGCCAAGGAGGCCGGCTGCGCCTCCGCGAGCGAGATGAAGGCCAGTTGGAAGGCGTTGCGGAACCTGGCGAAGCGGTCGGAGAAGAAGGGCGTGCGGATCGCCGCGGTCAAAAGCGCCTGCGTGGACGTCTGCAAGTTCGGTCCGCTGGCCCAGGTGCATTCGGCCCGCACCGCCGCGACCGGGCACGGCGGGGGGGCGTGGTACGGCGGCTGCGATCCGGACACGCTGGAACGCATTCTCGCCGCCCACACGGAGGGCGGGCCGGAGCCGAGCGAGTGCCGCCTCGACGGCGGCGCCCTCGCCGACCCCGATGGGGTGATCGACGAACGGGCTCGGAGCGACGAGGAAGAATGACGCCCCGGGGCCGCGCCCGCGTCTCGCCGTCGCGGGGGGCGTTCGCCCGGGGCGGGAACGGGGCGTCCCGGTTGGCTCGCGGGAAGCGGTGTGGTTCAATCCGCCCACGATGAGCGCCGCCGACCCTGCCCCGCCCGCCGCCATGCCTGAAGAGTCGAAGTCGCACGCCGTGTCCGCCGCGGCGGCCCCGACGCCGCCGGCTCAGACCGTGTGCGTGGCGAACTTTAACGACGCCGCCAAAGCCGAACGGGCGGCCGCAAAGCTCGTCCGCCTCGGTCTGCCGGCCGACGAGGTCCGCACGCTGACGAACCTGCGGGAGCGCCGGGAGTTCCTGGAGGGGTACGACCACCATCGCCCCTCGATCCACACGCAGGCCGGCGTGGGCACGGCCATTTTCGGGGGCGTGGGGGCGGTGATGTTGAGCCTCGGCGTGCTGATCCTCTTCCCGGAGCCGCCGGGGATGGAGTGGTTCTTCATCGTCGCGTTCACCGCCGGCATCCTCGGCGCCTGCCTGGGCGGGGCCGTGGGCTGGTGGGTCTTTCAGCAGGCGGACGATCCGCAGCACCCGCTGAACGAGAAGGTCGCCCAGGCCGGCCCGGCGGTCGCGGTGCTGGACGGCGGCCACCTCGGCTCCGACGGACAGCCGATCCCGCTGGGCCGCATCGCCCGCGTGCTGGTCCGCGAGGGCGGCACCTGCCAGTACCTCTCCCCGGCGAATAAGGCCGACGCCCACCCCGGCGACACCCGCGGCGCCGACTTCAAAGACGTCTCCTTCGACCCCGCCCCCGAAGGCCGCCCCACCGCCGCGGCCGCTCACTGAGCGGCGCTTCCCGTAAGCCCGGAGCGCAAGCTCCGGCCGGCGAGCGGAGCGAGTACTGCGTTCGAGCGTTGCGTTGAGGAGAGGCGGACGCGGCCTCACGGCCGGAGCTTGCGCTACGGGCTCACTCCTTCGTCAGCGCCTCGTCCAAGTTGAGCACGGCCCGGGCGGCGAGCGTCCATGCGGCGAGGTCTTCGACTCCGGCCGCGTCCGCCGGGCCGTGCGTGACGGCGGCGGCGTCCAGTTCGCCGGCGTCGACCCGGGCGCGCTGAGCCGCGGCGAACCGCACGACGGCGTCCCGCTCCGCGGCGCCCGGGCGGCGGGTCAGCACGAGGCGGAACAGGCGGTCCGCCCGCTCGGACGGGTCCTTCGTTTCCTGCACGACCCGGGCGGCCAATCCGCGGGCGTATTCGAGGAACATCCCGTCGTTCAGCAGCGTGAGCGCCTGCAAGGGGGTGTTGCTGCGATCGCGGACCGCCGCGCAGCGTTCCCCGCTGGGGGCGTCGAACACGGCGTAGGCCGCGAACGGGGCGGTCCGCTTGCTGAAGGTGTACACGCTGCGGCGGAAGCGGTCCGGGCCGACCGCCGGGGTCCACTTGAAGCCCCCGTAAGCGAGGTCCGTCACGCTGGAGGGCTGCGGCGGCATCACCGGCGGGCCGCCGAGGCGTTCGACCAGCAATCCGCTGGCGGCGAGGGCGGCATCACGGACCAGTTCCGCCTCCAACCGATGCCGCGGTCCGCGGGCCAGCCGGCGGTTGTGCGGGTCGGCCGCGGCCTGCTCCGGAGTCACAGCGGAGTCCTGCCGGTAAGTGGCGCTGGTGACGATCAGCCGGTGCAGCGCCTTCACGTCCCAGGTCCCGACGCTCCCGTCCCCGCTGCCGCCGTCGCCGTCGCGGAAGCGGACGGCCAGCCAGTCGAGCAGTTCCGGGTGCGTCGGGGGCGGGGACTGCGTGCCGAAGTCGGCGGCGTCCGGCAGAAAACCGGCCCCGAAGAACGCCGTCCACGCCCGGTTGACCGCGACCCGGGCCGCCAGCGGGTTGGCGTCGCTGACCAGCCAGCGGGCCAGCGCCAGCCGATCGGTCACGGCCTCCCCGTCCGACGGGGTCAGGAAGGCCGGCACCCCGCCGTCGACGGGTTCGCGCGGGGCGGTGTATTCGCCGCGGTGGTGGCGGAAGGTCGGCCGGGGAAAGTCCGCGGGGCGTTCGGCGAAGGTCAGCGTGCGAACCGGCTCCGGCAATTTGTCCCGCAGCGCCGCGATCGGTTTGCGGGCCTCCTCCAGTTCCGGTGCCGTGCGGGCGAACAGCCGCCGCAGGTCGTCCCGCGATTCCTCCGCGGGCGGCTCGTCGGAGGCGAGGGCTGCTTCCAACCCGTGCGGCAACGGCGAGGCCAGCGGCGCCGGGTCCGCGGTGAACGCGATCCGGAACCGCCCCAGCGAGGCCGCAAAGTGCCGTTCGTGCAGCATGGAAAGGTCCAGCGTGCCGCTCGCCGGGACCGGCTCGGCGAAGGCCAGTACGAGCCGGCCCTCCACGCCGGTCGCCCCCAGCCCCCAGGCGCTGGTGGAGTCCCCGTCGATCGCCTGTCCCGCCTTGCCGCCCCGCTCAAACGCTTTGCCGACCCCCTCGGCGCTGGCGGAGGCGCCGGAGAACGCGACCGGCTGGCCGCCCCGTTCCGCCGTCACCTCGGACAGCGAGAACGTCCCCTCCCGCCCCTCATAGAACACCCGCCCCGGCCCGCCGGCGGGCAGGCGTTCGTCGGGGAGGGCTTCGATCCGCACGCCGGTGATCGGGCCGGGCAGGTCGAGGGCGTCCAGATCGAACGTCAGTGCGAACAGGTCCCGCTTCGTGATGTCGCCGGTGGAGAAGACCGAGCCGTCCGCCAGAGTTTCCAATCGGGGCGAGTTGGACTTCGCCGAGATTGGCGCCGCGATCCGCCAGTCCGTCGCGGCAGCGGCTTGTTGCTTCACCCAGTCGGCGAACGCCGTGTCGAAGGCGTCGGCGCCGCCGGGAAAACGGGTCGGCAGGGCGGCTTCGAGGGCGTCGGCCTCCGCCGTCAGGCGGGCGCGTGCGGCGTCCACCGCGGGGTCGGGCAGAGTAATCGTGAGGTTGTCCGCGTTGTTCAGCAGGGCGAACAGGCGGTAGTAGTCCGTGTGGGTGATCGGGTCGTATTTGTGCGTGTGGCACTGGGCGCACTCCGTCGAGAGCCCCAGCCAGACGACGCCGGTCACGCCCACCCGATCCACGACCGCTTCGTGCCGGAACTGAAGCGGGTCGATGCCGCCCTCCTCGTTCAGCATCGTGTTCCGGTGGAATCCGGCGGCGATCTGCCCCTCGGTCCCCGCCCCGGGCAGCAGGTCGCCGGCGAGTTGGAGCACGCTGAACTCGTCGTAGGGCAGATTGGCGTTGAGCGCCCGGATGACCCAGTCGCGGTAGGGCCAGATGGGCCGCTCGCGGTCCTTTTCGTAGCCGTTGGTGTCCGAGTAGCGGGCGAGGTCCAGCCAGCGGCGGGCCCAGCGTTCGCCGTAGCGGGGGGAGGCGAGCAGGCGGTCGACGAACCGCTCGTAGGCGCCCGGGGCGGGGTCGGCGGCGAAGGCGTCGGCCTCCGCCGGCGCGGGCGGCAGGCCGGTCAGGTCCAGGGAGACCCGCCGGGCCAGCGTCCGCCGATCCGCCGGGGCGGAACGGGACAGCCCGCGAGCGGCCAGCTGCGCATCGACGAAGGCGTCGATCGGATTCCGTGCCGGCTCCGCCCCCCCAGCCTTTGTTTCCTGAGTCTTGTCGCTCGGAATTTCCGCCGCGACCGGCGGCGCGAACGCCCAGTGCGGCTCGTAGTCGGCGCCGGCGTCGATCCAGCCCTTCAGCGCCGCGACCTCCGCGGGGTTCAGCGGCGGGCCGGCCTCCGGCGGGGGCATGACGGTGAACTCGTCGTCCGCCGCGATCCGGGCGAGGATTTCGGGGCCGGCGTCGTGGCCGGGTTCGTCCAGTCGCAGGCCGCTCGCGTTCGCCTCGGCGTCCGGGCCGTGACAGGCGAAACACCGTTTCGCCAGCAGCGGCCGGACGTCCCGCGTGAAACTGATCGTCCCCCCCGGTTCGCCGTCGCCGCTAGGCGGCGCGCCCCCCTCGATGGGTCCGGCGAACAGCGCGGCGGCGAGCAACAGCGACACGGGCATGGGCGGACGATTACCGCAGGACTTAAGAACGGATCAACGCCGGCGATTGTAGGCGACGCCGGCGGCCGCCGTTACCCTCGGCCGGCTCGCCCCGTCCTTCGGAACGCCTCCATGACGCTCGCCCCGCTGCTGTGTGCCCTGCTCGCCGGCCCCGCTGTGGGGGGCGCGCCGCCTAGCGGCGACGGCGAAGCGGGGGGGGCGAAGAAGGATCGGCCGCCGAACGTCGTCGTCATCTTCTGCGATGATCTGGGGTGGGGGGATCTGGCCTGCTTCGGGCATCCCACGATCGCGACGCCGCACCTGGACGATCTCGCCGCACGGGGGATGCGGTGGACGCAGTTTTATTGCGCCGCCCCCGTCTGCACGCCCAGCCGGGCCGGCCTGCTGACCGGCCGCATTCCGGTGCGCAGCGGCACGATGCAGAGCGACGCGAAGGGCAGCCGCCGGGTGCTGTTCCCCGACTCCGCCGGCGGCCTGCCGCCCGGCGAGGTGACGATCGCCGAAGTCCTCAAACCGCAGGGCTACGCGACCGCCTGCGTGGGCAAGTGGCACCTCGGCCACCTGCCGCAATATCTGCCGACCGCCCAGGGCTTCGATTATTACTACGGCATTCCCTACAGCAACGATATGGACCGCCTCGGCGGCGATCACCGGGTGAAGAATGCCTCCGGCTCGGAGAACTATGACGTGCCCCTGCTGCGCTCCAAGGCCGAGGGCGAGGTCGAAACGGTGGAGCGGCCGGCCGATCAAAAGACGATCACCCGCCGCTACGGCGAAGAGGCGGCCAGTTTTATTAAGGCGCACGCGGACGGACCGTTCTTCCTTTATCTCGCCCACAATATGCCGCACATCCCGCTGTTCGCCCCGGACGAGGTCCGCGGCGAGAGTCCCCGCGGGCTCTACGGGGACGTGATCACGGAGATCGATCGCTCCGTCGGCGCCGTGGTCCAGGCCGTGCGGGACGCCGGCGTGGAGGAGGACACCCAGATCTGGTTCACCAGCGACAACGGCCCCTGGCTGAGCTTCAAGCAGGACGGCGGCTCCGCCGGCCCGCTGCGGGGCGGCAAGGGCGGGACCTTCGAGGGCGGCGTGCGGGTGCCCACCATCTGCTGCCAGCCCGGCACGGTGCCGGCCGGCGTGGTGCAGCGGGGCCTCGGCAGCACGCTGGACTTCCTGCCCACCTTCGCCGCAATGGCCGGGGCCGAGTTGCCGGAGGGCGTGACGCTGGACGGCGTGGACCTCGCCCCGGCCCTCACCGGCCAATCGCCGGCGGGGGAGAGCCCGCGGACGGAGCAGTTCTATTGGCGTGAGGGGGATCTCTACGCCGTCCGCAGCGGCCCGTGGAAAGCGCACTTCATCACCCACGGCGAGTACGGGACCGGCTACGGCGTGCCGAACAAACGCGTCGAGTTGGAGACCCCGCTGCTGTACAACCTCGACGTCGACCCGGAGGAGCGATACGACCTCGCCGGGAAGCATCAGCAGATCGTCGATCAACTGACCGAGATCGCCGACGCCCACCGCGCCGCGATGACCCGCGGCGAAGACGTCACCGCCGCCCGCCTGCCGCGGGATTAGCCGCTCCGCGTCTCACACGCCGCGTCGGTCGCCCCAGCGGGCGACGTGCAGTCGCGGACCGAACCGGAACCCGCCCTCCTCTGCCAGCCGGCGGATCGCCGGGGCGAGGCGGGCGTATTCCGCCGACGTGCGGGCCTGCGGCATCAGGAAGACGCGGGAGCGATCGGCGTTGTGGTCGAGGAGCCATCGCTCGATCTCCGGCAGATCGTCCGGGCCCTCCACGACGAACTTCAGTTGAGAGTCGAACTCCGCCAGCAGCCGGGCGACAACGGCGGGAGCGTCGCGGGTGGCCTCGTGCCGGGCGGCCCGCCGGCCGGCCGGCGTGCTGTTGGACAGCTTCGGGGAGAGCGAAATGAGGTCCGCCGCGACCGGCCGGAAGACGGTGCCGGCGGTCTCGATCGTGACGTGCCGGCCGGCCTCCCGCAGCGCGTGCGTCAGCGGGACGACGCCCGGCGTCAGCAGCGGTTCGCCGCCGGTGAGGACAATGTGTTCGCAGTCCTCCGCCAAAAGACGTTCGCCCAGTTCCTCGACCGTGACCCGCTCCCCGCGTTCGGGGGCGTGGGAGGTGTAGGGCGTGTCGCACCAGACACAGCGCAGATTGCAGCCGACGGTGCGGACGAACAGGCTGTCCGTCCCGGCGAGTTCCCCCTCGCCCTGGATGCTGCGAAAGACTTCGGAAAGGCGCAGCGACGGCGCCGTGCGCGTCGTCACGTCAGGCATCGGACCGAACCGCGTACGGCGCCGGGTCCGTCGCCCCCGCCGCCTCGAAACCCGCCAGCCGCAGCCGGCAACTGTCGCAGCGCCCGCAGGCCCGGCCGTCCACCGGGTCGTAACAACTGTGCGTCAGGCCGTAATCGACGTTCAGGGACAGGCCGAGGGCGATGATCTCCGCCTTCGTCAGGTCGATCAGCGGGGCGTGCACCTGGAAACGGTCGCCCTCCACGCCGGCCTTCGTGGCGAGATTCGCCAGCGTCTCGAACGCCCGCAGGAACTCCGGCCGGCAGTCGGGATAGCCGGAGTAGTCGACGGCGTTCACGCCGACGTAAATGTCCTTCGCCCCCAACACCTCGGCCCAGCCGAGGGCGACGGACAGGAACACCGTGTTGCGGGCGGGGACGTAGGTGATGGGGATCTCCGCCGCCATCGTCGATTCGTCCCGGTCCTTGGGCACCTCAAAGTTGTCTGTGAGGGCAGACCCGCCGAACTGGGACAGGTTCAGTTCAATCACCTCCTGCCGCACCGCACCGCCGGCCTTGGCGACGCGGCGGGCGGCGTCCAGTTCGGTGCGGTGCCGCTGGCCGTAGTCGAAGGAGAGGGCGTGCGGGGCGAACCCGTCCCGCACGCAGCAGGCGAGGACGGTGGCGCTGTCCAACCCGCCGGACAGCAGCACGACCGCGGGGGCGGCCCCGCTGGGGGCCGTCGCGCTCAACGCGGTCTCACTCATCGCTCGCCCCCAGCCGCTTCAGGTAGGCGGTGCGGAGCTTGTCGACCCGGCGGCGATTCGTCCCCAAATCGCTGCGGCCGACCCGGCTGGCGCTGCGGAGGTGGATCACGCCGCCCTCGTCGTCGCGGCGGGCGAGCAGGTCGTCCGGGAACCGCAGCACGAGCGTGCGGACCACGGCGTGCAGCACCGTGCCCGTATCGGACCTCAGTTTGCCACCGAGGTCCTCACGGATCACGGCCTTCAATACGCCCCACGCCGCAGCGGGATCGCCGTGAACCGGCAGCGGCTCGACGCGGCGGGCCTCCGGGGTGCCGTCCTCGCTGCACACGCAGTTCGGCGTTTTCGGACAGACCGGCAGCGGCTCGCCGGGGGCCAGGCCGGAGACGTCGGGGACGGCGGAGGACAGCAGCGACCAGATCACGGTCTGCAAGGGTGACCGGCCGGCGGGCGGAATCAAGGCTGCGACGGCGGAGAGCCGGGCGGGCGGGTCGTGCGGGGGCGGCGGTCGGAGCGAACCCCCGCTGCCGGCGGGCGCCGATGAACGCCGTGGCCTTCTCCCCCCGCCCCGCCCCGCCGTGCCGAAAGTCGCCCGCCCCGCCGACCGGCCTTCCAACGCCGATCCCGCGCCCGTCCCGGACCGCCCCGCCGCCCGAGAGCGTTCCCCGTTCGGCCCCTCCCGTCTGCGGCGGGTCGCCGGGTGGTTCTTCACGCCCCAACGCCTGTTGATGTTGGGCCTGATCCCGCTGTGCGCGGCGGCGGTCCCCTGGGCGATCCGGCAGTTGCCGGACCTTTCGGCCCGCGAGGAATACCGGCTGACGGCCGATCGCGTGCGGCTGGAGCCTCCGCCGCCGCTGGCCGTGCCGCCGAACGTCGTGGCACAGGTGCTCGGCGAGGAGCCGGCGAGCATTCTGGAGGACGGCCTCGCCGAACGGCTGGCCGACGGCTTCGCCAAGCATCCGTGGGTGGCCGGGGTGGAGCGGGTCGAGGTGCTCTCGCCCGCCGCCGCGGTGGTGCGGCTCCGCTATCGCAGCCCCGCCGCCGCGGTCGCGGCCGGCGACGGGCTGTACCCGATCGACGCGACCGGAGTGCTGCTGCCCCCCGCGGACTTCACCCGCCCCGCCGCCGACGCCCTGCCGCGCATCGGCGGCATCGAGTCGACGCCCGGCCCCGCCGGGACGCTCTGGCCGGACCCGGCGGTGGCCGGCGCCGCGGCGATCTGCGCGGCGCTGGCGCAGGACTGGGAACGCCTGGATCTCGCCGGCGTCCGCCCGCTGGACGCCAGCGGCGCCCGCTTCTGGGAACGCGTCCGCGGCACGCCCGACGCGTCAGAGGATGAGGCGAGTGAACCGGCCGGCGACCCGCGGTTCGAACTCGTCACCCGGGCCGGGTCGCGGATCCTGTGGGGCCGCCCGCCCGGCACGACGCACCCCGGCGAACTGGCGACGGACACCAAACGCCTGCGGCTGACCCGGGACTTGGCCGGCGTGCTGGCCGGCGAACGCTCCCGCGGGCCCGAGTGGGCCGACCTGACCGCCTGGGACGGCGTGTACCACCTGCCGCTCCGCACGGCGATGCATCCGCACTCGCCCCGCCGGTAGTCTGGCCGGCATGCCCGACGCCCCCCTGCCGCCGCGTCGTCCCCGCACGCCGTCGGCCGACCGCCCCGCCCGCCGTTCGACGGACGCGGGCTCGCCTCGCCCCCGAAAAAAGAGCGGTCGCAAACGGTCCAGTTCAAACGCGACCGTGTGGTGGTGGATCGGCGGGCTGACCGGCGGCGGGGCGCTGCTCCTGCTGCTCTGCTGCGGGGGCCTGTTCGTCGTGGCGAACCGGCAGATCGAGGCGGAGGGCCGCGCCCGGTTGGAGCAGGCCCAACGGCAGGCGGAGTCCGGCGAAACCCTCGCCGAGGCTGTCGCCGGCTTCAACACGACCCTCGGCCCGCCCGGCCCGATCGAGGACCCGCCGGAGGAACCGCCGCCGGGGGCGCCGTTCGCCCTGGTGAGTTACCCGTCGCCGGTCGGCGACCTGCCGGCGTATCTCACCGCGGAGGTCGCCGAGGGGACGCTTGACCCGAACGCACGGCGGACGGCGATCGTCTGGATCACCGGGGGCGACTGCAACACGATCGGCCCGGTCTGGGAGCCGGGACCGCCGGAGGACGATCAGACCGCCAGCGCCTTCCGCGAGGCGGGCGTCATGATGCTGTTCCCCTCCCTCCGCGGCGGCAACGCCAACCCCGGCCGGCGGGAAGGTTTTCTGGGCGAGGTGGAGGACGTGCTCGCCGCCGCGGAGTTCCTCGCCGCCCAGCCGGGGGTCGATCCGGACCGGATTTACCTTGGCGGGCATAGCACCGGCGGCACGCTGGCGGCGTTGGTGGCGGAGCGGTCCGACCGCTTCCGGGCGACCTTCGCCTTCGGCCCGGTCTTCGACGTGCGGGACTACGGCGGGGACTACCTCTACCACGTCCCCCGGAACGACGAACGGGAGGCGCTGGTGCGGTCGCCGGGTTACTGGCTGAACGACGTGCGGACGCCGCTGTTCCTCATCGAGGGCGCCGGCGGCAACGCGGATTCGCTGCGGGAACTCCAGCGGGCGACGGACAACCCGCGGGTGCGGTGTCTCGTCGTGCCGAACGCCGACCACTTCGACGTGTTGGCTCCCGCGAACGCGGCGATCGCGGAGCAGATCCTCGCCGACGACGGCCCAACCTGCGACATCGCCCTCACCGCAGAGGAACTGGCTGGCGGGCGTTGAGGCCGAACCGCCTCGGCTCGCGCTTCGGGCTGTCGATCAGAGCGGTCCGCGGATCGCCGTAGCGGCGGCTTTCAGCCGCCGACTGTCGGCGAGGCCCGTCTCCAACTCCCGCTCGCTCCGCTCACGGACGGCGGCAGGATGCCGCCGCTACGGGTCCTCGAGCTCTGCTTTAGCCGGCCCGCAGGGCGTCGTTGATGAGGTGGCAGAGCACCGCGGTGCGGTGGCCGGCCTGGACGGGGGCGAACAGGGTTTCCTCGCCGGCGAGCGACCGCAGGAAGTTCGCGTGGTGGGAGGCGGTGCGGCCGAGGTCGACGTCGGTTGCGGCGTCCAGCAGGGCGGCCGGTTCGGCGGTCGTCGCCCCGCCGTGGACGGCGACGAACACCTCGCCTCTCTCCCCGACGAACCGCAGCCCGCGTTCGCCCTCGGTCGTGCCGACGTAGTCCGGGCCGCAGGAGAACGTCACCCGGAAGTCGTACCGCATCGGGGCGTCGTAAAAGGCACCGGGGCGGTCGCCGCCGGTTCCGGTGACGGACGTGGGCCGCCAGTCCTCGGCGTCGTCCCGGCCGGTGGCCAACTGGGCGATGTCGAGGATGTGGGCGCCGCGGTCGGTGATTTCGCCGGCGCCGAAGGCGCTGACGAACCGCCACCAGAAGTGCGGCCCGGTCTGGGGCATCCAGCCGGGCAACTGCGGATCGACCGCTTTCATATCTGGCCAAGTCGCCGGGCCGGGGGCGGCGGCGGTCGAATCGCCCAACCACATCGCGTAGTCCAGCGAGGAGGGCGGCGGCACCGTCGGGGCCGCGACGGTCGTCGCGGCGACGGCCCGGTGGTGCTCCTGCTCGGTGGGCATCTGCAGGACGACCTCCTTCAGCGCCCCCAGCGCCCCGCCGCGGATCAGCTCGCAGGCCCGCCGCACCCGGTCGTTGCTGCGTTCGTGACTGCCGACCTGCAACAGCACGTCGTTCCGCCGGGCCGCGGCGAGGATCGCGTCGCAGTCCGCCACGCTGTTCGCCAGCGGCTTCTCGCAGTAAACGGCCAAGCCCGCGTCGGCGGCGGCGATGGAGGCCGGGGCGTGCTGGTGGTCCGGGGTGGCGACGATGACGGCGTCCAGATCGGCCCCGACCGCTTGCAGCAGCGCCGCGTGATTGTCGAAGCCGAGGCACTCCGCGCCGCCGCCGTTCAGGGCGTTCGCCAGGGCGACGGCGTCGGCGGTGCGGGCGGAGTCCGCATCGCAGACCGCGATCGCCCGCACGGGGCCGACGTCGGCGGCCTTGGCGGCGTCGAACATCCGCGACAGGTTGTGCCGCCCCTGCCCGCCGCAGCCGATCAGGGCGAGGTTCGTCACCCCGTCCGTCCGCTTCGACTCGCCCGGCGCCAACGCGGCCCGGGTCGGCTTCGACCATCCGGCGACGGCCGCCGTGGCGGCGGAGGCCCCTAAGAACAAACGACGGCTGGCGGACATCAACGGATACCTCGGCAGAACGATACGGACGACAGACCGGCGGCGGCCCCCGAAAACTACCCGCCCCCGAAGCCGCACGCAATCGGAGGCGTCGATCCGTTCGTAACCTCGGCGGACGAGGCCGCGGCGTCAGGCCATCGCCCGGGCCATTTCGGCCTCGTAGCTGATGCCGTAGCGCTTCATCTTTTTATAAAGCGTCGTGCGATTGATGCCGAGCGTGGCGCTGGTGTCTTGGCGGTTCCAGCCGTGGGCGTGCAGGGCTTCCAGAATGATGTCCCGTTCCGCCGGGGCCATCGCCTTCTTCAGCCCCCCCGCGACCGCGGCGTGCGGACGATGGGCGGAATCATCCCGCTTGAGGCTTTCGGGCAGGTCGGCGACGGTGATCGCGTCGCCGCGGGTGAGGACCACGGCCCGCTCTACCACGTTCACTAATTCGCGCACGTTGCCGGGCCAGGCGTGCCGCTGCATGAGCCGCATCGCCTCCGGGTCGATGGAGGTCACGTTCTTGCCCGTCTGCTCGCGGAACAGCTTGAGATAGTGCTCCGCCAGCAGGGGGATATCGCCGATCCGCTCCCGCAGCGCCGGCTGGGTGAGGGTGATGACGTTAATGCGGTAGTAAAGGTCCTCGCGGAACTCCCCGGCGGCGACCAGTTTTTCCAGGTCGGCGTTCGTCGCGAGCACCAACCGCACGTCGACCTTCTGCGTCTTCGTCCCGCCGACCGGTTCGAACTCCTTATCCTGCAGGGCCCGCAGGAGTTTGACCTGCAACCGGGGGCTGGCAGTGGCGATTTCGTCGAGGAACAGCGTGCCGCCGTGCGCCAGCAGGAACTTGCCCTCTTTATCGTTGGTGGCGCCGGTGAAGGCGCCTTTGACGTGACCGAACAATTCGCTTTCCAGCAGGTTCTCCGGCAGGGCCCCGCAGGCGACCTCGACGAACGGCCCGCCGCTGCGGTCGCCGGCGGCGTGCAGAGCCCGGGCGGTCATCGTTTTGCCGGTGCCGCTCTCGCCGAGGATTAAGACGGTGGTGCGAGTGTCGGCGACGGATTCGATCAATTCGAACATCCGCTGCATGCGGTAGTCCCGCCCGATAATCCGGCCGAGTCCGTGCCGCTCGTTGAGCTGCGCCTTGAGGTTCTTGTTCTCCGTCACCACCTTGCGGGCGGCGAGGGCTTTCCGCAGGGAAAGCAGCAGTTCCTCGTAGATCAGAGGTTTGGTGAGGTAGTCCGCGGCGCCCTCCTGAATCGCTTCGACGGCGCTTTCAATCGTGCCGTAGCCGGTCAGCAGCAGGACGGCGAGGTCCGGGTATTTTTCCCGGGCGTATTCGAGAAAGCCGAAGCCGTCGCCGTCCGGCAGGCAGACGTCGCAGACGACGGCGTCGAACTTCGCCTCTTTCAGCCGCCGTTTGGCGGCGGCGAGGTCGGCGGCGACGTCGGCTTTATGGCCGTGCTCGCGGAGCAGTTCCGCCATGCCCTCGCGGACGGCGGCGTCGTCTTCCACGACCAGCACAGCGCCGGTCGGATCGGGGGTCTGAGGCATCTCGGGGGGCAGGATTCGGGCGCCCCCGGGCAGGCGTTCCGGCGACCTGTGCCGGAAAGGTTGGGGGCCGAACGAACCTAGGTCGCCGTTGTCCGCTCGCAACGCGTCGGCGCCTGGGCGTGGAGAAAAGTCACCCGACGTGGCCGATTTCCCTCAAGGCCGCGGATTTCGAGGCGCCGTTACCACCGCAGGAACGCGGGGGCCTCGGTGATGACGATCGGCCCGGTCCACGGGGTCGTCGCGCCGGCGGGGTCGTCGTCGCTGAGGCGCGTCACGGTCTGCGGGGCCGGGCCGGGCGTGGTCCAGTCGGGGACACGGCGGTCCTCCGCGGTGGGGCTCCAGACCGCCAGCGTCCGCCCCCCGCCGTTCGGATCGACGAACCACATGCCCCGCACGCGGTCGTCCTCCAGATCGCTGCCGTAGACCAGCCCGGCGAGGGCGGCCCGGGCGGCGGCGACGTGGAACCAGGAGGGCTTGGGCTGGTGGCCGGTCTCCTTCGAACTGGTCAGCCCGCAGGTGGCGAACTTGCCGGGGCTCTCCGAATCAACGTCCCGCAGCATGAAGATCTGAGCCCGGTCCAGGTCGGCCGCGGCCAGTTCCAACGCCGACCGCACCAGCCAGTAGCCCTGTACCTGCTCCGCGGAGAGCGACCCGACGGCGTCCGCGGACATCGGCGAGCCGGGGTGCGTGTCGTAGCCGAACTCCCCGAGGTGCACCTCCACGCCGGGGAGGTACTCGTCCCGCCACGCGGTGATCTCCCGCACCCGGCGCCGCAGTTCGTCCTGCTCCGGCGGCAGTCCGTGGCCGGCCTCCTTGCCGGAGGCGTCCAGCGCCCGGCAGTAGTAGTGCACGGCGATCGCGTCCGCGGGGAACGACCCGTCGCGGTACAGGTCGCACCACAGCTTGATCGCCTTGAGCCCCTCCAAATCCAGCGCCACGAGCCCGCCCAGCACGATGTCGAAGTTCGGGTCGGCGAGCTTCACCCCGTGCCCCGGGCCGAGCGTGCCGCGGTGGCCGTCGTAATCGGCGCTGGTCATCGCGGCCAGCTCCCACGGGCTGAAGTAGGCCGCCCGGCCCTCCCAGGTGCGGTTCGGTTCGTTCCAGTTCTCAACGTCCCCCACCAGCCCGAGCCCGGAGACCCGCGGCTGGCCCTCCTCCAACCGCAGCGCGGCGTCGTCCACCTGCCGGTCGCCGTAGCGGGCGGCGAACTGAAACAGGTGGGCGGCGTGCTCCCGGTAACTGGCCGGCGATTCGGCGTCGCCGCCGGGCGGCACGGGCTTGTCCGAACCCTTGGGCGGTTCGGCGGAGCCATCCAAGTTGAACGCCGCCGCGGCCGTGCACTGGATCACCGGGGCCGGGCGGGAGCCGGCGGCGTTCAAATCCCGATAGAACTGATCGAAGTCCCACGCCCACGTGCCGTTTTGGTTGCGGACGGCGCTGGGACTGAAGGCAATCCGGGCGTCGGGGGCGCCGGTCTTCAAGACGTCCCACTCCCAGGAGTGATATTCCCGCACCGTGCCGGCCACCGGGGCCAACCGATCCACCGGGTCGTCGATGAACCCGTTGACGCCCAGCAACCGATCGAACGGCGCCGGCTCCCGCGGCGCCGCGTCGGCCGCGGGGGCGTCCGCCGTCGTCGCCGGGGCCTCCCCGGCAGGGGCGCCGTAGAGGACCACCTCCACCACGGATCCGGCGGGCGAGCCGACGACGATCATCACGTACCGGGCGCGGCCGGACAGTTCGCCGGTCGACCAGGCGTTGTACTTTTTGAGGTCGTCGGTCAGCAGCGTCCGCCAGCCGTGGGTCTCGTCCTCACGGTTCGCCGGGTCGAACAGGCGGATTTCGAACGGTCCGTCGCCGGAGACGTCGTACCAGGCGGCGCCGGTCAGGTCGTGCGTCCGGCCGAGGTCGATGACCGTGCGGGCGGGGAAATAGAGGTCCTTATTGATCCAGCCCAGTTCGTAGGCCGAGGTCGGTTTGCCGCCGGAGCCGGCCCGGGGGTCGCCGGCTTCGTCCTGCTCGTCCACCAACCGGGGGCCGAGGCCGCGGCCGGTCAGGTCGTAGACGGCCACCGTGTCAAGCGGCAGCTTTCCGCCCTCCCCCGGGTCCGCCGCCATCGGCAGGCAGAGGGCGAGCAGCAGGGCGGAACAGGGCATGAGCACAGTCGGCGGGCGAGCGAACGTCCAATCGGTCAACGCTAATCGGACGCGCGAACGCCCGCCAGTCGCCGCTATCGTGCCCCCCGTCCCCACCCCGCGCCCAAGTGTTCCGATGACGTTCCGTGTCGCTTTGCTCCTTCTCACCACGGCGACCTGCCTGACCGCCCTGCCCGCGGCTCCGGCTCAGGAGGCGCTGCCGGCCGACCCGTATGCCGACGCCCCGGAGGTCGCCCCGCCGGTCTACCGGGTGCGGTACGAAGCCTCCTCGGAGCCGGGCGCGCTGCGGTATCCGGTGCGGTACGCCGTCTGGGTTCCGCCGGGCGTGGAGCGGTTGCGGGGGGTGATCGTCCACCAGCACGGCTGCGGAACGGGCTCCTGCAAATCGGGGCTGACGGGGGCGTTCGATCTGCACTGGCAGGCGTTGGCGGCGGCTCACGACTGCGCCCTGCTCTCCCCCTCCTACGAACAGCCGGAGCAGGACGACTGCCGCGCCTGGTGCGATCCGCGGAACGGCTCGGCGGAGGCCTTCTTGACGGCGCTGCGGGATCTGGGCGAGGCGTCCGGCCATCCGGAACTGGCGGAGGTCCCCTGGGCGCTGTGGGGGCACAGCGGCGGGGGCGTGTGGGCCGGCGGGATGACGCTGCTGTACCCGGACCGCGTCGCCGCGACGTGGCTCCGCTCCGGCGTGCCGCTCGTGGAGAAAGACGACGCCCGGTTGGAGTTGAACCCTCACACGCTGCCGGAGGCGGCGTTGGGCGTGCCGATGGTCTGCAACCTCGGCACGCAGGAGGGCGTGACCGTCACCGACGGCCGGTTCTCGGGCGTGTGGCCGAAGAATCAGGTCTTCTTCGACGCGGTCCGCGGGGCCGGCGGACTGATCGCGGTGGCGATCGATCCAAAGACCAGCCACGAGTGCGGCAATCAGCGGTACCTCGCGATCCCCTGGTTCGACGTCTGCCTGTCGCACCGCCTGCCGGAGAGCGCCGGCGAGCCACTCCGCCCGATGCCGACCGGGGACGCCCACCTCGCCGACCTGCGGGGCCAAACCGCCGTGCCCGCCGCCGACTACGCCGGCGACGCGGCCGCGGCGAACTGGCTGCCGAACGCGGAGATCGCCGCCCGGTGGGAGGAATACGTGACGAACGCCGACGTCGCCGACGTCACGCCCCCGCCGGCCCCGACGAACGTGCGGATCGAAGACGGCACGCTCCGCTGGGACGCCGCGGCGGACCTGCAAAGCGGCGTGCGGCAGTTCGTCATCGAGCGGGACGGCGAACCGCTCGCGCAGGTCCCCGAGAAACCGACGAACCCCCACGGCCGGCCCCTGTTCCAAGGGCTCCAGTACAGCGACACGCCCCTCCAACCGCTGCGGCGGGCGGAGTTCGAACTGCCCGCCGACCTGCCGACGGGCGCCGCCCTCACCGTGCGGGCGGTCAACTCCGTGGGACTCTCCTCTGAACCCTCCGCCCCGGGGAATTGACCTCGCTCAGGCCAGCAGGCCGTGGACGACGTGGGCCGGTTCGACGCCGGTCAGTCGTACGT
This sequence comes from Alienimonas californiensis, assembly GCF_007743815.1. Classification (GTDB taxonomy): domain Bacteria; phylum Planctomycetota; class Planctomycetia; order Planctomycetales; family Planctomycetaceae; genus Alienimonas; species Alienimonas californiensis. The sequence goes on from NZ_CP036265.1 coordinate 97,178, forward strand.
TCAGGCCGCCAGCGTTGACCGCGAGGCGTTCGTGGTCCAGGCCCAGGCAGTGCAGCAGGGTCGCGTGGAGGTCGTGCACCCCGACCGGGTTCTGCACGATCGAGAAGCCGAGTTCGTCCGTTTCCCCGTAGGTCAGGCCCGGCTTGATCCCGCCGCCGGCCAGCCAGATCGACGAGCACCCCGGGTGATGGTCGCGGCCGGCGACGCGGCCGAGGGCGGCGCTGGTCTCCACCATCGGCGTGCGGCCGAACTCGCCGCCCCAAATCACCAGCGTGTCCTCCAGCAGGCCGCGGCGTTTCAGGTCCGCGACCAGGGCGGCGCTGGCCTGATCGGTCTTCTTCGCCTGGGTCTCCACCCCGCCCTTCACGTCGGAGTGGTGGTCCCAGCCTTCGTGGTAGACCTGAATGCACCGCACGCCCCGCTCCGCCAGCCGGCGGGCCAGCAAGCAGTTGTTGGCGAACTGCTTGCCGCCGTCGCCGGGGTCGGCGCCGTAGAGGTCCAGCGTCTCCTGCGTCTCGCCGGAGAGGTCCGTGAGCTCCGGGGCGGCGGACTGCATGCGGAACGCCATCTCGTAGGCGTCGATGCGGACGTCGATCTCGGGGTCGCCCACCTCGGCCTTATGGCGGGCGTTAAGGTCGCGGATCAGATCGAGGCTCTCCCGCTGGGCCCGCCGGTCCACCCCCGGCGGGCGGGCGACGTGCAGGATCGGGTCGCCGGAACTGCGAAACGGCACCCCCTGGTGCGAGCCGGGCAGCACGCCGCTGCCCCACATCGCCGCTCCGCCGGAGAGGTTCCCGCCGCTGGAGAGCGCCACGAACGCCGGCAGGTCGTCCGTCTCGCTGCCCAGGCCGTAGCTGAGCCACGAGCCCATGCTCGGCCGGCCGGGCAGGTTGTGCCCGGTGTTCATCACCAACTGGGCCGGGGCGTGATTGAACTGATCCGTGTGTACCGTCTTCACGACGGCAATGTCGTCCGCCACCTTCGCCAGGTGCGGCAGGGCGCTGGAGAGTTCAATCCCGCTCTGGCCGTGCCTGGCGAAGGTGAACTGCGGTCCGAGGACCGCGGCGTCCGGCTGGATGAAGGCCAGTCGCAGGCCGTCGGTGACGGACTTGGGCATCGGCGAGCCGGCCCGCTTCGCCAGTTCCGGCTTGAAGTCGAACAGTTCCAACTGGCTCGGCGCCCCCGCCTGGAACAGATAGATCACCCGTTTGGCCGTCGCCGGCCGCGGCGGCACGAGTGGCGCCGCGGCGGCCGGGCGGTCCGCCCCGGCGAGTAGGCCGGCGGCGATCGGGGCGAGGCCGACGCCGCAGTCCCGGAAAAAGTGACGGCGAGTCCGGGCGGCGAGCAGGTCCATCGGCGAGGGAGCGACGAGCGGGGGTGAAAAGCGACGGTTCAGTGGGGCCGTCATCCTATCCGCTGCACGCGGCGGGCGGGCGGAGCGGCGGAGGACCGGCAGCCGTTCAATCATCAGACTCATCAGGATCTGCCCCCGCGACGACCAGTTCGGCCGCGAATCGACCGATCGCGTCGGTCGTCATTCCGCGGGCATCGGGCCGCCCCCCGGTTCCGGCCGCCTTTTGCCGGACGACCCGGCTTTGGCATGGCGGGTGCATTCTTAAGTCCCAGACCAGACGCTCTTCCGCCCCCCGGTCGAACGCTGTCTGGCCGCTTCATAATCATCAACTTCAAGCTCAGGACGTACCTATGGCGACTGCCACCACCGACCGCACCGCCCGCGATACCGTCGTCGGCGTGTTTCATTCTCACGCGGAAGCTCAAAAAGCGGTCCGCGATCTGAAAGCCGCCGGCTTCGACGACGACCAGATCGGCGTCGCCTCCCGTGATCGCGAAGGCACCTTCGCGGAGCAGAACGAAGAGACGATGGCCGAAGAAGGCGCCGTCGCCGGTGCCGCGACCGGCTTGGGCGCCGGGGCCCTGTGGGGCCTGGGGATCGTCGCCGGGGCCCTGCCGGCGATCGGCCCGGTGATCGCCGGCGGCGCCCTGGCCGCCGTCGCCGCCAGCGCCGCCGGCACCGCCGCGGCCGGCGGCCTGATCGGCGCCCTGGTCGGCTGGGGTATCCCGGAGGACGAAGCGAATTACTACCACGGCGAATTTGAGGAAGGCCGTACCATCGTCACCGTCAAGTGCGGCAAAGCTCGCTGGGAGGAGGCCCACCGCATCCTCGATAACGCCAATGCCTACGACTACCACCGCCGTGAAACGGAGCACGCCACGGACGCCACCGCCGCCCAGCGCCAGAGTTACGACGGCAAGATGGTGGCCCGCGAGGAGGTGCTCGACGTCGACAAGCACACCGAGGTCGCCGGGCAGGCCCGCGTCCGCAAGGAGGTGCACACCGACACCGCCCACGTCGAAGTTCCGGTGAAGCGGGAAGAACTGGTCGTGGAGCGGACCCCGCTGCGCGGCGAGGACGCCGGCGCCATTACCGGCGCAAACGAGGAGGAGCGGATCACGCTGCGAGAAGAAGAGGTGGACGTGAACAAGCGGACCGTGGCCAAGGAAGCCGTAGCCGTCGGTAAACGGACCGTGACTGAGACCGAGTCTGTCGACGCGGACTTGAAGGAAGAGGAAATCGTGGTCGAGGGCGCCGCGGAGACCGGCGGCGGCACCGCCACGGCGACCCGCGCCACGACCCGCACCGCCAAGAGCCGAGCCGGCGTCACTGGACAGGTGGACCCGGGCACGGGCGAGGACCAGTCCCGCCCCGACCGCCCCCGCTGAGGCTTGTGCCCGGTCCGCTCGCCCCGATCCACGGGCGGGCGTCGTTCCACGCCGCCCCCGATCGCCTGCGCTTCGCCTCCAGCGAAGCGTCGGCAGGGCGGAAGGAACGTTTTATCCAACGGTCGAGCGTTTCTTCGGCCGTTCAACTCCGTCACCTCGCACTCCAGGACTCTCATCATGGCGACCGCGCTCACCACCAATCGGACCGCCCGCGACACCGTCGTCGGCGTGTTTCATTCCCACGCGGAGGCCCGTCGGGCCGTTAACGACCTGAAGGCCGCCGGCTTCTCCGACGACCAGATCGGCGTCGCCTCCCGCGACCGCGAGGGCACCTTCGCGGAGCAGAACGAAGAGACGATGGCCGAGGAAGGCGCCGTCGCGGGAGCCGCGACCGGTCTGGGTGCCGGGGCCCTGTGGGGCTTGGGCATCGTCGCCGGGGCGCTGCCGGCGATCGGCCCGGTGATCGCGGGCGGGGCCCTGGCCGCCGTCGCCGCCAGCGCCGCCGGCACCGCCGCGGCCGGCGGCCTGATCGGCGCCTTGGTCGGCTGGGGCATCCCCGAGGAAGAGGCGAACTACTACCACAGCGAGTTCGAAAGCGGCCGCACGATCGTCACCGTGAAGTGCGGCGAGGACCGCTGGGAAGAGGCTCACCGCATCCTCGACCAGACGAACGCCTACGACTACCACCGCCGCGAGACGGAGCACGCCGCCAACCCCACGGCGACCCAACGCTACAACTACGAAGGCCAGACGGTCGATCGGCGGAGCTTCGACGACGCGAACTACGACACCTCCTACGAGGTGTCCGGCCAGGTCGACCCGCTGACCGGCGTCGACCAGACCTCGCGGAACCGGCCCCGCTGAAGCCCTTCCTGCTGAATGGGCGTTTGCCCCCCGTTTCGCCGTCCGCCCCGGCCCGGGCGGGCGACGGACTGCCGTCCCGGCCGCCTCGCGCGACCGGGGCGGTTAGCGTATTGAGGCCCCGGCAGGCCCGTCATGACAGGCCCCTTGGGGGCGGGCGGCGGTTAGACTGCCGGCATGATCCGCCGCCCGCTTCCGATCGCCTTCGCCCTGTTCGCCCTCACGGTCCTCGCCCCCGTCGCCGCGGGGCAGACGGAGGGCGCTCCGCCGCCTGAGGCGGCCGCTCCCACGGCGGTGAAGGCGCCGGCGGTCTCAATGGAGCGACTCGCCGCCGACCTGCGTTGGCTCACCTCGTTCCCCACCCGGCACACCCTCAGCGCCCAGAATGTGGAGGTCGCCAAGGCGCTGCGGGAGAAGTTCCGGGCGATGGGCTACGAGGACGTGACGTTGGAAGAGTTCCCCGTCGCTCGCACCACGCGGTTCAACGTGGTGGCGACGAAGCCGGGCAGAACGCGGCCGGACGAGATCGTGGTGCTCGGCGCCCACTTTGACAGCCGCAATAAGGACGACGCCGACGCCCGCGGCCCCGCCCCCGGCGCCGACGACAACGCCAGCGGGACCTCTGCCGTGCTGGAGATCGCCCGGCGCTTGGCGAACGTGCCGACCGCCCGCACCGTGCGGTTCGTGCTGTTCAGCGGCGAGGAGCAGGGCCTGATCGGGGCGACGGCCCACGCGGAAGCCCTCAAGGCCGCGGGGGCGAACGTCGTGCTGATGGCGAACCTGGACATGGTCGGCCACTCCTCCCCGCCGGGCCCCGACGGCGACGCCCCGCCGCCCACCTTCCCCGAGCGCACCGCCGCCCCGGACGCCGCCGGCGCCCGCCGCAGTATTTACGTCGAGTCCGATCAGGGATTGGACAGCCCCGACAACGACGCCGCCTCCCAGCGGTGGGGCGATCGGCTGGAGCAGATCGTCTACGGCTACGGTCTCGGCGTGAGCCGGGGGCCGCTGTACGGCACGGACTACCTGCCGTTCGAGACCGCCGGCTATCCCGCCGTCGGCCTGTACGACGGGGCGGACACGGAGCCCTTCTATCACAACGCCGACGACCTCCCCGCGGTGGTCGACGCCGATTATCACGCCCGGGCCGCCTCCGCGACGCTGGAATTGGTGACGCTCGCGGCGGGCGCCGCCGAGCCGGCCGAGGCTCCCTGAACGTCCCGGCGGCCGGCGTGCTTCCGCGGTCCGAGGTCGATGGCGACGCAGTGGGCGTTCGCCGCATGCTGGCGGCTTCCCGTCTCTCCGGCCGCGTTCCGGCCCGTCCGCTGATCTGCCGTCGATGCCCGTGTCTCCGCACGCCGCGCTCCTTTCGCTGCCCGTCGTCCCGCTGGCCTGGCAACGCGGAGCCCCCGACCCGACCGCGTTGCTCGGAGTGGGGATCGCGTTTCTGCTGGGCGCCGCCCTGGCGTTTGCCGTCAGCTTGCTGATTCAGGCGGTATTTCTGCGACTGGCGGCGTCGCTGGTCCTGAAGGAGGAGATCCCCTTCGGCGACGCCCTGCTGACGCTGTTTCTCTCCTATGTGATCGCCGGGGCGATCACGTTCGTGATCGGGCTGCCCGTGGGGTTCGTCGCCGGGCTGCTCGATCTGCCGGAGGGGCTGGGCCTCGCGATCAATCTGCTGGGACTCCCGCTGACGATCGGCATTCAGGCGGCCGTGATCGCCCGGCGACACGACCTCTCCTTCGGTCAGGCGCTGCTGATCTATCTGGCCATGATGGTGATGGGCTTCCTGATCGGGCTGGTGATTGCACTGGTCGTCATCGGTCTGCTGCTGGCCTTCGGCGTCGCCCTCGCCCCCTGAACGTCGCGGCGGAATGCCTACGCCCACCGATCCGGTCCGCCGAGTCGTCTACCCGCTGACGTTCGGCGCCCTGGCCGCCGCGTTCGCCTGGCACGCCGCCCGCGGCGGGCCGTGGTGGGCGCTGCTGTGGCCCGCGGCGGCGTTTGCGGGGGCGGCGCTGATTTACGCCGTCGGCCGGCCCGGGTGGTTCGGCAAACGGGCGGACGGCTCCCGCGCTCCGCTCGCCGCGGGGCTGTTCGTCCCCTACACATGGTTCGCCCTGGCCGTGTGGCACGGACGCCGGTTGTTCGGCGGCGGTCGGGACGTTCAGACGCGGTGCGACCGGCTGGCGGGGAACCTGCACCTCGGCCCGCGGCCGCGGTCGGCCGGCTTGCCGGCCGACGTGCGGACGGACGACGCCGCCGTGATCCTCGACCTGACGGCGGAGTTCCGCGACGTGCCGGCCGTGCGCCGCCGCCCGGGCTACCGCTGCACGCCGATCCTCGACGCCGCGGCCCCGGACGTGGACGGGCTGGGGGGACTCGTCGCCCTCCTGCCCCCGCCCGGCGGCCGGGCGGCGCTGATTCACTGCGCCAACGGCCGCGGCCGCACCGGGCTGGTCGCCGCGGCGTGGCTGCTGGCGCATGGCAAGGCGGACTCCGCCGACGACGCCGTCGCGCAGGTGCGGAGCGCCCGCCCGGGCGTCCGCCTGCTGCCCCGCCAACGGGCGGTTCTGGAGGCGTTCGCCGCGGATCAGACGCGCGACGCGGGGGCCGCGGGCTTCCGGCCCACGAAGTAGTAAATGATCGGCCCGAGGATCGGGACGAACCAGGCGACTAACGCCCAGACGACCTTCATGCCGGTGTCCATCTCTGGCCGCTTCGACACGTCGACGACCACCCAGATGAACGCCGCGAGCGCCGCGAGGGAGAAGACCAGCCCCACGCACAGCAGTCCGCCCGCCGCCGCCATGATTCCGCCCGCGGCCGCCTCGGCGTTCGCCTGTTGCTCCGGGGTGAGGTCGATCCGCTGGAAGTCCTCGTTCATCTGACCGAAGTCGTTGTCGAGGCCGACGTCGGCTTCGGCCTGGGCCAGCGGCGGAACGAGGGCCAGGGACAGGGCCAGCAGGGGGGCGGCGAACATCGGGAGCGACTTTCGGCGGGGGGTGACGAAAACGGGAGGCGAAACGAGCGGGAACCGCCGCCGGTTCACGCCCGGCGGCGGGGACTTACTCCGGTTCGGAAAACTCTTGAAACGCCTCCCAACCGTGGGTCGCGTTGCCGGAGTAGCGATAGTCGTCGAACACCCACGCCCGGCCGGTCATCCGGGGGTCGCCCTCGGCTTCGAGCAGTTCGTACATGCGGTTCCGCAGCCGGGTCTTGGCGCCGCGATAGGCGGGGTCCTCGGCCAGATTCGTCATGTTGTCCCGGTCCGCCGGCAGGGCGTACAGCTCCTCCGCGGGGCGTTTGCCGAAGGAGAGCCGATAATGCTCGTTGAACCGCCGGGTGAGCGCGGACTTCGTCGGACTGTCGTCCACGTTGCGATAGCCGGTCTCCGGGTTGCCCGCGGGCCAACGCTCCGGAGTGAAGTTGCGGATATAGAGATAGTCCGGCGTGCGGAGGGCCCGGACGGGATAGCCCGCGTCGTTCGGCCGGCCGACGTCGTGGCGCTCCTTGCCGACCAGCATTTCGTCCGGCCCCTCCCGCAGCTTGCCGCCCTCGGCGGCGGACAGCAGATCCGTCAGGCTTTTCCCGGTGAAGGAGTCCGGCCGCGGCAGGCCGGCGACTTCTAAGAAGGTGGGGGCGAAGTCGCGGACGTTCACGAAGTCCTTCACCGTCCGCGGTTTAGAACCAACGCCCCCGCTCACGCCCGGGCCCATGATCGCCAGCGGGAGGTGGAAGCCCCACTCGTAAATCTGCCCCTTCACGCGGGGGAACGGCATACCGTGGTCGCTGGTGACGACCACCAGCGTGTTCGCCAGTTCGCCGCGTTCCTCCAACAGGGCCAGCGCCCGGCCGAGGTGCGTGTCGAAATATTCCACCTCCAGGGCGTAATCGAGCAGGTCCTCGCGGATCTCGCGGGTGTCCGGATAGAAGCTGGGCACGTCGACGCGGGCCGGGCTCTTTCCGGCGGCGACGCCGCTGCCGGCCTCGTAGGCCCGGTGCGGTTCATAGGTGCCGAGCCAGAAATGGAACGGCTTCCGATTCGCCGGATCGTCGCCGGCTTCGGCGTCCCGCTCCTTCAGAAACAGGTCGAAGTTGCCGGCGTAGTCGATATTGCCCATCCCCGAGGCCGGCGGCTTCGTGCGGGCCTGCTGATAGGCCGGCCCGGCGGGGTTCCGCTCCCACCCGCCGGCCTCGTAATCGCCCGGCCCCCAGCCTTTGCCGGTGTAGCCGATTTTATAGCCCCCCTTTTCCAACAGGTCCGGGTAGGCCGGCCAGGTGTTGGGGAAGACGCCGAAGTGATTGATCGCCTCGCCGGTCTGCCAACTGTTCCGCCCGGTGAGGATGCTGGCCCGGCAGGGGCTGCACTTCGGATTGCTGGTGAAGGCGTTTTCGAACAGCGCCCCGCCGGTCGCGACGCGGTCGAAGTTCGGCGTATTCACCCAGTCGGTTCCGTAAACGCCGGCGTGCGGCCAGCCCCAGTCGTCGGCGATGACGAACAGGATATTCGGCCGGTCGTTCTCGCCCTGGGCCGCGGCGCCCTGGCCGCAGGCAGCGGGGGCGAGCGCCGACAGCAGGGCGGCGGCGGTCAACAACGAGCGGGACATCAACGGACTCCGATCAACGGGAAAGACCCGCTGAGTGTGCGAACCCCTGTTCTCAGGTGCAATCGCACACGGGACGGCCCGCCTGTCCCGGGCGGCCGCTACTTCGGCCGATTCAGTTCGAAGAGCGCCGCGCCGCGGCCGTCGACGTACCAGTCGCCGCCCATGCGGCCCAAGCCGCCGCAGAGGGCGCTGTCGAGGGACGAGAGGTCCCCCGCGGCGTTCAATAACGACCGCTCGACATGGGCGAACACGACCTCGCCGATCACATAGTTCGCCGCCCCCGGCCCCGTGCCGTGGGAGACGATTTGAAACAGCCGGCACTCCAACGCGAACGGACAACCGGCCACGCGGTCGGGCTTCACGACGGTCGAGGGCAGCGGGGACAGGCCGGCGGTGTCCCATTCGCTCTGCCCGTGCGGCAGGTCGACCGCGGTCGCGTTCATCGCCGCGGCCTGCCGCCGTGAAGCGAGATGAATGACGTACTCGCCCGTCTCCCGAATATTGCGGAGCGTGTCCTTCTCCCGCCCGCCGCCGCCGGCGTTGGGCGAGAAGACGACGCTGGGCGGGTTCTGCCCGCCGACGTTGAAGTAGCTGTACGGCGCGAGGTTCGGCCGCCCCTCGGCCGACAGCGTGCTCACCCACGCAATCGGCCGCGGGGCGACGGCATGCGTGAGCAGCGCATACAGATCCTCCGCCGGCAGCGCGCGCAGGTCGAACGGAACGGCGGGGCCGTCTTCAGCGGCCGGTTGTGCGGGGGCGGACATCGCGACATTCTGGACCGGACTCTGCATTTCGCCACGCTGATCGTCGGTGACTCCCCATGCCGTTCATGCACGTTCCCGCGGAGATGGCCGAGGAATACGGCGGCGATCCCGCCCAACTCCCCGGCGGCGCGAACCCGGATCAAATCGTCGCCGGTAAAGGCTTTGATTATTTCGGCGGCGGCGAGGAACTGGTGCAGGCGAGTTCGTTCGATCCGGCGTCGCTGGAGTTCGACGGGACGCCGCTGTCCGGCCTTATCGCGAAGCTAAAGTCTCTGGGATACGCAGCGGTGCGGGTGAAATACGACGGCGGATACGACGAAGGCTTCGCCCACTTCGACGCGGCCCTCGCTCCCGACGGCGACGGCGACCCTCCCGCCGCCGTCGCCGCCCGTTTGTCCCCGGAGGACGGGGACTTGGAAGAACTGGCCGAAGGATTAACGGTCTGCCTGCTGGGCGATTATTACGGCACCGGCGAGTACGAAATGTTCGGCGCCTTCCTGGCCGACCTCGCCACCGGCGCCCTGACAGATTTAAAGGACGCCGAGCCGCACGAACACGCCGTCGTGCATCAGTCGTACGACGAATAAAGGCGGCCGCCCCCGATGCCCTACCGGTGCGATTTCGAAGCGGACGAACCGCCGGAGAACCCGGATCGGGTGATCGACGGCGAGCCGTTCCTGTACCACCCCACCGCCGGCCCGGACGGTCCCGGTCGGACGGCCGCCCGATTTGAACCGGGCGCCCTGCCCCGCGAGCGCCCTGGGGAAGCCGGCCGACTCCTGGACTGGCTGCGGTCGATCGGGGTGCGGGCGGTGCGGGTCTCGTTCGACGGCGGGAACGACGAGGGATTCGGTCGGTTCGAAGCGGCGCTAACGTCCGGGGGCGAACTGTCCCGGGAGGAACTGGCCGACCGCGGCGCCGGGGACGGAACCGGCGCCGCGATCCGTGCGGAGCGAACGCGGGAGGGGGACCTGTGGGGACCGGCCGAATACGTGACGGAGGCGCTGTGGAACTTCGCGGAGGAGTTGACCGGCCTCTACCTCGGACACGCCGGCTGGGGCAACGGACCGTTTTTATTGTTCGGTGCGTTCGAGGCCGATCTGACGACGGGACAGTTCACGGACCTCCGCGACGTCGAAAAACCGGCGGAGTTCTGGTCCACCGACCTCCCGCCCCGCTTCCCGCCGGGCGACCGCCCGCCGCTCCCGCCGCCGCGTCGGGGATCGCTGGCGACGCTGCTCCGGCGTCTCATCGGACGAAAAGGATAGCCCGCCGATGGCCCACCCGTTTCACCACGCCGAGCGCTCCGCCCGCCTGTTCGGGGGCGTGGCCGACGACTACCTCGAACTGCACAGTTGGTTCGACGAGTCCAAGGCCCACCTGCCGGACCTGCGGCACCGTGCGTTGCGGCACCACTCCGAGGGCATCTTTCTCGCGGAGAAGTTGTTCGGCGTCACCCTGACGAACAGCGACGGCAAGCGGGTGCCGACGCGGCTGATCGGGGAACAGCACGTGAAAGACGACCTCGGCCGCATCCCCACGGTCGCGGACTGGCTGACGAACCTCCAAGTCCAACCCTGGATGCTCCGTACGCCGTTCCGGCCGTCGTCGAACGCACGACAGGCCGCGGAATCCGCTGCGGAACCGGCGCCCTCACCCGTCGCGACGAGGGTGACGGACCCGCAATAACTCCGCGGGCGGTTCGGTCCCGTCCTGGGCGATGAGCCGCACGGTCGGGCGCGGGGGGGCGGAGACGCCGTCTTCGCACATCGTCACCCGCCAGGGCACGTCCTCGGTCGGGGCCCCGCCGCCGGGGACGGCGCCGGCGGGGGCCGGGCCGGGGACCACGTCGCCGGTCTTCGCCGGCCAGCCGTTCAGGAGTTCCAGCGAGAGGTTCCGCAGCAGGCCGTCGGCGTCGTTCAGGTCCCACTTGTCGGTGCGAACAATTAACTCCACGTCCGGCAGATCGAGTTGCCCGTTGCCGACGGTGTCCATCACGCTCCAGCCGCTCTCGTTCACGCCGGCGGCCTGCAGGAAGGCGTCGGCCTTCATCAACCGCACGTTCGCCCACAGCGGCAGCGGCGGGACGCGGTGCGTCTGGTGGAAGGCGATCGTCTCCCGAAATAATTCCTTCGGCCAGACCGTGCAGCCGGTCGGGTTGAAGTAGCACAGGGCGCCCGGCAGATCGAGGAACCGATCGGCCAGAAAGGTGGCGAAGGTGAGTTCGTGGATCGGGCTGTAGTCGTCCGGCAGGAGCGGTTCGTCCGCGTCGCTGCCGACCGCGTAGGTGGTGAGGATTCGCAGGAAGGCCCGGTGCTTCGGCACGACGCTCGCCGCCTCCGGCCAGTGCCACGCCTGATCGACGGCACTGGCGAGGTTGTCCGGGAAGGCTCCCGGCCCGAACTGCCCGCCGGCCCAGGCGGCGAACAGGGCCATCTGGCCGTCGGTCGCGTCCTCCGGATCGCCCATCCCGTCCGGCCACGGGACGTTCACCACGTCCACCGCCGCAACGCCGCGGTCCGCCGAGGGCATCTCCCCATTCGGGTGCGTGGGCGGAAACGGCACCAGCAACCGCGGCCCGTAGGCGTCAGCGGGGTGCCGCACGAGCCCGGGGTCGTCCCCGTCCAGCGGGTCGCCGGCGACCCGCGTCAGCCCAGCGTCGTCGCCGCCCAGCAGGTCGGCGACCGCATCCAGCGACGCCGGCCGGTCCAGCAACACGACGGCGGATTGGGTGAACAGCCCTTTGAGCGGCACGGGGGCGGGTTCCCTGTTGAAACGCAGCGGGACGCGGGGCGGTCGGACGGCCGACGGGCGCCGTCAATCGCCGGCCCACAGTTCGTCGAACGTCGTCCCCTCGAACTCCAAATGGTAGCCAAAGTCCGGCCACCCCGCCCGGCCGATCACGAACGTCCACCGCTCCGGCAGGCGCCCCTCGGCCACGGCCTCTTGGACGAACTCCCGTTCAATCCACAGGTGCGGGTCTTCGATCGGCGGAACCTCGATCGGCTTCGGCGACTTCTCGATCGCGGCCCGCTCCTGCGCTTCCTCCTTGGCGAACTCGACCTGCACCTGCCCCAGCACGGTGGTCAGGTCGCGGAGCACGCGGCGGGCGAGGGCGAGTTCTTCGCCGTTCGGCGCCGGGGCGACGGCCTCAGCCGCCCGGTTCTCCGCGTTCGATGTCCCGATTGAGAGTCGCAGCGGCACGTCGCGGAAGGCGGCGATCTCCCGCGGGATGGGCGCCTGCCACCCGTGCACGTCGTCCGGCTCCAGGGAGCCGAGCAGACAGTCGATCTGGTCGTCGTTCATGCGGGTTCGGCGGGGGCGAGCAGCCGGGCGAGATCTGGGGCGGCGGCCGTCAGACCGTCCGCGGTCGGCTGGCCCTCGTGCAGCATCGTGAAGTCGGCGAAGTCGAAGCCGGGGGCGACCGTGCAGCCGACCAGCGCCTCGTCGGCCCCCCCGGACGCGGGCAGCGGCTCCGCCGCCTGCCAGACGCCGGCCGGGACGACGTGGCAGTAGCGGTTCTCGTCGGCCGACAGTTCGACGGCCTCCGGGTCGCCGCCCTCCTCCCACACCCACAGCCGCAGGGCGCCGCGGTAGAGGTTCCAGATCTCGTCGCTCGTCACCCGGTGCCAGCGGCTGACCTCCCCCGCGGCGAGGTGAAAATAAATGTGCGTGCACGCCGCCCGCTCCCCGCCCCGCACGCCCTCGACCGGCAGGGTGCGGGCGGACCGAAACACCTCCCGATACCGGCCGCCTTCGGGGTGCGGGAGCAGGTCGGCGGGCGTCATGGGCGGGGAACGGCGGGGATCACGACTCAGGACGGCGACTCAGGACGCAGACGCGGTGCGGGGCACGGAACCCTTCTCCGCGCCGGCTTCCATCCGGTCGACGGCCGCTTCCAGAATCATGCGGAGCAGGTCGGCGTAGTCGTAGCCGGCCATGCTCGCCTGCAAATTAAACTTGCCGTCCCAGACCCAACCGGGGTTCGGGTTCACCTCCAGCAGGCGGGGCACGCCGTCGGCGCTGCAGCGGAAGTCCATGCGGGCGTAGTCCCGGCAGTCCAGGCGGCCGAACAGCTTGAGGGTGTGGTCGATCATCGCCCGCCGGGTGGACTCCGGCAGGTCCGCCTCCTTGAACTTCAGATCCTTCCAGTAGGGCGACTCCGGGTCCCACTTCGATTCATAACCGAGGATCTTCGGCAGGCCCTCCGGCAGGGCGGAGTAGTCGACCTCCAGCACCGGCAGAACGGTCATGCCCACGCCGGGGTTGCCGATCACGCCGACCGTATATTCCGGCCCGGTGAGGAACTCCTGCACGAGGATCGCCCGGCCGGGCCATTCCCGGCGGATGCGGTCCGCGGCGGCGAGCAGTTCGTCCGGGGTGTGCACCACGCTGCCGGCGGTGATGCCGATGCTCCCGTCGCCCCGGGCCGGCTTCAGCAGCGCCGGGAAGGCGCTCGGCAGGTGGGCGGCCTGGTCGTCGTGCTCCAGAATCGTCTGGGAGGGGACGGGCACGTCGAGGTCCTCCGCCACGGCCCGCACCGTCGCCTTATCGTAGCAGACGGCGAGACAGGCGGGCGGACAGCCCGTGTAGGGCACCTTCAACATCTCCAGCAGGGCCGGAACGTGCAGTTCCTGGAGGGCGTCGTTCTCGAAGCCCTCGTCGCAGAGGTTGAACACGAACGCCGGCGGGTCGCTCAGCAGATCGCCGATCAGCTTGGAGTGATCGTTCCAGAACTTGAACGAGTAGCCCTTCACCTCCGCGAGGGCGTCCTTCAATTTCTGGATCGTCTGCAGGTCCTCCTCGTTGAAGGTCCCGCCCAGTTTGACGTTGTCCGGCAGGCGGGGGTCGCCCATCAGGACGGTCACCTCGCGGACGGCCGGCGGTTTTCCGGGGGGGGCGGCGGGGCGGCGGGGGGCCTCGGCGGTGAGCACCAGCCGGCGGGCCATCATGCCCAGATCGCCCCGCTCGCTGGTCGCCTCGACGGCCCCGTGGTGCCGCACGCGGGAGAACCCGGAGTCCCGCAGCAGGGCGGTGATCGCTTCGGGGGTGTAGAGCCGCTCCGCGTAGAACTGGTCCGCGATCACCCCGCGTTCGGCGTGCACGACCACTTCCCGACAGACCAGCCGCTGCCGGTCCGCGGAGAGCGTGCGCTCCCGGCAGACGAGGTGATCCCCGTCGATCCATTCCCAACTGCGGGGCTCGTAGTTCGCGGCGAGCCAGCGGCCGTCGGTCAGTTCCAGCGCGAGGGTCCCGCCGGGGGCGAGGGCCTTGAGCACCCGGTCCAGCACGACGCGGTCGTCGTCGGCCTGCTCGAAGTAGCCGAAGCTGTTGCCCAGCAGCAGAACGCGATCGAATCCCTCCGGCGGCACGCGGAATCGGCGGGCGTCGCCTTCCCGCAGGGTGACCTTCAACCCCGCCGCCGCCGCCCGCCGCCGGGCCAGCCGCACCAGATAGCGGGACCGATCGACCCCGGTCAGGTTCTTAAAGCCCCGCCGTCCCAGCTCCATCAGGTGCCGGCCCTGGCCGCAGCAAAGGTCCAGGATGCGGTGCTGCGATTCGAGCCCGGCGGCCTCCGCGATGAGGTCCACCTCCCGGGCCGTGGCGGCGTCGTCCTCGACGACGTCGCCGTCGGTTTTCAGGTAGAGGGCGTTGAACAGCCCCCGCCACCACTCCGCCGGCAGGTGTCGTTCAAGATCCTGCACCGGCCCGAGCGTGCGGCGAAGCGGGGCGGCGGGGGACGCGGGGACGGACGAGGTCAGGTCGGTGGACAACGACTTGGCGGGCAGGCGGACTGTGGGCGAACGGCCGGCGGCGGAGCGTGCGCGCCCGCGGCCGATGCGCCAAGCGCGACGCCCCCGGCGCCGACACCACGTCCGAGCATCGCCCGTCGATCAGTCCTTGTTATTTGAGGTCCTGAGCTTCGTCAGAAACACGGCGACCTCCTGGTGATGTTCCTGCGTCTGCCGAACCACAAGAGTTTTCTTCGGCTCGGAGGGCGAGTCCTTGGTCTCGGAGAGGAAGGAGCCTCTCGGCTCGACAACCCGCACCGACCCCGGTCCGCCATACGTCGCCCAGGCTTCGCGATCGAGCGCCCCCACGACCCGCTCTGCCAGCTTCCAGCAGGCTTCGTCGTCGCCGTCCGTCAGATCCTCAATCGGGTAAGGCTTGGTGACGATCAGCGGCGCCTCGTCCGCCGCCGGGGCGGTCGGGGCCATGAGGGCGAGCGTCAGCGTGCAGAGGACGGACATCGGGTTCTCTTCGGTGGGAGGGGCGACGGGGCCGCGTCGAGAGTCAGCCGGAGCCTATGATCGCCCACGCCCCCGACCTAGACAGCTTTCCCGTTTCCATGCCCGCCGCCCTGCCCCACGGCACGTTTCGCCTCGCCGCCGCCGCCCCGGTCGTGCACGTCGCCGATCCGGCCGCCAACGCGCGGGAGATTCTCAAGGCGCTGGAACCGCTCGCGGAGGCGAACGCCGTCGTCCTGCCGGAACTGGCCCTGACCGGGTACACCTGCGAGGACCTGTTCACCCAGGAACCGCTGCTGGACGCGGCGATCGAGGCGCTGCTGACGATCGCCGCGGAGCCGCTGAACCCGGACCAGCTCGTCGCCGTCGGCCTGCCGCTGGCGGTGGGCAACTCGCTGTATAACTGCGCCGCGATCTTCGCCGGCGGGCGGGTGCGGGGCGTCGTGCCGAAACAGCACCTGCCCGGCTACCGGGAGTTCTACGAACCCCGCCGCTTCACCGGCGCCGACGGCAGCGAACCGCGGACCGTGCGGCTGGGCGGCGAAGAGGTCCCCTTCGGCATCGACCTGCTGTTTCAATGCACGGCCGGCGGGGAGCCCATTCCGGGGGCGGTCGTCGGCGTGGAGATCTGCGAAGACCTGTGGGTCCCGACCCCGCCCTCCGCCTTTCAGGCCCTCGCCGGGGCAACAGTTCTTCTCAATCTGTCCGGCTCGAACGAGACGGTGGGCAAGGGCGAATATCGCCGCCAACTCGTCCTGGGCCAGAGCGCCCGCTGCGTGGCCGGCTACGCCTACGCCGGCGCCGGCCCGACCGAGAGCACCACCGATCTCGTGCTCGGCGGCGAGTGCCTGATCGCCTCCAACGGCGGCCTGCTGGCCCAGGGCGACGCCTACATGCTCGGCGACCACGAGAACCGCACCGGCTGGCGGGGGGCGGTCAACGTCTCGGCGGAGGTGGACCTCGACAAACTGCTCCACGACCGCCGGGTCATGACGAGTTTTCAGAAGGACCGCCGCATCGGCACGTTCGACTATCGCACCGTTCCCGTCCCGATCACGCCGGCGAAGAAGGCGACGGCGGTCGTGAACGGCACCCCCTTCGTGCCCCGCAGCGGACCGGAACTCGCCGAGCGCTGCCGCGAAATCTTCAGTATTCAATGCTGCGGACTGGCCAAGCGGCTCTCCCGGCTCGGGGAGCACACGCCGCTGCAAATCGGCGTCTCCGGCGGGCTGGACAGCACGCTCTCCCTGTTGGTCGCCTGCAAAACGCTGGACGGCTTGGGGCAGAGCCGCGAACGCATCCACGGGCTGACGATGCCCGGCTTCGGCACCACCGCACGCACCCGCACCAACGCCGACGCCCTGATGGAGCAACTCGGCGTCTCCGCGGACTCGATCGACATCCGCCAACTCTGCCTGGACGCCTTCCGCGGCATCGGGCACCAGCCCTTCGGCATCGACCCGGCGGCCCTGAATATGGAGGAGTTCGAAGCGCAGTTGAAAGAGATCGACCCCGGCGCCGGCGACCTCACGTTTGAAAACGTGCAGGCCCGTATCCGCACCTTTTTACTGATGAGCCGCGGGTTCGTGCTGGGCACCGGCGACATGAGCGAACTGGCCCTCGGCTGGTGCACCTATAACGCCGACCACATGAGCATGTATAACGTGAACTGCTCCGTCCCGAAGACGCTGGTCGCCTTTCTCGTCCGCCACGCCGCCGACACCGAGTTCGACGGCGCCGCCCGCGAGACGCTGCACAGCATCGCCGACACCGTCATCAGCCCCGAACTGCTGCCGGCCCGCTCCGACGAAGAGACCGGCGACGCGATCGCCCAAAGTACCGAGGACGCCCTCGGCCCCTACGAATTGCACGATTTCTTCCTGTACCACGTCGTCCGCAACGGCTTCGCCCCGGCGAAGATCCTCGACATGGCGAACCGGGCCGAGTTCCGCGGCAGCTACGAACCGGCCGTCATCCGCGAGACCTTGAAGACGTTCTATAAGCGTTTCTTCCAAAACCAGTTCAAACGCAGCTGCGTCCCCGACGGCCCGAAAGTGGGGACCGTGAGCCTGAGCCCCCGCGGCGACTGGCGGATGCCCAGCGACGCCGAGGCGTCGGCGTGGTTGAAAGAAATCTGACGACTTGCCCGAACGTCCTTTGAAGACCTGATCAATATTGGCAGCCCGAGGCGCAAGCCGAGGCGGAGCGACGGTCATGGCCTCTCCCGGCCTTGGCTTGCGCCTCGGGCTGCCAGTTTATCAATCCACTGCTCTTGTCGGCTCGACCGCCTGAGCCTCTTCCGACGGGTGAAAGAACAATCCCACGGGAATCAGTAGCACGGCGGCGACCGCGAACGCCCAGTGATAGCTGCCGTCGGCGGCGACGGTGGCGGTCAGGCCGAAGTAGACCGCCGAGGAGAGCACGATCCCGACCCAATTGAACAGGTTCATCGCCCCGATCATCCGCCCTTTCAAATCGCGCGGCGGGCGGGTCTGGAGGGCGACCTGCAACGGCACCGCGAACAGCCCGCTGAAAACGCCGAGCGTCGTCATCGGCAGCGCCGCGATCCACCAGACGCCGGTCTTCCAGAAGTCGATCGCCGCCGGGGCCTCGCCGAATCCGGCGCCCGCCGCGGGCTCCGCGGCGTCGGCGATCGCGGCGGGGGGCGGATTGAACCATCCCACCGCCACCAGGGCGACGAAGCTGGCGACAATTCCCCAGGTCCCGACGACGACCAACCCGTATCGCACCCGGCCCCCCGAGAGCCGCCCCGCCAGCACGCAGCCGGCGGCGATGCCGAACCCGGTGCAGGACAGCAGCACGCTGGTGCCCGTGTCGCTAAAGCCCAGCTGCACCTTGCCGAAAGCGTTCACCGCCAACGGGACCAGCCCGCCGACCAGCCAGAACAGCGAACTCACGAATAACACCTGCAAGAGCAGGCGGTCCTTCCGCAGCGTCTCCCACAGGCTGTGATGCACGAACAGGGCGGACGGGGTGAACCGGCTGTCCGGCTCCGCGACGGGCGTGCGGCGGATCGCCAGTGAAGTCAGCGTGCCGAGGACCGCGATCGCCACGCACCCCGCGCTGATAATCCACAGCCGACCGGCCAGTTGATCCTTTAAGATGCCGGCCAGCGCCGTGCCGAAGATAATCGACAGGAACGTGGTCATCTGAATGAGCCCGTTCGCCTTGGGCAGATCGCGGTCGGCGAATAATTCCGGCAGGATGCCGTACTTCGGCGGGCCGAAGAAGGCACTCTGGGCGCTCATCAGGGCCAGCACCCCGAACAGCAATAATAACAGGGTCGACAGATCCTGCCCGCCGATCCAGAACGCCGCCGCCCCCAGCAGCATCACGGCGATCTCGGCCGCTTTACAGCCGACGATCAAACCCCGCTTGGGCCAGCGGTCCGACACCCACCCGGCGAAGCCGGAGAGCAGCATAAACGGCACGGCGAACATCGCCTGGGCCACGAACTGCCAGTCGTCCCCGGTCGCCAGCGCGTAGTCCAGGCAGACCAGCAACACGAGTTGCTTGAACAGGTTGTCGTTGAACGCCCCGAGGAACTGCGTGACCAGCATGCCCCAGAACGAGCGGTCCGCGTTCAGGGACGTCGGGGGCGAATCGGTCGGGCTCATGCGGGCGATCTCGGGGGCGGCGTGACGGACGGTACCCGAAAGAGACCGGCAGTTCCCGAACGGACCGAGACCCCTCGCAGCGGACTCGCTTGATGCACCCGGCGCCCCGGCCGGACACTGCCCCGCCGTCCTCGCCCCCGGAGCCCCGCCCATGTTTCGCCCCCGCCCCGTTCTGCCGTGCGTCGCCCTGCTGCTGGGCCTCGCGGCCGGGTGCTCCTCGAACGACGCCGGCCCCGACGGCGACGTCCGGGGGAATGACGCCGCGGAGACGGTCACCATCGCGGTGATCCCCAAGGGCACCACGCACGAGTTCTGGAAGAGCGTCCACGCCGGCTCCTTGCAGGCCGCGGAGGAGTTGTCCACGCCGGAGCGCCGGATCGAAATCCAGTGGAAGGGCTCGCAGGAGGAGAGCGACACCGCCGGGCAGATCCGCGTGGTGCAGAACTTCCTGACCCGCGGCGTGGACGGCATCGTGCTGGCCCCCAACGACAGCGGCGGGTTGGTGGACGCCGTCGCCGACGCCGCCAGCGAGGGCGTGCCGGTGGTGATCTTCGACTCCGGCCTCGACCCCGCTGCCGCGGACGCCGGGGCGGAGACGGTCTCCTTCGTCGCCACGGACAACTTCATCGGCGGCCGCAAAGCCGCCGCCCGCCTCGCCGAGGCGATGGCCGCCGCCGAGGGCGACGCCAAACCGGGCGTGGTCTTGCTCCGCTACAAGGCCGGCAGCGAATCGACCGAACAGCGGGAGGAGGGCTTCCTCGCCGAACTGCGGGAGAACCACCCGGACGTGGAGATCCTCTCCGCCGACCAATACGCCGGCACGACGCCGGAGGAATCGCTCGCCAACGCCACGCAGGTCTTGCAGCGCTTCGAGAGCGAATTCAAGATCCGCCCCGGCGGCATCTTCGCCGTCTGCGAGCCGAACGCCGACGGCGTGCACCGGGCGCTCAAGGAGTTGGGCCTGACGGAGGAGGTCTCCTTCGTCGCCTTCGACCCGAACGAAACGCTGGTCGCCGGTCTGAAGGACGGCAGCGTGGACGGCATCGTGGTGCAGGACCCGGTCGGCATGGGCGACAAAGCGGTGCGAGCCCTGATCGCCCACCTCGACGGCGAAGGCGTCGAGCCCCGCATCGACACCGGCGTGCTGATCGCCACGCCGGAGAACCTGAAGGACCCCGCCGTCGCCGCCCTGCTCGCTCCCCCGCGGGCGGAGTGATGGCGGCGCCCGCTCCGCTCTTGGCGATGCATGCCGTCTCCAAACGCTACGGCCCCACCGTGGCGCTGGACGACGTCAGCCTCGCCGCGCGGCCCGGCCGCGTACTGGCCCTGATCGGTGAGAACGGGGCCGGCAAGAGTACGTTAATGAAGGTCCTCGCCGGGGCCGTGCGGCCGGATGCGGGCAGGATGACGCTCGCCGGCGCCTCGTACGCCCCGGCCGGGCCGACCGCCGCCCGGGCGGCGGGGGTGGCGATGATTTATCAGGAACTGAACCTCGCCCCGGACCTGTCGGTCGAGGACAACCTGATGCTCGGCCGGGAGCGGTCGCGGTTCGGGTTCCTCAGCCGAAGCGAACAACGCCGGCGCTGCCGGGCGGCGTTGGACAAGCTGGGGCACGGGGCGCTGGACGTCCGCACGCCGGTCGGCCGGTTGCCGGTAGGGACGCGGCAGGTGGTCGAGATCGCCCGGGCCGTGCTGGACGAGGCCCGGGTCGTGGTCTTCGACGAACCCACCTCCTCCCTGCCCCGCCGGGAGGCCGAGGCCCTATTCGCCGTCCTCCGCACGCTCACCGAAGGCGGGGCGGCGGTGATCTATATCAGCCATTTCCTGGAAGAAGTCCGCACGGTCTGCGACGACTACGCCGTGCTCCGCGACGGCCGGGCGGTCGGTTCGGGCGAATTGAAAGACGTGACGGAGCCGGACCTGGTCGCCTTGATGGTCGGCCGCACGGTGGACGACCTGTTCCCCCGCGTGCCGCACACGCCGGGCGAGCCGCTGCTGACCGTTAATAACCTCACCGGCGCCGACCGCACGCCTGAGGGCGCCTCGCTGACGGTGCGGCGGGGCGAAATCCTCGGCGTCAGCGGGCTGATCGGGGCCGGCCGCACCGAGTTGCTGCGGGCGATCTACGGGCTGGACGCCGTCCGCAGCGGCCGAATCACGGTGAGCCGCTCCGGTGCTGAGGTGGCGCCCGGGGCCGGGCCGCGGGGGCGGATTCGCAGCGGGGTGGGGTTCGTCTCGGAAGATCGGGCCGGCGAGGGATTGATGCTGAACCGCACGCTCGCGGAGAACGCCACGCTCGGCCGGCTGGGGCCGCTGTCGAAGTGCGGGCTGCTCAACCCGGCCGCCCCGAATCGGGCGACGGCGGCGCTGATGCAGCGACTGGGCGTGAAGGCCCGCGGCCCCGGGCAGACGGCGGGCGAACTGAGCGGCGGCAATCAGCAGAAGATCGCCGTGGCCCGGGTGCTCCATCAGGACAGCGACGTCTGGCTGCTCGACGAACCGACCCGCGGCATCGACGTCGGAGCCAAAAGCGACCTGTACCGCCTGATGGGCGAGGCGGCCGCGGCCGGCAAGGCCGTCCTGTTCGTCAGCAGCTATCTGCCGGAATTGCTGGCCGTGTGCGACCGCGTGGCGGTGATGCGGCGGGGGGAACTCGTCGCCGTCCGCCCCGCCGCCGAGTGGACCGCCGAGTCCGCGATGGCCGCCGCCGTGGGCGCGGACTCGGCGTGCGCGGACACCGTGGGCGCAGACAGCGGCGCCGGCGAGACTGAGCCCTCCCCCTCCGAACCCAAAGCCCGATGACGACGGCGTCCCTCCGCTCCGTCCTCGCCGCCGCCGGGCCGGCCCTCGCCCTCGTCGGGATCGTGGCCGGGTTCGCGTTCTTCGACTGGCAGCAGGACGGCGAGTCGACCTTCCTCACGCTGCGCAACCTGCGGGTGGCGATCGGCGACGCCCTGCCGGTCGCGGTCGCGGCGTTGGGGATGACCGTCATCATCGCCGCCGGCGGCATCGACCTCTCCGCCGGGACCATGCTGGCCCTGTGCGCCGTCGTGCTGGCGGCCGCGTTGAAGGCGGGCTGCTCCGCGGGCACGGCGGCGCTGCTGGCGGTCGCCTGCGGGGCGGCCTGCGGGGCGTTGAACGGCGTGCTGATCGCCTCGCTGGGGGTGGTGCCGTTCGTCGTCACGCTCGGCACGCTGGGGGCCTTCGAGGGGGCGGCGAAGATCGTCGCCGACGAAACCACCGTCCGCCCGGGACGCGACGCCATCCCTGACTGGCTCGGCCGGCTCACCTCCATTCAGGGCGACTCGCTGGTCCTCGGACTGCCCCCCGGGGCGTGGGTCCTGCTGGTCCTAGCCCTCGCGGTCGCGGCCGTGTTGCGGCTGACGGTGTTCGGCCGGCACCTGTATGCGGTCGGGTCGAACGAGAAGACCGCCCGGCTGTGCGGGGTCTCCGTGGGTTGGACGAAGGTGGCGGTGTACGCCCTCGGCGGGCTGCTGACCGGGGCCGCGGGGGTGATGCAGTTCGCCCAACTGAACGCCGGCAACCCCACCAGCGGGCTGGGGATGGAACTGAAGATCATCGCCGCGGTGGTGATCGGCGGCGGCTCGCTGGCCGGCGGCCGCGGCGGGGCGTTCGGCACGCTGACGGGGGTGGCGATCGTCTCCGCGATTGAGAGCGGCGGCTTTCAACTCGGCTGGAGCAACCCGGTTCAACAGATCGCCCTGGGGGCGATCATCGTCGCCGCCGTCGCCGCCGACCGGGCCCGAGCCCGGTCTGGGGGATAACCCGGGACGGGGTTGGAAACGACGACGTGCGGCCGCAGCGGGCGGACTGCGGTTCGGCCTCTGCTAAACTGGCCGCATGCAAACTCCCGATCTCGCCCAGGACGCCCCGCATTCCGCCGCCGCTCTGTGGGCGCGGGTGGACGCGCTGGCGGAGCGGCAGATCGAAGCCCGCCGGCATCTGCACCAGTCGCCGGAGGCCAGCGGCGAGGAATGGGGCACCACGGCGTTCGTCGCCGATACGCTGACCGAGGCCGGCCTCTCCCCCCGCACCTTCAACGACGTGCCGGGCGCCATCTGCGACGTGGACCTGGGCGAACTCCCGCCGGACGCCCTGCGGGTGGCGATCCGCGGGGATATGGACGCCCTGCAGATCTGCGAGGAAGCGGACGTTCCTTACGCCAGCGACCGCCCCGGGCTGATGCACGCCTGCGGGCACGACGCCCACACCAGTCTGGCGCTGTTCGCCGCCCTCGCCGCGGCGGAGGTCGCCGCGGACTGGGACGGCCCGCCGATCGGCCTGCGGTTCCTGTTCCAAGCGGCCGAGGAGAACGGCAAGGGGGCCCGCTGGCTGTGTAAATACGGGGCGATGAACGGCGTCTCCCACGTGCTCGCCGCTCACGTCGACCCGCACTTCCCCGCCGGAGAGGTGGGGGTGAAGGACGGCCCGCTGACGGCCTTCTGCGACGAACTGCACATCAACGTGAAGGGCCGCGGCGGCCACGCCGCCCGGCCGCACGAGAGCCGCGACCCGCTGGCGGCGGCGTGCTCGCTGGTGAACACGCTGTATAGCCTCGTCCCCCGCCGCTACGACGCCCAGTCGGCGGCCGTCATCACCTTCGGCATGCTGCACGCCGGCGGGGCTCCGAACGTGATCCCGGATAGCGCCGAACTCCGCGGCACCCTGAGGACCTTCGATCTGGCGGTGCGGGACACGATCCTCCGAACCGTCACCGAGGCCTGCGCCGGCGTGGGCGCCGCCCGAGCGGTGAGCATCGAGCCGAAGTTCGTCGGCGCCCTGGCCGGGGTGATGAACGATTCGCGTTGCACCTCCGCCCTCGCCGACGCCGCCGCCGACCTGCTGGGGCCGGAGTCGATCACCCGGCTGACGAAGCCCAGCCTCGGCGGGGAGGACTTCAGCGGCTACCTGAAGCACGTCCCCGGAGCGATGTTCCGCCTCGGCTGCGCCCCGATCGACGGCCCGGACTACCCGCTGCACAACCCGAAGTTCACCATCGACGAACGCTGCTTGGCGATCGGCACCAAGGTGCTCCTCGGCGCCGCCGTGCGGTTGGCGACCGAATCCCGCTGACCGGACCGTCTGCCGCGAGACCGCCCGGCGACGCTCTTTCCGCCCGGCGGCGTTATTCCACGACCAGCGCCTGCCCCGGGTGGGCGATTTTAATCTGCGGGGCTCCGCGGTATTCGGTCACCAATCCCTGCACCAGCAGCGTTTTGCCGATGTAGGCCCGTTCCATTGCGGCTGGGCCGCCGGGCCATTTGGCGAAGTGATCGTCGAAGATCGGGGCGGTCAGGGCCTCGTGGTAGTTCTCGGCGAAGTTCAGCACCACGACGGTCCCGCCCTCCGGCACGAACGCGGCGGTGCAGCGGCCCCGCACCGCCTTCACCGTGCCGACGTGACCCCGCAGCGCCTCCAGGTCGCGCGCGTCCAGCGGGGCGAGGGCCTCCGCCGCGGCCGCGGCGATCGTCGGCGGCTCGAATGGCTGGACCGCCCGCTCCGCAAACGGCGGCTGCACGCCGGTCGCGGCGTTCTCAGATTGATACTCCCCGCCGAACAGGGCGAGGCAGAGGACGGCGGGGGCGAACATTTCGTCGGTCTTTAGCTGTCGAGTTCCGCGAAGTCGTCGGCCCGCCGCTCCGGCAGGGTCGGGGCGGGGCCGGGGGCGAACCGTTCGCCGGTCACCTCGAAGCTCTGCCCCTCTCGCGGAGCGTGGGCCTGCACGCCCATCGCGGTCGCCCCCGCGGCCATCTCCGCGGCCCGGTCCGGGTCGCCGTGCACGACGTACGCCGGGCCGACGGAGTCGAACCCGCCCAGCCAGTTCAGGATCTGCTGCCCCTTCGCGTGGCTGGAGAAGCCGGACAGCGTGTCCACTTCCAGCTTCAATTCCCGTACGTCGTAGCGGGTCGGCCCGAAGCGTTCCTCGATCGGCAAACGCATCGGGCTCTCGCCAGATCGGACCCGGTGGCCGACGGAGCCGGGCGCCTGATAACCGATGAGGAACACGGCGTTCCGCGGGTCCTCCGCCAGGCGGGAGAGGTGCTTGGGGGCGGCGGCGTGGTCCAGCATGCCGCTGGTGGACAGATAGATCGCCGGCCCGTTCCCGTGGGTCAGCAGCGTGTCGTCGTCGCGGGCCTCGTAAAATCCGGGGCGATAAAACAGCGTCCCCCCGCGGGCGGCGCGGGCGGCCTTCGCCGCCGGGTCGAGATACTGGGGGAAGGCGTCGTAGATCGCCGTCGCCTGCTGGGCGGAGGGGCTGTCGCAGAAGACCGGCACGTCCCGCGGGATCACGCCGTCCTCCCGCAGGCCGTGGAACAGGTGGATGAGCGTCTGCGTTTTATGCAGGGCGAAGGTCGGCAACAGCAGACTGCCGCCGCGATCCAGCACGGCCCGCACGCGGCGGCCGAACGCCTCGTAGTTCGCCGCGGCGCCCCGGACGGCGCCGTAGGTGCTTTCAAACAGCACGGCGTCGGCGTCCCGGTGCTGCGTCGGGTCGCAGAGGAGCGGAGCGCCGTCCGGGCCCATGTCCCCGCTGAATAGGATCTTTCGCCCGTCCGCCCAAATCTCGATCATCGCCGAGCCGAGGATGTGCCCGGCGTCGGTATAGCGGCAGTCGACGCCGCTTTTGGAGAGACGCCGGTTATAAGGCACGACTTCGACCAGTTCGAAGCTCTTTTGCTGATCGCGGCGGCCGTACAGCGACCTCCCCTCCCCCTCCCCGACGGTCAGGGAACTGCGGAGTGTCGCCCGGTTCAGATCCCGGGTGGCGTCGGTGCAATAAATCGGCCCACCGAAGCCCTGCTTGACCAACAACGGCAGCCGGCCGTTGTGATCGGCGTGGGCGTGCGTGAGGAAGACGGCCCGCACCTCCTTCGGATCGAAGGGGAAGGATGCGTTCTCGTCCCGGTCGGGGGTGTCCGACATGAACAGGCCGCAGTCGATCAGATACAGCCCCCGCGACGTCTCCAACAGGTGGCAGGACCCGCTGACGCGGCCGACGGCGCCGTAGAAGGTCAGCGAGGGATTCCGCCGCCGGCGGACCGTCGCGTCCGCCGGTACGCCCGCCGAGAGCGCCGCGAGGCCGGCCGCCGACGCCGCGGCGAGAAACTGGCGGCGATTCGACACGAACGGACACCCCGCGGGAGAGACGGCGGCAAGCTCGCCGTCACCCTATCGCCGCCCCGTTCCACCGGCGAGGCGGCGGTCGATGAGGAATCGAAGAACCGTCGTCACTCTGACGACGCACGATACGGAAGAGAGACGGTTCAGTTGGCCGTCGGCACGACGAAATGCGTGAAGAACGGCCACGTTCCTACGGTTACGAAGTGTCGAGCCGGTTTTGGCACGCCAAATGCAAATCTGACACGTGCCGGCGACGCTCGAGGGTCGAGTCGCCGGGCCCGCGACGGACCCTCCCCCCTCTCACCACTCCGAGTTCCGATAGGATCGACCCGATGAACATTCTCAAGCCCACCGCCGCCGCCGCCATGCTGGCCGGGGCCTTCGCTTTTGGCGGCGCTCCGGAGACCGCCGAGGCCGGCGGCTTCTCCCTCCAAATCGGCCGCCCGGCCTACGGCAGCTACTACGGCGGCTACAACCGCGGGTACCGCAGTTTCAACCGAGGGTACTACGGCGGAAACCACTTCGGTCACGGCGGGTACTACGGCGGCGGATACGGCGGGACCAGTGTGTACCACGACACCTCGCACGTGGACGTGATTAACGGCCGTCCGGTGTACCACCAGTCCGGTCACTTTGACTACTACGGCCCCGGCCACTTCGGCGGTCACGGCGGCTTCGGCGGCCACAGCGGCCACGGCCATCACTGAGCGCCGACCGAACGGTCGAACGAAAAAAGCCCCGGCGTCTCCGTGACGCCGGGGCTTTTATCTTTGTGCGTCTCTTCCTTCCGCTGCGACGAGGACCGCCCCGTCAGCCGGCTTTGCGGACCTTGACGGCGGGTTCGTCGGCGGCAGCGCGGCCGTAGTTCTGCGGCACGTCGACGTTCCGCAGAAACTCCGCGGCCTCCTCCGGCGGAACTGGGTTGATATAGAACCCGCTGCCCCACTCGAATCCGGCGACCCGCGTCAGCCGCGGGAACACCTCCAGATGCCAGCGATAGTGCGGCAGTTCCGGCGTGTCGAACGGGGCCGTGTGCAACACGTAGTTGTACGGCGGGTCGTCCAGGGCCAGCTCGAGCTTCGACAGCGTGGTCTTCAACACCCGGGCCAGCGAGGCGATCTGGGCGTCGGAGCTCGTCTCGTAGTGACTGGCGTGGTGCTTGGGGATGATCCAGGTTTCAAAGGGGAACCGGGAGGCGAACGGGCAGACGGCGGCGTAGTCCGCGGTCTCCAGCACGACCCGCTCCCGGGAGTCCAGCTCCTGATCCAGCATGTCCTGATAGACGCACCGGCCGCGGTAGTTATAGAACTCCAGGGCGCCGGTCATCTCCTCCCACACGCTGATCGGCACCACGCTGGTGACGATGAGTTGGCTGTGGGCGTGCTCCAGGCTGGCGCCGGCCAGGGCCCCCTTGTTCTTGAAGATCAGGGCGTGCACCAGCCGCACGTCCCGTTTGAGGTCCAGCAGGCGGTCCTTGTAGGCGCCGAGCACCTCGCGGACGTTGTCGACCGGCAGGCGGGCGAGGCTTTCCTCGTAGTGCGGGCACTCAATGACGACCTCGTGGGCGCCGACGCCGGTCATCGTGTCGTACAGGCCCACGCCCCGCTTCTTTAATTCCTCGTCGGTCCGCAGTGCGGGGAACTTGTTCGGCACGACCCGCACCCGCCAGCCGGGGCCGTTGGGGGCGCTGTCGGAGGAGCGGAACGCCAGAATTTCCGGCGGGGTCAGGCCCTCGTTCCCCTCGGCGAAGGGGTCGAGGCGGTCGGAGGCGAGGCGGAACACCGGCTCGTGATGCACCGGCCGCTTGGCGCGGTCCGGGGCGATGATGACCCACCGGCCGGTCACGGGGTCCTTGCGCAGGTCGCTCATAGTCTTAACGCGGTTTGTAGGAAGGCGGGAGGGGCGAGGCGGACGGCGTAAGTCAGGAGCGACGGGGGGCGAAGCGCCGACGCCTTGCGCCTCGCCCCCGGTATGCTTACCTCACGCCTGCCAGCGTTCGCGTTCGAAATCGGCGTTGGGGCACTCCAAACGGATGCTGCCCTCGCGGGGGGCGCGGTCCTCGCTGGATTCGCCGCGGACCGCCTCCACCGCGAAATGCACCGGGTCGCCCGGCTCCACGCCGAGGTCCGCCAGCGGCACGGTCAACTCGAAGATCCGGTCCAGCCCGACCCGCGGGTCGGCGCTCTTCACCGCTTTGCCCCCGCGGATCACCTTGGCGACGGGCGTGCCGTCGCCGAGGTCAGTGACGCGAATCTCCACGCCCTCCGGGTCCTGGAACCGCACCCGCAGGGCGTCCAGACCGGCGAGGTCGTCGGCGGCGCGGTCGTTCGTGTCCACCCGCAGGCAGAAGCGGCCTCCGCCGTCCTCCACCGTGCCGGGGGTCAGGTCGAAGCCGAACAGCGCCTCCTGAATCAGCCCGTCCGTGACGATGGCCATCGTGCCGCGGTCGTTGCCGGGGGCGTACTTGCCGGCGCTGACCCACTCGAAATAGGTGGGTCGCCCGTTGGGGGTGGCGCTGACGAAGCCGGTGGGCAGCGTGTGCGTCTGCTTGGGCTCCGCGTTCGTGATGGGCACGTCGAGGTTCGCCGGCGGATCGCCGCCGAGCAGCTTATAGACGTTCCGCAGGTGCCGGCGGAACAGGTCGTCGAACAGGTCGTCCTGCCCGCTGCTGCGGTCGTCGCCGTACCACCAGAACCAGTCGGAACCCTCGGCGATATACAGTTCCTCCCAGGCCTTCTTCACCGCCTCGGGGTCGGCGTCCTCGGCCTCCGCGGCCTTGAGGTATTCGCGGGTTTCGTGCAGGCGGTCCCAGCCGTCGCGGTCCTCCTTGTGGCCGATCCAGATATAGAAGTCGTGATTAATCCACGACCCGGCGAACAGCCGGTCGACGCGGTCGGTCGGCGGGTTTTCCTTGATATGGTCGGAGACCCGGACCGGGTTGATGGTCGAGTGGGCGACGCATTCCCGGTAGAGCGTCCGCAGGAAGCCGACGCCGCCGTCCGGGTAATATTCCCAGCAGTTCTCGCCGTCGAGGACAACCGGCACCAGCGCCGGCCGGCCGCCGTTGGCCTCTTCGACCGCCCGGCGGATGCCGTCCACCTTGCCCAGCAGGTCGTGGGCGGCGGCGTGGGGGTCCATCCGCTGATAATTAAATCCGATGCCGTCGCTCATCGCGTGATCGCGGAAGACGGCCCGCAAGGGTTCGCCGTTCGGCAGCGTGGCGTTGAGGTCCCAGGGGCGGAACAGCTTGTCGGGGTTCTTGAGATGCCCCCGGCCGTCGCGGCTGACCAGCCCGTTGGTGCTGTGGGCGAGGATCTCCTCGTCCGTGGCGATCCAGGGCACGCCGGCGGCGGCGATCTCCGCCAGAATCGCCTGCGACACGCTACCCTCGCTGGGCCACATGCCGGCCGGCGGGGCGCCGAACTGCTCCGTGTGATATTCCACGCCGCGGCGGATCTGCTCCCGGGCGTCCTCCTCGTACCGCTCCAGATATTGCGGCAGCGGACAGCCGGGCATCGCCTCGTGGGCGCTCTCCTTATTCCATAGCAGCGGCAGAATCGGGTGGTACATCGGCGTGGTGGTCAGGTCCACCTGCCCGCCCTCGGACAGCTCCTTATGGATCGGGATCACCTCCGCGACCAACTCCCGCTGCCGCTTGAAGAACCATTCCTTCTCGGACTCCGTCCAGTGACGGCCCTTCTCGCGGAACTCGCGGAGGTCGTCGTCCCGTTCAAAAACGAGTTCGTGCACCCAGGTGAGGTTGCTCCAGATCTGGAGGTCGCGCACGTCCCGCTCGGTGAAGCGGCGGGCGGCGTCCTCGGCGCTGCTGCGGCCGAACCCGCGGAGCTCGTGCAGCTCCCGGTAGCGGGCGTGGGGACGCACCATCGTCTCCGCGTTTGCCATGAAGAAGTTGTCCATCAGGTACGCCGCGTCGCCGGCGCCCAGCCCGTCGGCCGGCATCTTCGAGACGTCCAGGTGGCGGTCGCTGCGACCCTCGACGTACTGGTTAATTTGAACCAGCAGGCTCGGCACGAGGTTGATCGCGCAACGGAACTCCGGCACCTCTTTAATGTGCAGAGCCATCCCCAGATAGTCCTTGGTGCAGTGCAGGCGAACCCAGGGCATGGGGTTCTCGCGGGCGACGTCGTCCGGGTAATACGGCTGGTGCTGATGCCAGACGAACGCCAGTTGCGCGGGAGCCGTCATCGTGAGAGGGGGGTCTAAACGCGGCGGGGACGTGGGGGACGACGGACGTATCGCGGCCGGGCCGCGGGAAGGCGGGTCGGACTCGAACGACTCAGGCGACGGCGTGACGCGCGGCGGCGGAGCGGTAGAGCTGAACGTACTCGGCGGCGGAGGCGTCCCAGGAGTGGTCGGCGGCCATCCCGGTTTGAACGAGCTGTGCCCAGACGTCCGGCGTTTTGCGGTAGCAGTCCACCGCCCGGCGGACGGTCTCCGCCAACGCCGTGGGGACCGGCTGGTCGAACACGAAGCCGTTGGCGGCGCCGCTTTTCAGGTTCTCCGGGGAGGCGTCGACGACGGTGTCGGCCAGCCCGCCGACGGCGTGCACGACCGGGACCGTGCCGTAGGCCAGCGAATACATCTGGTTCAGCCCGCAGGGTTCGTACAGGCTGGGCATCAGGTAGGCGTCGCAGCCGGCCTCGATGCGGTGGGCCAGGCCGTTGTCGAAGCCGACGAAGCCGGCCACCTGCCCCGGATACTGGTTCGACAGGTGCCGCACGAAGCCTTCGTAGCGAGGATCGCCGGTGCCGAGGAACGCGAACTGGGCGCCGGTCGCCATCAACTCCTCGGCGCAGCCGGCGATCAGGTCGAACCCCTTCTGATCGGTCATGCGGGAGATCATGCCGAACAGCGGCGAGCCCGGCTCGCCCGACTCGGGGACTTCCAGCTTCAGTTCGTTTCGCAGGGCCTCCTTGCAGGCGGCCTTCCCCTCCGCGACGTTCGCGGCGGTGTAGTTCATGGCGAGGTACGGATCGGCCGCCGGGCTCCACTCCGCCGGATCCACGCCGTTGAGCACGCCGGACAGATCGGCGCCGCGATTAATCAGCGCCCCCTCCAAGCCGTAGCCCAGCGCGTCGGTCCGGATCTCTTCGGCGTAGGTGGGCGAGACGGTGGTCACTTTATCCGCCGCGACGATGCCCGCTTTGAGCAGGTTGAGCCGGCCGTGGTGCTCCAACTGGGTGTAGTGGAAGCGCTCCCAGTTCAGGCCGGTCCGCCGCATGTCCCAGTGGGGGAAACTGCCCTGGAAGGCGAGGTTGTGAATCGTGAAGACGCTGCCGGTCTCCTCGAAGCCGGGCGTGCCGAGGTAGTCGTCGGCGAGCATCGCGGGGACCAGCCCGGTCTGCCAGTCGTTGGCGTGCACGCACTGCGGCCGCAGGGCGAGGACCTTGGCCAGTTCGAGGGCGGCCCGGCTGAAGAAGATGAAGCGCTCCGCGTTGTCCTCGTAATCGCCGGCCGGGTCGCCGTAGAGGCCGGGGCGGTCGAAGTAGTCCGGCTGATCGACGAACAGCACGCGGACCTCCCGGCGTTCGCCGTCCGGGCCGGGGGCCGGCAGGACGTCCCACCCGCTGCCGGCCTTCACCGTGCGATCGCCCAGCCGCACCGACAGCTTGGGGCCGTCGAGGCTCCGCGGCGGCCGGCGGTTCTTCGTCTGCACCTGAACGTGGTGCGGCAACACGAGGGAGACGTCGTGTCCCGCGGCGGCCAGGGCCTTGGCCAACGCGGTGGAGACGTCCGCCAATCCGCCGGTTTTGCTGTACGGAACGGCCTCGCTGCTGATGAGGAGGAGGCGCATCGGACGGACGGTCTCGGCAGGCGGGGGGGGAGCGGCCCCCGTCCGCGGCGGGCGGCGGGACCGGCAAGCCTAGCCCAAAGCACGCGACTTGTCAGCGAATCGCCCCGTCGCCGCTCCGCGGCGAACCGTCGCCGGGCGATCCCCCCGGATGCGGGCGGGCGCCTCCCCCGTGTCGTTCGGTCGCACCCCGGCGACACCCTAGGGGCCTCGCACGCTGCCGTTTCGGTCCCCTCCCTTCTTTCCCCCGTCCGCCCCGCTCCCGTGTACAAGTTCGCCTCGGCGTTCGGCCTGTTCGCCAGCTTCTTTCTGTTCGGAGGCGTGTGGATGGGGCTGATTTCGGTCATCCCGCAGGGGATGCCGCGAGACGCCGCCACCTGCGGCATCGGCCTGCTGTTCAGCGGAACGTTCCTCTATCTGCTGCTCTCCCGGTTGCGGAACCTTTACGCCGGCCGGGGGCGGTTCTGGGTCGAGGCGGCGATGGCCGCGGCGAACCTCGCCCTGCTGCTGGCCGCCTTCGCCACGATTTATAAGATCTACGGCACCAGCGCGGAGACCGACTCCGCCAGCTATATCGCCAACAGCACGACGACGCCGGAAACGAAGGTCACGACCTTCGGCGACGCCCTGTACTACTCCGTCGTCACCTTCACGACGCTGGGCTACGGCGATTTGCAGCCGCGCGGCGTGCTGCGGTTCATGGCCTGTCTGGAGACGTTCGTGGGCTATCTGGTGCTCGGCATCTTGGCGTCGACGGTGGCCGATCTCGTGCAGGAATGGGCCCGGGCGACGGTCGAGGAGGGCGACAGCGGCGTGCAGACGGGGCTGGTCGGGAATCAGAAGGCGGAGAACCAGGAGGACGGCTTCCAGCGTTCCTCAGACGACGACAACGACAGCGACGCCAGCGATGGCGACGGCGAGGGCCGCGACGACTCCTCCCGTCCCTCCGGCGGGGACTGACGCCGCGCGGCCGCCGCTCAGGGGGCGGACGCCCCCTGCTCGTCGGGCTCTTCCAGTAGGTAGCAGGTCAGCGAGCGGGCGCCGTGGGCGCCGATGACGAGGGACTGCTCGATGTCCGCCGTTTTACTGGGGCCGGAGACGAACATGCCGAAGCCCCCGCGGCCGAACTTCTGCCGGTGCGACCCGTCGGCGTCCGCCAGCCGGGCATAGGCGCCGTGCATGGTGTGTTCGATCTCGCTCGCCGGGACGACCAGCACGAGGTGCTGGGCCAGCACGCACAGCCCGCGGTGATCGGAGTGCGAGAAGTCCAACCAGACGGCCGCGTTCTCCGCCACTCCGAACAACCCGCCGAACACGGCCACGTCGACCCCGGCCAATTCGTGGACGTCCGGCACGGCGCCGAGGCCCTCCGTCGTCTCGCCCACGCCCTCCACCAGCGAGACCGTCTGTTTCGCTTCGCTCCAGACCGGCGACTGCTTGAGGTGAGCCTGAGCCGCCGCGGCGTCCGGGACTCGCACCGAGACGCCGCCCACCGTCTTCAACGCCTCCTCGAACTGGGCGAGCGGGTCGTCGTACCGGATCCAGCTCTCCGCGGAGAGGTCCGGCAGTTCGACCGCTTCGAGCAACTGCCCGCGGAGCTTCTTGAACAGGGCGGCGCGGGAGTCGGAGGCAGGCGAGGCGGGGGCGATCATGGGGAGGGCAGCGGGAAGGACGGACGGCGAGGGGTCGCGGGGTCTATTTCGGATCGCCTGGCGACGACGCCTCCTGTTTCAGTTCGTCCCGCCACATCTGCTTGAAGCTCTTCGGCGGGGCCGGCGGGAGGTCGCGGCCGACGCCCCAGGGGTTGAGCCGGTTGTAGATCGCCGCCCGCGGCAGCACGGGGAGGGCCTTGCGGGCCAGTCGGCCGGCGACGCCGAACAGCTTGGGGGAGTTCAGCAACTTGCCCGCCGCCTTCATCCCGATCCGCTTGCCCCACGGCAGCAGGCCGCGGTCGCCGACGGTCTTGCGGAGCGCCAATAACTGATGGTGCAGCGGGATCTTCACCGGGCAGACGTCCGTGCAACTCCCGCACAGGCTGCAGGCGAACGGCAGCGACCCGTGGGCGTCGCCGGCCTCGCCCTCGCGGGGCTCGACGCCCTCGCCCTGCTCCGACTCGCGGACGATCCGCGGCGTGAGGGCGTGCAGCGGGTTCAGCACGCTGCCGATCGGGCCGGGGACCGTCGCGGCGTAGCTGTGCCCGCCGCTGCGGCGGTAGACCGGGCAGGTGTTCATGCAGGCCCCGCAACGGATGCAGTTGAGCACGTCGCGGAACTGCGGGTCGTTCGCCAAATCGCTGCGGCCGTTGTCCACCAGCACAATGTGCAGCTCCCCACCCGGCCGGGGGCCGTGGAAGTGACTGGTATAAGTTGTGATCGGCTGGCCGGTCGCGCTGCGGGCCAGCAATCGCAGATAGATCGCGAGGTCCGCCGCCCGGGGCACCAATTTTTCGATGCCGGTGCAGGCGATGTGCAACCGCGGCAGGCTCGTGCCGAGGTCCGCGTTGCCCTCGTTGGTGCAGACGACGAACCCGCCGGTCTCCGCGACGAGGAAGTTCACGCCAGTGATGCTGGCCTCCGCCCCCAGGAACTTTTCGCGGAGGTGCTGGCGGGCGGCCTCGGTGAGGTAGGCCGGGTCCGCGTTGCCGGATTCGGTGCCGATTTTGTCGTGGAACGTTTCGGAGACGTCCTCCCGCTTCAGGTGAATCGCCGGCAGCACGATGTGGCTGGGCGTCTCTTCACGCAGTTGGACGATCCGCTCGCCGAGGTCGGTGTCCGTGACGTCGATCCCGTGCTTGATGAGGTACGGGTTGAGGTGCACCTCCTCGGTGAGCATCGATTTCGATTTGGTGATCTTTTTCACCCCCGCGTCCCGCAGGATGCCGAGGACGATGCGGTTGTGCTCCTCCGCGTCGGCGGCCCAGTGGACTTTCGCCCCCAGGGCGGTTGCGTTTTTCTCGAACTCCTCGAGGTAGTCCGGCCAGCGGGAGATCGCGTGCCGTTTGACCTGGCTGGCGAGCTCCCGCAAACGCTCCCACTCCGGCACGGAGTGGACCTGCCGGTCGCGTTTCTGACGCACGAACCAGAGCGATTCGTCGTGCCAGTGGGCGCGGGCGTCGTCGGCGACGAAGGCGCGGGCGCGGTCGGGATGTTCGGCGGTTTTGGTCATGGCAATCGATGAGGGCGAGCGTCTGGAAGCAACCGCGAACGGCGGACCGTCGTCACGGCTCCCGCGTGGCCTCCTCCAGTACTTCGGCGACGTGCAGGACCCGGGTGGTCTGGTCGCCGCCGCGGCGGAGCACGCCTTCGAGGTGCATCAGGCAGCTCATGTCCGGGCTGACCAGCGCCTCCGTGCCGGCCTGCCGGTAATCGGCGACCTTATCCTTACCCATCATCACGCTGACGGCCTCCTCCTGCACCGCAAAGGTCCCGCCGAACCCGCAGCACTCGTCCGGGCGCTCCGGCTCGGCGAAGGTCAGGCCCTCCAGGTTCGTCAGCAGGGAACGGACTTTGTCGAACGGCGCCACGTTCCGTTCGCTGCCGCTGCCCAGCCGCAACTCCCGCAGGCCGTGACAGCCGTTGTGCAGGCCGATCTTGTGTGGGAACCGCCCCGCCGGGCTGCCGACTTTCAGCACGTCGGTGAGGAACTCGCAGAACTCGTACGTCTTGGCCTGCAGTTCCTCGTAGCCCGGATGCCCCTCCAGGAACGGAGCGTAATGATTGCGCACCATGGAGGTGCAGGACCCGCTGGGGCAAACGACCGCGTCGAACCCGCTGAGGGCCTTGAGGTTCGTCTCCGCCAGCGGCTGCGATTCGTGCGGCAGCCCGGCGTTGGCCATCGGCTGACCGCAGCAGACCTGTCCCTCGGGGTACTCCAGATGCAGGTCCGGCCCGCCGAATCGCCGCAACACCCGCACCGCGGCCGCCCCCACGCGGGGATAGAACTGGTCGATGTAACAGGGGATGAACAGGCCGACGCGCACGGGGGCCGTTCTCTCGAAAGGGGACGGGATTCGGATCGACCCGGGATCATACGAACGCCGCCCGGCCCGTGCAGTCCGCCGAGACGACGCGGGGAGCGTGCCGGGGGAGCGGCCGGCGTTACGATGGTGCCGTAACCGGCCGTTCGCGGCGCTCTCCCCCCGGTGAGACGGCAGAAATGCCTGAGCACGGACCGTCACCCTTGAGTTTGTACGACGAATTCTTCGCAGCGGTCACGGCACTGGAAGCGGCGGGCGTCCCCTACTGCGTAATCGGCGGGCTGGCGGTTTCCCTGTGGGCGCGACCGCGGGCGACGGAGGACATCGACCTCTTGACCCTCCCGGAAACGGTCGACGACGCGGCCGAAGTGATCGAGTCGCTCGGCTACTTCGAGAGCGCCCAGCCGTGGACCTTTTCGGCCAGCGGCATCACGCTGCGGCGGTTCATGAAAACCGCGGGGGAGGACTACCTGATTCTCGACCTGATGTTCCGCGACTCAGCCGACTACCGGGCGATCGTAGCGAATGCGGAGCAGCGCCGGCAGCCGGCGGGCGTCGTTCGGGTGATCTCCCGCGGCGACCTGATCGCCATGAAGCGAGCCGCCGGCCGTCCGCAGGATCTGGCCGACGTCGCCGCCCTCGAAGCCCTCCAAGACGACTCCGAAGAGGCAACGTGGTGACCAGTGCCTCACGCCCCCCGCAGACGGACAATTGGGCGAACCGGCTTCCCCCGGCGGCGGACCCGATCCGCTCGGCCGCGCGGCTGCGGGAGTTTTTCCGCCGGCTTCGCCCGGATTTGGCGGTCGCCCCGCCCGCCCCGCCGGTCGACGGCGCCGCTCATCCCACTCTGGAACGCCGGCCCCGCCCGCCTTGGGTTCCAGCCCCGCCGCCGCATCTCGATCCGGACCGCAGCGCCGAGGAACGTCAGGCGGCCGTGGCCGCCCTGCTTGCGGAACGCAGCACCGGCTCGCCCTGAACCTCGCGGAGAGCGTAGTGGCGGGGCGGCCGCCGAAGCTCCACAATCGACCCGCCTCGAACTTCGGAGAGCCCCCTTGCGCCGCCTCGCCCTCGCCCTGCTGTTCCTCACCTCCGGCGGGGTCGCCGTCGGCGCTCCGCAGCCGCCGTCCGAGGAGCTTCGCTCCGACGCCGCACAGCCCGCGGCACAGTCGGAGGGGGAGGCGGCGGACCGGCCGAACATTCTGTTCGCCTTCGCGGACGATTGGGGCCGTTACGCCGGCGCCTACGCCGCCCTCGACGGCGACGCCCGCAACGACCTGTCCAAAGCGACCGGCTTCGCCACGCCGAACTTCGATCAGATCGCGGGCAACGGCGTCCTCTTCACCCACGCCTACGTCAACGCCCCCAGTTGCACGCCCTGCCGCAGTTCCCTGCTGACCGGCCGGCCGTTCTACACGACCGGATTGGGCGCGATCCTCAACGGGGCGCAGTGGGACGGCTCCATCAAGAGCTACCCCGAAGCCCTGGAGGAGGGCGGCTACTTCGTCGGGCAGACCTACAAGGTCTGGAGCCCCGGCACCCCGAACGACGCCCCCATCGGCGGCAACCGCACCGCCTACGAGAAGGCCGGCGGACGGTTTAACGGATTCTCCAAGATCGTCTCCAAGGCCAACGACCCCGACGCCGCCGGTACGGAGTTGTACAAAGAAGTCCTCGACAACTTCACCGCCTTCCTGAAGGACGCGGAGGACTCCGGCAAGCCGTGGCACTACTGGTTCGGGCCCACCAACGTGCACCGCACCTGGGCGCAGGGCAGCGGCAAGAAAATCTGGGGCATCGAACCGGACAGCCTGAAGGGCAAGATGCCGCCCTTCCTGCCGGACGTCCCGGAGGTGCGGCAGGACTTCGCCGATTACCTCGGCGAGGTGATGGCCTTCGACAACGCCCTTGGCGTGCTGCTGAAGGAGCTGAAAGACCGCGGCGAGCTGGAGAACACCGTGATCGCCGTCAGCGGGGACCACGGCGCCCCCGGCTTCCCCCGCGGGAAAACGAACCTGTACGACTTCGGCGTCGCGGTCCCGTTGGCGATCGCCGGGCCGGGCGTCTCCGCGGGGCTGGACGCCAACGGGCGGGTCGTCACGGACTTCGTCACCCTGCCGGACCTCGCCCCCACGTTCTTGGACATCGCCGGCGTGCCGCTGCCGGAGGGCATGACCGCCCACAGCCTGGCGCCGGTCCTCGTCACCGATGAGGAAGACCGCGTGGACGAGGCCCGCGACGCGGCGTTCTTCGGCCGGGAACGGCACGTCGCCAGCGCCCGCGAGGGCTACCTGCCCTATCCCCAGCGCGGCATTCGCACCGACGACTACCTCTACATCCGCAACTTCGCCCCGGACCGCTGGCCGCAGGGCACCGCCCCCGGCTACGGCCTACCGGGCGAGATGCCGGACGAGCGGGCCCTCAACAGCAACACCCGGGCCGCCTTCCCCGACGTCGACGCCGGCCCCACCAAGGCGTGGACGATCCTGCACCGCGACGACAACGAGGCGACGAAGCGGGCCTTCGAACTCGGCTACCTGCGGCGCCCCGGCGAGGAGCTGTACGCCATCGCGGAGGACCCCCACCAGATGAAGAACCTCGCCGACGATCCCGCCCACGCGCAGGCGAAGGCGGAGTTGTCCGCGCGGCTGATGGAGCATCTGAAGGCCAACGGCGATCCGCGGGTCACCGGGGACGGTTCGACTTTCGATAAGCCGCCCTTCGCCGCTCAAGAGGGCTACGAACGGCTGCAGAATGGCGGGATGAAGCGGTCCGGCGGCGGCTGAGTTCCGCCGCGGCGGGGCGTTCGGAGGCGGTTCGCGGAGGCTCTCGTCAGGTTCCCGCGGACAAGCCGGCCGTGATTTGCGTAGAGTAGTCGCCGACCCCTTCGCAGCTTGCCGCCCCGCCCCTCTCGCATCCGCGGGCGCGGCGGCGCCCACGGACCGGACCCATCGTGACGGACACTCTGTTTTCGCTCGCCGCGGCCGCCCCGCCGCTCGGCGTCGCCGCCCCGCTCGCCGCGTTCTCGCTGAGCGGGCTGTTCGCCAAATTGCTCAGCCTGCTGTGGGTCGCCCTGGGGCTGGGGCTGGTCATCTTCTTTCACGAACTCGGCCACTTCGCCGTCGCCAAGTGGTGCGGGGTGCGGGTGGAGCGGTTCAGCATCGGCTTCGGGCCGGTGTTGTTCTCCAAGACCCGCGGGGAGACGGAGTACGCGCTGTCCGCGTTCCCGCTGGGCGGCTACGTCAAGATGCTGGGCCAGGACGACATCGACCCCTCCCAGCTGACCAGCGACGAGATCGCCGAGGACCCGCGCAGCTACAGCGCCAAGCCGGTCTGGCAGCGGATGGCGATCATCAGCGCCGGGGTGACGATGAACCTGATCACCGCGGTGGTGTTTTTCGCGGTTGCCCTGTGGCTGGGCATGCAGGCGCCGTCGGCGGTCGTCGGTCAGGTGACGACCGGCGGGCCGGCCTGGACCGCGGGTGTGGAGCCGGGCGACATCCTGCGGAACGTGGGCGGGCGGAAGGTAATCACCTTCAACGATGTGGCCCTCGCCACCGCCCTCTCCTGGGGCGACACCCTGCCGCTGCGGGGCTACCGGGCGGACGGAACCCGCTTCGAGTTGGAACTCGACCCGGACGACTCCGGCACCCGCCGCACCGCGGGCTTTGCGCCCTCCCTAGGCCTGACGCTGGGAACGCTCTCGGCCGAGAGCAAGTCGGCCGTGCACCCGACCTCCCCCGCCGCCGCCGTCGCGGACCGCGTGCGGCCGGGCGACGAACTGATCGCCGCCCGGGTCCTCCCCGCCCCCGCACCGCCCGCCGACGGCGACGCCGAAGAGGGTGAAGACGGCGCCGCCGAACCGGCCGCGACGGAGGCCGTGCCGCTGACCTCGTTCATCAACTACTCCGCGGTCGTCGGGGCGGCGGCGGATCGGCCGATTGAGTTCACCCTCCGCCGTCCGGACGCGGACGATCCTGACGCGACGGGCGAGACGTTCTCCGTCACCGTCGGCCCCACGCCGGTGCGGTCCCTGGGCCTGCGGGTTTCGCCTCAGCCGATCGCCGCCATCCGGGCCGGCTCCCCCGCCGAGGCCGCCGGGCTGCGGGTCGGCGACGAACTGTCGAAGGTCGACGGCCGGGACGTGGGGCTGGACCTCGACCCGCTGCGGCTGCCGAACGCGTTCTTCGAGCGGGCCGGCGAGGCGGTGCCGGTGGAGGTCGTGCGGACCGGCGAGGACGGCGGGCCGTCCGTCGTCAAGCTGACGATCACCCCCGACGCCCGCCCGGGCTGGATCTCCCGCCCCTCTGCCCCCACCGAACCGCTGGACGTGCCGGCCCTGGGCGCCGCGTTCCACCTCAACCCGGTCATCACGGAAGTCACGCCCGGCGGCCCCGCGGACCGGGCCGGCCTGAAGGCGAACGACAAGATCGTCGCCGCCACCTTCACCGCCCCCAAGCCCGCCG
The DNA here is from genome assembly GCF_007743815.1 of Alienimonas californiensis. GTDB lineage: Bacteria > Planctomycetota > Planctomycetia > Planctomycetales > Planctomycetaceae > Alienimonas > Alienimonas californiensis. The sequence continues at coordinate 137,435 of NZ_CP036265.1, forward strand.
CCGGCGAAGAGGGCCGCGAGGCGATCAAAATCCCCTTCGAGAACGAGAAGGTGGAGGACTGGAACCCGTTCGCCTACGTGTTCACCCTCGCCCAGGAACTGCCGGAGGACACGCTCACGTTGACGGTAAAACGCGACGGGACGCAGCAGACCGTCACGCTGACGCCGGCCCCCGCCGACGACTGGTACTTCCCCACCCGCGGCTTCCTCCTGCCGCGCGAGTTGATCGAACGGCGGAGCGATTCCGCCGCCGACGCCCTCCGCGACGGCCTCCGCGAGACCCGCACCGTCGTGGAGCAGATGTACCTCACGCTCGGCAGCCTGCTGACCGGCCGGCTGAGCATTAAAAACCTTCGCGGCCCGCCGGGGATTATCTCTGAGGGGATGCGGATCGCCGACAACGGGCCGGCGGACTTCCTGCACTTCCTGGGGTTCCTCAGCGTAAACCTGGCGGTGCTGAACTTCCTGCCGATCCCCGTGCTGGACGGCGGCCACATGGTCTGGCTGATGTGGGAGGCCGTCACCCGCAAGAAGCCCAGCGAGGGCCTGGTAATCGGCGCCGCCTACGTCGGGCTGGGGATGATCGTGCTGTTGATGCTCACGGTGATTTACCTGGACATCTTCGAGCACAACGTCTTCGGCTGGGGCTGAGAAGTCCCCGAGGGTTCGAGGCGACCTTCTCGCTCCGAACGTTCGCTTGCGGTTTCGCGGGGCCCCTCAGCAGTCGGGCCCGCGAAACCGCAAACGGTCGCCCCGTTACCGCCCGCTGGCGGGGGTGATCTGGCCGCTCATCATCACTTTCAATTTGCCGGTGGGCCGGGCGCCGACCGGCAGGTTCAGGCGGACCATCAGCAGGCCGGTTTCGTCGGCGGTGCGTTCGATCTCCCCGCCGGCGCCGAGGGTGAACACCTTCGGTTTGTCCTTCTCGTTGCCGCGGTTTCCGGTCCGGCCGCCCCGGGCCGCGGCGGCGGCGGCGTTCGGATCGACGTAGGCGCCGATCAGGGCGCCCAGCGGGGCGTCGGAGATCAGCCCCGCGGCGACATCGCCGGGCGGCAGACCGTCGACCGTCGAGCTGCCGGTCATCGAGATCCGGTAGGAGCCCGCCGCCGCCAAACGAAAGGCGGCGCCCTCGCGGACCTGGGCGACCGGCTGCCATTCCGTGGAGGCGTCGATCGTCAGCACGGTCTCGCCGGCACTGAGCACGTCGTTCTGCAACTCCTTGAGCTTCGCTTCCAGGGCGGCGTTGTCCGGGACCACCTTCTTGACCGTTTCCAGCAGGGCCATCGCCGCGCCGGGATCGCCGGCCTTCTCGTACTCCGTCGCCAGATCGACCGCTCCGCGGACGTATTCGGTCTGCAGCTTCTCCGCCTTGGTGTTCAGGGCCGCGGTGTTCTGGGCGAACGCCGGCGGCAGCGAGGGCACGAGGAGGAGGGCGACGGCGAGGGCCGTCAGGCGGGCGGCGGACATCGGTCGGGGCGCAGGGGTTTGGAAACGGGGCGAACCGCCCGAGCGTAGCCGCCCCCCCGCCCCCGCCGCGAGCGGGCACGGCGGGGGCGGCCGGGGGCCGCTACGATCGCGGCATGGTTCCCTTCGACTCCTCCCAACCGGACTGGACGCTGCCTGACCTCGCCGGGTTGATCGACCATGCCCTGCTGGCGCCCACGCTGACCGCCGCGGACTACGACCGCGGCTGCGACCTCGCCGCGGCCTATCAGGTCGCCAGCGTGTGCGTCTCCCCGCATAAAATCGCCGACGTCGCCCGCCGGCTCCGCGGGACCGGGGTGAAGGTCGGCACGGTGATCGGCTTCCCCCACGGCCTGCACGCCTCGGCGATCAAAGCCGCCGAGGCCCGCACGGCGCTGGCCGACGGGGCCGTCGAACTGGACATGGTCGTCAACGTCTCCCGCATTAAAACCGGCGATTGGGACTACGTCTCCCGCGATATCGCCGCCGTCACCGCCGCGGCCCGCGAGGCGGGGGCGAAGACGAAGGTGATCTTCGAAACCGGCCATCTGACCGACCCGGAGAAGATTAAATTGTGCGAACTCTGCGGCGTCGCCGGGGCGGACTGGGTGAAGACCAGCACCGGCTTCGGCCCCGGCGGGGCGACCGATCACGACCTCAACCTGATGCGGCAACACGCCCCGCCGGGCGTGCAGGTGAAGGCCAGCGGCGGGATCAAGACGCTGGACCGGCTGCTGGAAGTGCGGGCGCTGGGCGTGACCCGGGCCGGGATGAGCGGCACCGCCGCCGTGCTTGGCGAAGCCTGCGACCGCCTCGGCCTGCCCCGGCGGTGGAGCGAGCCCGCGACCGACGGCGCCTACTGATCGGATGCGCCGTCTCTCGGGGCGACGCTCTGCGTCGCCCCGCAGGGGCCGCGGAGCGTCCGGCCGCTCCGCGGCCCGTGCGTCCCGACGCAGAGCGTCGGGACGAGTATGGAAGACACCCCTCGCCCCTCCTCCCGAAGATGACGCACCCCGTGACCCCGGACGGCCGGTACTTCGTCGTCCGCGGCCGGCTGTGGCGGCGGTCGGACCCGTCGCTGCCGGAGGAGCGCCGGCAGGAGTTGGTGAATGAATTGATGGCCGCCCGCCGGGCCGTCGGCACCGCCAAGCGGGCCGACGACGCCGAGGCCCTCCGAGCCGCCCGGGCTGCGGTGGACGCGGCGAAGACGAACCTCGGCGAACGCGGCCCGGTCTGGTGGACGGACGGCGCCCCGGACCTCAACCGGCACATGGCGAAGAACACGCCGTACGCCGACTGGTTCGCCGCCTTGGACGTCTGATCGTACCGTGCGCCGATGCCCCCCACGCCCGCCCTGAATTCCTCATCCGCCGCCCTCGCCGCCGCCCGCGGCCGCATCGCCCCGGCCTACGACGCGGGGCTGTTTCGGGAGTCCGGCCACGCCGCCTGCGACGCCCTCGCTGATCACCTCGCCCGCAGCCTGGCGAACGAGGGGCCGGTGCTGAACTGGCACGCCCCGGCCGACAACGTCGCCGCCGCGGCCGCCGCGCTGCGGGGGGAGCCGGCGGGGTCCCCCGACGACATCGCCGGCCGGGTGCGGGGGTTGATCGAAACGGCGCTCAGTCGCGGGCAAAACCTGCATTCGCCGCGGTATATCGGCCATCAGGTGCCGGCCAGCGTGCCGATCGCCGGGCTGTTCGACGCCGTCGGCAGCGTGACGAACCAGCCCATGGCGATCTACGAGATGGGCCCCTTCGTCAGCGCCGCGGAGGAGGCCTGCGTGGCGGCGCTGGGGGCGAAGCTCGGTTACGCCCCCGGCACGTTCGCCGGCTTCGTCACCCACGGCGGGAGCCTCGCCAATACGACCTGCCTGCTGACCGCCCGCAACGTTTTATTCAAAGAGTGCTGGGAAAACGGCGTTCCCCGCACCGGCCCGGCGCCCGTGATCGTCGCCCACGGGGAGAGCCACTACTGCATGGCCCGGGCCGCCGGCCTGCTGGGGCTGGGTACCCGGCAGGTCGTCAAAGCGGCGCTGAACGATCGCCGGCAGATCGACCCGGTCCGGCTGGACGAGACGCTAACCGGCCTGCGGGCGGAGGGCGTGCCGATCGTGGCCGTCGCCGCCGGAGCCTGCGCCACGCCGGTGGGGGCGTTCGACGATCTGAACGCCGTCGCGGACGTCTGCGAGAAACACCACGTCTGGCTGCACGTCGACGCCGCCCACGGCGGGGCCGCGGCGTTCTCGCCGAAGCACCGGCACCTGTTAGACGGCGTCGAGCGGGCGGACAGCGTCATCTGGGACGCCCACAAAATGCTGTTTGTCCCCGCCCTGTGCGCGTTCGTCTTCTATAAGAACCGGGAGCATCGGTTCGAGGCCTTCCGGCAGGACGCCCCCTATTTATTCGACCCCTCCGACCCCGGCCTGGCGGAGCACGACAGCGGGATGAAAACGCTCGAATGCACCAAGCGGGCCGCCGCCTTGGGGCTGTGGGGCACGTGGGCGACCTTCGGCGAAGGGTTGTTCCGCGACCTCGTCGACGTGACCTTCGCCCTCGCCCGCAGTCTCTATGAGAAGCTGTCCGCCGCGGAGGACTTCGAACCGCTCAACGATCCGCAGTGCAACATCGTCGCCTTCCGGCATGTACCGGACTTTTTAAAGGACGCCGACGACGCGACGCTCGGGCGGTTTCAGCACGATCTGCGGCGGGACCTCGTGCGGAGCGGGCGATTTTATATCGTCCCCACCGCGAAGGACGGCGTGCCGGCGCTGCGGTGCACGGTGATGAACCCGCTGACGACGGAGGCTCATCTGGACGAATTAATGAACGAACTGCGGACCCGCGGCCGGCGGCTGGGAGGACACGATGAATAGCGTCACGCTCGCGACGGCAGATGATTCGACATGGATCGCCGCGGTGGCGATCGTCGGCGCCGGCTTGGCGATCGGGCTGCCGGCGGTGTTTTGGGAGAAGTGGAATCGGGGCTGGCGGCCGTTCGTCTCCGGGGCGGTGCGGCGGGCGCTGGGCGGGGAGGCGCATGCGATGCGGGCGGTGTCGCGGTCGCTGCCGAAGTTTCGGCTGGTCGATCTGCACCGGGCCGCGGACCACGTCGCCGCCCGGGTCGCCGCGGAGCGGATCCCGGGGTCCGAACCGCAGGTGCTGGACCGGCAGGAGCCGTTCGATCTGGCGACCGTGCTGAGCGGCCGGACATGGCAGAACATGCCCTCGCCGATTGTGCCCTCCCCCCGCACCGCCCGGCCGATCGGCCGCGACGCCGACGGGCCGATCGAGGAACTGCTGCCGGACGACTGCTTCTGGATCCTCCCCGCCCCGGCCCCCGGAACCGGCGGGGGGCGCCACGGGCCGGCCGTGCTACGGGTGCGGGCCTCCCACGAGTACGGCAAGCCGCAGGCGATCGTGGAGGCCGCCGCCGACAGCTTCGACGCCGCCGCGGCCCTGCTGGATGCGGTTGAGGAACGCTCCGTTTCGCACAGCGTCTACCGCGGGGCTCTGCTGGAGTTCCAGCATCAGGGCTCCTACGACGACGACGGCGAATACCGCGGCGGCGGGGAGCCGGAACTCAACTTCAAGCACCGCACCGCATTGAAAGCGGAGGACATCGTCCTCGACCCGGAAACCCTGCCGGTGCTCAACCGCAACCTCGTCGAACATCACCGCCGGCACGCGGACCTCAAACGGCTCGGGCTGCCGTTGTCGAAGGGGCTGCTGTTCCACGGCCCGCCGGGCACCGGCAAGACCTATACCTGCCGCTATCTGGTCGGCACATTGCCGGAGGTGACCACGTTCGTCGTCGCCGGGCAGAGCCTGCATCAGGTCAAAAGCGTCTGCGGGCTGGCGAAGCTGTATGAACCAAGTCTGGTGATCCTGGAGGACGTGGACCTGGTGTTCACGGAGCGGGAGATGAACCCGCACACCAGCGCCCTGGGCGACTTGATGGACGAAATGGACGGCTTCCGACCGGACGAGGCCGTCAGTTTCATCCTCACCACGAACGCGCTCGAGCGGGTGGAGCGGGCGATTAAAGATCGCCCGGGGCGGATCGGGCAGTGCGTGTATTTCGGACCGCCGAATAAGGAGCTGCGGGCCCGGTATCTCGTTCAATACCTCAAGCGGTTCGACGCGACGGCCCTGGACGTACCGCAGTTGGCGGAGGACAGCCGCGGGGCGTCGCAGGCGTTTTTGAAGGAGTGGATCGCCCGGGCGGCACTGTTCGCATTGGAAGACGAGAGCCGACGGACGGTCGAACCGCTGCCGTTGACGATGACGGACTTCGAGGAGGCCCGGTCCGAACTGACCCGCAGCGGCGAACGCAGCGGGGCGATCGTGGGCTTCGGTGGGTTGTCGGCGGGGTGAGCGGACGCGAAGCGTCCCGGACCCTCCAAGGGTCCGGGACGCTGCCGATCACTGGTTGCGGCCGCGTGCCCTCGCTGACGCTTCGGGTTAGTGTTCGGCGGCCCGCTCCCCGTCTTGAAGGTTCGTCCCGATGAAGCTCGCCACCCTCCACACCGCCCGCGGGCCGCGGGTCGTCGCCATGACCGACGACGACCGGCACGTCGATCTGAACCTGGTCGATTCCTCTCTGCCGACCTCCTTGCGGGCCCTACTGGCGTTGGAGGGCGGGCTGACGCGGGCCGCCGCGGCGCTGGCGAACGCCCCCGACGAGGCCGTCGCGGAAGGCAAGCTGCTGGCCCCGATTCCAGACCCCGGCAAGGTGATCTGCATCGGGCTGAACTACCGCGACCACGCCGAGGAGACGAACAGCCCGATCCCCTCGGAGCCGGTCGTGTTCGGCAAGTTCGGCAACACGATCCGCGGCCCGGAGGCCACCGTCACGCTGCCGGCGGTCTCGGAGCAGGTCGATTACGAGGCGGAACTGGTCGTCGTGATTGGCCGCACGGGCAAGAACGTCGCCGAGGCGGACGCGATGAACCACGTCGCCGGGTATATGAACGGCAACGACGTCAGCGCCCGCGACTGGCAGAAGGGCCGGCCCGGCGAGCAGTGGTTGCTGGGCAAGACGCCGGACGGTTTCGCCCCCACCGGGCCGTTCCTGCTCTCCGCTGACGAAGCCGGCGACCCGCACGACTGGCCGGTCAAGCTGGAGTTGAACGGCCGGACGATGCAGGACGGCAGCACCGCGGACTTCCTGTTCACCCTGCCGCAGATCGTCGCCCACCTGACGAAGATCATGACGCTGGAGCCCGGCGACCTCATCTTCACCGGCACCCCGGCGGGCGTGGGGGCGGCCCGCAAACCGCCGGCTTGGATCACCGACGGCAGCGAGACCGCCGTCACCATCGGCCCGCTGGGCACGCTGCGGACGCGCTTCGTCGCGGAGTGAATCGGCGAACGCGGGGAACCCGGCGACCGGCGTTGCCCCGCGGCCCGCTGCGCCGCTACGACCCGGGCTCTGCCTTCTTCCCGGGACTCCCGATGCGCTTCGCCCCGTTTGTCGCCCTGTTGCTTGCGGCGCCGCTGAACCTTTCGGCGCAGGAGTTTCGGGTGTACACGACGGTCTCGGACGTCTCCGGGGACCGGCCGATCGAGCTGTCGCGGAGCCTCACGCTGTTCCACGCCGGGCAGGCGTGGGACCACGTGGTGGAGGCGGGCGAGGTGGTGCGATTCGACCCCGCGGACGCGGAGTTCGTGATCCTCGACACCCGCCGCGATCTGGCCTGCACGGTCAAGTTGGAGGAGGTCTCCCGGATCATCAACGTCGGTCGGAAAGAGACGGAGAAGTACGTCGCGGAGCTGCGCGAGTCCCCCGCCCCGGACAGCGCCGCCCTGACGACCAGCCTCGCCTTCCAACTGACGCCCCGGTACGCGATCGACGCCGACGAAGGGTCTCGCAGAACCCGATTCGTCGGCGGCCCGCTGACCTACGAGGTCTCCCACGCCCAGCCGGGCCGGCCGTCGATCTCGGCGGCGTACTGGGACTACGCCGACTGGACCGGCCAGCTGAACTACGCCCTGGACCCCGGCAAGTTGTTCCCGGACGTCCGCCGCCCGGTTCACGAGGCCCTGCGGGAGCGGGGCGTCGTGCCGCAGCGGGTGGAAGTGCTGCTCACGGACGCCGGCGGCGTGCCGACGAAGCGCCTGGCCGCGGAACACAGCTTTCAGGAACAGCTCGGCCAGCGGGACCGGGAGTTGATTTCCCGCTGGCGGGAGCGGCTGGCCTCGCCGAAGACGCGGCGGGTCACCTTCGCCAAATATCAGCAGCTCACGCTCGGCGGCGTGCCGCAGGCGGCCCGCTGACCGCCCGGGTCTCCCGCCGCCGCGCAGCGGCGGGCGCCCTCGGGTGAGCGGCGCGCGGCGGCGTGTTAGGATGAGCGGCCGGGGATGGCCCGGGGTCGTTCGCCGTTTTTCGTACCCGCCTGCCGCGTGTCTCCACTTCTGTATCTGGCCGGCATCGTCGCGGTGGGCGTGGCGGCCCAGTGGACCGCGTGGCGCCTGCGATTGCCGGCGATTTTGTTGCTGTTGGCCGCCGGGTTCGCCTTCGGCCGCGTGCCGGTCGGCGATCCCGTCGAGGGGGTGACGGAGGGAGCCGCCGAGGCCGTCGCCGCCGGCGACCGCAATCCCGGCCAGGCCGGCCGAATCGGTCCCGCGGACGACCTGCTGACGAGCGACGGGGCCACGGACGACGGGTCGGTCGAGGACGCGGACCCCGGCTCCGCCGGCCAGGTGGAGGAGAGCGATCCCGGCGACGACCCGTTGCAGGGACGGGGCGGCGGCGCCGTCATCCCGGAGCGGTTGCTCACCCCCGCGGTGGCGCTGGCGGTGGCGGTGATCCTGTTCGAGGGCGGCCTGAGCCTGAAGTTCCGCGAACTGCGGGAGATTGGCTCCGCCGCCCTGGGCCTGTGCACCGCCGGGGCTGCCGTCACTGGGGTGCTGGCGGCGATCGCGGCGAAGCTCCTCGTGTTCGACACCTGGCAACTCGCGATATTGGCAGGCTCGATCTTCACCGTGACCGGGCCGACGGTCATCATCCCCCTGCTCCGGCAGATCCGCCCGAACGGCCGCGTCGGGGCGGTGGCGAAGTGGGAGGGCATCGTGATCGACCCGGTCGGCGCCGTGCTGGCCGTGCTGGCGTTCGAGGGGATCGTGCTGACGGCCGGCGCCGCCTCGATCGTGATCCCGCTGACGATCGCCAAGGTGGTTCTGATCGGCGGGCTGTTGGGCGCCGGGCTGGCCTGGATGCTGTCGGTCCTGTTCCAGCGGCACTGGGTGCCGGACTACCTGCAGAACCCGGTCGCCCTGGGCACGGTGCTGCTCGCCTTCGCCGCCTCCAACGCCCTACAAAGCGAGAGCGGGCTGGTGACGGTCACGGTGATGGGCGTGTGGCTGGCGAACCAGGAGCGGTTCAACATCGAGCCGCTGGTCGAGTTCAAGGAGAACCTCGGCGTCCTGCTGATCAGCGTGCTGTTCGTGGTGCTGGCCGGTCAGTTGGAGCCGCAAAGCATTCTGGATCTGGGCTGGGGGGCGTTGGCGTTCATCGCCTTCCTGGTGCTGGTCGTGCGGCCGGCGGCGGTTTTCCTGGGCACGCTGTTCAGCCCGCTGTCGCTTTCGGAGAAGACTTTCCTAGCCTGGCTGGCGCCGCGGGGCATCGTGGCGGCGGCGGTGGCGAGCGTGTTCGCCCTGGAGTTGCGACACGACGCGGAGGAAGCCATCGAACGCTCCTATGCCGCCGGGGTCACGGACGCAGCCGCCATTGCGGAGCGGGAGTGGTGGGAAGGTCTCCTGGAGGACAGTGCCCGGCTCGTCCCGCTGACGTTCTCCGTGATCAGCGCCTCGGTCGCCCTGTACGGCCTGACCGCCGGCCCCTTCGCCCGCCGGCTGGGGCTGGCGGTCGCGAACCCGCAGGGCGTGCTGTTCCTGGGCGGCTCCCCGCTGGTCCGGGCGATCGCCGTCGCCCTGCAGGAGAAGGGCTTCACCGTGCGGCTGATCGACTCCAACCGCCGCAACGTCTCCGCCGCCCGGTTGGAGGGCCTCGACACGCTGCACGGCAACGTGCTGTCCGAGAAGATCACCGACCGCGTCGACCCCTCCGGCCTCGGCCGGGTCCTGGCGATGACCCCCAACGACGAGGTGAACAGCCTCGCGGCCCAGAATTTCGCCACCCTGTTCGGCCGCAGCGGGTGTTATCAGCTGTGCCCGCACCCGGCGGAGGGGGCGAGAAAGGGCGAGGGCGGCGCCGAACGCCCGCACGGCCGGGCGCTGTTCCGGGAGGGCGTGACCTATAAATTGCTGCAGGAACTCTACGAACGCGGCGCCCGGGTCAAGGAGACCCGCATCACCCAGGAGTTCGACTACCCCGCCTTCCTGCGGATGAACGGGGCGGAAGCGGTGGTGCTATTCCGTCTGACCGGCCCGGCGGACGCTCGGACGCTGCGGGTGAACACCGCGAACGTGAAGCTGGAGCCGACGCCCGGCGACACGCTGCTCTCCCTGGTGCCCCCCGACACCGGCGAACCGCCGGCCCGCGAGGCCGTCTCCGCCGGTACCGGCCTGGAAGGCGAACTGGACGACGACGACAGCCGCCTGGGCCTCGAACCCCCTCAACTGAGGGGCTGACCGGTCACACGACCGGTCGGACTTCCGGTCGGACTTTCGGTCGCCGCCCGCGCTGGCGGGACGGCGTCCCGGATGGACGACGCCCCGGCCGCATCGTAAAGTGGCCGTGTTGAGATTCCGTCTCACCCCCTCCCGCCCGCGACGCTCCATGCCGCTCGCTCCCGTTTCCGCGCCCGGCGACTCCGACCACGTCCCCTGCCCGACCGCCCAGGCGCTGGCGGACGGGACGCTGATCCCGCTCGATCTGCTCCGCACCGGCGAGAGCGGCACCGTGGCGGAGATCCTCGGCGACGCCCCCGCGGTGCATCGTCTGGAAGAGTTGGGCCTGCGGATCGGCGCCGCCGTCAGCGTGCTGCGGGAGGGCCCGCCCGCCCTGCTGGCGCTGGGTTCGCAGCGGTTCTGCTTCCGGCCCGACTCCGGGACGATGGTGCTGGTCGCGCTGGCGCCGGCGTGAACGATCAACTCGCCCCCGGCAAACGACCCGACGACGGTTCGCCGCCCACCGAACTCACCCTCGCCGCGTTGCCCGCCGGTCGCCCGGCCCGCATTTTGGACGTCCTCGGCGAGGACGCCCTCGCCGCCCGGCTGATGGAGATGGGCCTGATTCCCGGGGAGACCGTCGTCTTTCACCGGGCCGCCCCGCTGGGCGATCCGCTGGAGTTCTCCGTGTGCGGCTATCGCATCTCCCTGCGGAAAAGCGAGGCGGCCCGCGTGACCGTCGCGCCGGATTGAACCGTCGCGCCGGACTGCCCCCCCGCCCCGCCCCACCGAGCCGCCCGTGACGCCCCCCGCGCCGACTGCCGTCCCCGCCCCGCCGCCCGGCCCCGCGACTGTTCCCCGCAGTCGGGGGTCGAAGGTTGCGCCGGTGCGGCCGCTGGTCGTGGCGCTGGTGGGCAACCCGAACACCGGCAAGAGCACGCTGTTCAACGCCCTGTGCGGCGCGCGGGCCCGCACCGGCAACTTTCCGGGCGTGACGGTTGAGAAGAAGGTCGGCCGGTTGAAGCTGCCCCTCGACGGGGTCGCCGCCGACCGGGCGGCTGAGGTGATCGACCTGCCCGGCACCTACAGCCTCTCGCCCCGCAGCGCCGACGAGATGGTCTCCGTCGACGTGCTGCTGGGCGACGCCGGCGGGGGCGCCCTCCGCACGCCCCGGCCGGACGCGGTCGTCTGCGTGGTGGACGCCTCGAACCTGCACCGCAACCTGTACCTCGTCTCGCAGGTGTTGGAGCTGGGCCTGCCGGTCGTGATCGCGTTGAACATGGGCGACGTCGCCCGGCTCCGCGGGACGACGATCGACGTGCCCGCCCTGTCGCAGAAGCTGGGCGTGCCGGTGATCCCCACGGAGGCCCACCGCCGCCGCGGGCTGAACGAACTGAGAGCCGCGATCGTCGCCGCCGCGGCCGGCCCGGCGCCGCAGCCGGTACGGTCCCTGCCGGACGCCGTCTCGGAGGAGGCGGACGTCCTGGACGGCTGGCTGGCCGAGCACGGTTGCCCGGACGTGCCCGCCTACCTGCGGGAACGCATGCTGCTGGACGTGGGCGGACAGGTGGTCGAACGCTACCGCGGCCGCTGCACGGGCGATCTGCCGGCCCATCTGGGCGGCGTCCGGGCACGCCTCGCCGAGGCCGGCTGCCGGGTGCCCGCGGTGGAGGCCGCCGGCCGCTACGGCTGGGCCCGGGAGATGCTGAACGGCACGGTCGAAACCGCCGTCGAACCGGCCGCCACCGCCAGCGACAAGATCGACCGCTTCCTCACCCACCGGGTCTGGGGCCTGCTGACCTTCGCCGTGCTGATGTTCCTGGTGTTCCAGGCGATCTTCAGTTGGGCCGGCCCCTTCATGGACGCCATCGGCGAGGGCCAGGGCTGGCTGACCGGGCTCGTCCAGGACGCCATGCCCCCGGGGGCGTTCCGCAGCCTGATCATCGACGGCGTGATCGCCGGCGTCGGCGGGGTGCTGATCTTCCTGCCCCAGATCGTGATCCTGTTCTTGGCGATCGCGGTGCTGGAGGACTGCGGCTACATGGCCCGGGCGGCCTTCCTGATGGACCGCCTGATGAGCCGGCTGGGCCTGTCCGGCAAGAGCTTCGTGCCGCTGATGAGCTCCTTCGCCTGCGCCGTGCCCGGCGTGATGGCGACCCGGGTGATCGAGAACCGCCGCGACCGCATGGTCACGATCCTCGTCGCCCCGTTGATGAGCTGCTCCGCCCGGCTGCCGGTCTATCTATTGCTGATCGGGGCGTTCGTCCCGGCGACGGCGTATCTCGGCGGGCTGGTCGAGTTGCAGGGGCTCGTGCTGTTCGGGATCACCTCGCTGGGGGCGCTGGTGGCGATTCCGGTCGCCTGGCTGCTGCGGAAGACTTGGTTCAAGGGGGAGACGCCGCCGTTCGTGATGGAACTGCCGCCCTACCGCTGGCCCTCGCTGCGGAACGTCGCCCTGCGGGTCTACGACCGCGGCAAGGCGTTCGTGACGCGGGCCGGTACGCTGATCTTCGCCGCCACCGTGCTGGTCTGGGCCGCGGGCTACTTCCCCGGCGACCACACCGAACTGCACGCCGTGCAGGCTCAGATTGAATCTGAGTCGGCGGAGGCCGAACCGGACGAGACGGTGCTGGAAGCCCTCGAACTGCGGCGCCGCCGGCTCAGTTCCGACCTGATCGAAGCCAGCGTGCTCGGCCGCACCGGGCACGCGATCGAACCGGTCGTCAAACCGCTGGGTTGGGACTGGCGGATCGGCGTGGGCGCCCTGGCGAGCTTCCCGGCCCGGGAGGTGATCATTGCCACCCTGGGCACGATCTACAGCCTCGGCGGGGACGTGGACGAAACCGACGACGGCCTCCGCGACGCGCTCCGCCGCAGCGAGTGGCCGGACGGCGACCCGGTATATACGTTGCCGGTGGCCCTGTCGGTGATGGTCTTCTTCGCCCTCTGCGCCCAGTGCGCGGCGACGTTGATGGTCATTAAACGGGAGACGAACAGCTGGCGCTGGCCGTTGTTCACCTTCGTCTATATGACCGCGCTGGCATATATTGGAGCGCTGCTCACCTATCAGATTGGTTCGCGACTCTTTTAAAGGGTTCCGACAATGAACTTCGACCCGCAACTGATCGCCGCCCTGCTCTGCGTCGCCGCAGCCGCCGCGGAGGTCGGCCGGCGGGCCTGGAAGCTGACGCAATCCGGCGGGGAGAAAGGGTGCGGCTCCGGCTGCGGGAGTTGCCCCGCGGCGAAGGTTTCGAACGGCCCGACGGTCGTCTCGCTGAATCTGCCGCCGCGCCGCTGACGCGCCGCCTTTCAACACGGCCAGAGCGGTTCCCCGACCGGCTGCGGCTCCGGGTCCGGCAGCGCGGCGGACAGCACGTCCCGCAACACGGCGACCGCGGCGTCGGGGTCCCTCGGCACCAGGATCGTATTGGGATCGAGGCGGCCCTCCGCGGCGTCCTCCCGCTTGATCCACAGGGCCGGCGGGGAGCGGAGGTCCCGCGTCCCCGGCTCCCACGGCTCAATCGACAAGGGGAAGTCCGGTTCCAGCGCCGAGGCGAGCCGGTTGAGGGAGGCCACGTCGTCTGTCCGCATCCCCACGCGCAGCGGTCGGTCGAGGAGCGGTTCCCGAAGCCGTTGCAGGGGAACCCGGGAAGCCTTCCAGTCCCCCGCCACCTCGCACGCCGGGTCCAACACGAACCGACGCCACCAGAGACCGGGATGCGGAACCGTCAGCCGTTCGTCGTCGAGGGACTCCTCGCCGAACAGGATCAGGTCCAGATCAATCGACCGCGGCCCCCAATGGACCGTGCGTTCCCGGCCCGCCGCCGTTTCGAGGTCCTGCAACGCGGCCAACAGCTCGTGCGGGGAGAGCGTCGTCTCCAGCGTCGCCGCGGCGTTCAGGAATTCCCCGCCGGCGTTCGCTCCCACGGCCGGGGTGCGATAGGCCCGGCTGGCGGCGGTTACCGTCACGCCCCGCCTGTCGTGCAGGCCCCGCAGCGCGGCCTCGAACGTGGCCCGCACGTCGCCGGTGTTGCCGCCGAGGGCGATCAGGGCCGGGACGTTCATGTTTGCAGAATAACGAACCGGCTCCCCCCCGACCCGTCGGCGCTCAGAACCCAGCGGCGCTCAGAAGCCGGCGGCGTCCAACTCTGATTTCGCATTGGCGAACAGCCCGCCGGCGGTTCCGCCGACCACCCCGACCGTGCCGAAGATGGTGGCCAGGATCAGCGCCAGCATCACCGCGTATTCGACGGACGTGGGGCCGTCCTCCGAACGCAAGAACCGCCGGACCGCGGCGAGCGCCGTCGCCCGCCGCGCGGCGGCCGGCGGTTGGGGGGGGAAGACGGGGGTCATGGCTGGCTGGTGCGGGGGAGACCCGGCAGACGACGGGGGAGTCTCCTGAACCGTAGGTCATTCCCGGGCCGAACCTGCCGGAACCGGTGCCGCCGGCTCCGAACGAGCTTCCCCAGGACGGCGGCGGCGTTAGAATCCGTTCGTTCCCCCCGGGTTGACGATCGCGCCGCGCGACCGTGATCCCGTTCGGCCCCGCCGCGGGCACGGTAGGAGGGTTTTTTCCGCAACGATTTCCAGCACACAGGCGTCCGGGTTCATGGCGAAAGAGGAGGCGATTGAGATGTCCGGCGAAGTGGCCGAGGCGCTCGCCAATACCCAGTTCCGCGTGAAGCTGGACAACGGCCACATGGTGATGGCCCACGTCGCGGGGAAAATGCGCAAACACTTCATCCGGATCGTGCCGGGCGACCGCGTGCTGGTGGCGGTCAGCCCCTACGACTTCAACCGCGGCCGCATCGTTTACCGCGAGCGGTAGGCGTTTCCCGCGAACGATCAACCCCGGCGGCTGATTCGACCGAGAACGGTCGAACCCCGCTTTCGCCGTCGCCGCCCGGGCGACGCGTCCCGCGCTTCGTCTGGATCGCCCACGGATGGCCGACGCCCCCGCCCCCGCCGTCACCCTGTTCACCGACGGCGCCTGCCGCGGCAACCCCGGCCCCGGCGGCTGGTCCTTCATCCTGCGCCATGACGCCTCCGGCAAGGAGAAGGAAGGCAGCGGCGGCGAGGCCCTCACCACCAACAACCGCATGGAGCTGTCCGGCGTGATCGAGGGACTCAAGTCCCTGAACACGCGGACTCGGGTCGACGTGGTGACGGACAGCACCTACGTCGCAAAGGGCAGCGCCGAGTGGATGTCCGGCTGGAAGAAGAACGGCTGGCGCCGTCGCGTGAAGGGCAAAGGCTGGGGCGAGGTGAAGAACGTCGACCTCTGGCAGGAGCTGGACGGTCTGCTGGCCGCCCACGACGTGACCTTCAGCGTGGTCCGCGGCCACAGCGGTCACGCGGAGAACGAACGCTGCGACGAACTCGCCGTCGCCGCCGCGAAGAGCTTTCAGAAGTAGTATTTCTCCCCTCGCCCCCTTCTGGGGGAGAGGGGTCGGGGGTGAGGGGGCTGTGATTCCCGCGCGAGGTCCACGGTCCACCGCGCTTTCCCGTCGGTCTGTCCCTGCGGAGAGCGGGAACGGGTGAACCGTTCGTCACCCTCACCCCCAGCCCCTCTCCCTCAAGGGAGAGGGGAGCAAAAATACCGCCCCCGCTCACCCCTCCCGCAGCCACTCCGCCGCTTCCCGGGCGAAGTAGGTCAGCACGCCGTCGGCTCCGGCCCGCTTGAAGCAGAGCAGGCTCTCCAGCACGGCCGAGCGCCGATCGAGGCGGCCGGCGTCGCAGGCGCCGGCGAGCATGCTGTATTCGCCGGAGACCTGATAGGCGAACGTCGGCACCCCGAAGGTCCGCTTCACCGCGGAAACAATGTCCAGATACGGCATCCCCGGTTTGACCATCACGAGATCGGCGCCCTCGGCGAGGTCGAGGGCCACCTCCCGCAACGCCTCGTCGCCGTTGGCCGGGTCCATCTGGTAGGTCTTCTTGTCCCCCTTCAACGCCGACCCGCTGCCGACGGCGTCGCGGAACGGGCCGTAGAAGGCGCTGGCGTACTTCGCCGCGTAGCTGAGGATCTGCACGTGTTGCAGACCGCGGGCGTCCAGGGCGGAGCGAATCCGGCCGACGCGGCCGTCCATCATGTCCGAGGGGGCGATGACGTCGCAGCCGGCCTCCGCCTGCACGACGGCCTGCTCGCAGAGGGCGTCCAACGTGGGGTCGTTCACGACTTCCCCGTTCCGAACCAACCCGTCCTGCCCATGGCTGCTGTACGGGTCGAGGGCCACGTCGCAGATCACGCCGACGTCGATTCCCGCCGCCTTGATCGCCCGCACCGCCCGGCAGACGAGGTTCTCCGGATTGAACGCCTCCGCGGCGTCCTCGGTCTTCAACCCCGGATCGGTCTGCGGAAACAGGGCGACGGCCGGCACACCCAGCTCCGCGGCCCGGCCGACTTCGTCGACCAACTGGGAGACGGCGTAGCGGCGAACGCCCGGCATCGCCTCGATCGGCCCGGCGCCGGCCTCGGTGACGAAGCAGGGCCAGATGAGGTCGTCGGCGGTGAGCACGCGCTCTGCCGTGAGCCGCCGCGACCACGCCGTGCGACGATTGCGGCGGGGCCGGACGGCGGGGAAAGCGCCGGGATGTGCTGGGGGACCGTTCAACGATTCAAGTCTCAGGCGGAGCGACGGCCGCCATCCTACCGGGCGTCGGGCGGTCGCGTCGCCGCACCGGCCGGCCGCGGGTAGACTCCCGCCCCGCTCCCCCCCGGCCTTTCGCTCTCCGATGACCACCCGCACCGAACGCGATTCCATGGGCCCCGTCGAGGTGCCCGCGGACGCCTATTACGCCGCCCAGACCCAGCGGGCGGTCGACAACTTCCACATCTCCGGCCAGCCCCTGCCCGACGGCCTGGTGCGGGCGATGGGACTCGTCAAATACGCCTGCGGCGTGGCCAACCGGGACCTCGGCAAGCTGACCGGCAGCGGCAAGAACCCGCTGACCGACGAGGCCGTCGACGCCCTGCTGAAAGCCTGCCGCGAAGTCGCCGCGGGCGGGTTTCGCGAACGGGGGGCCGATCAATTTCCGATCGATATTTATCAGACGGGGTCCGGCACCAGTTCCAATATGAACGTCAACGAGGTGATCTCCGCCCGGGCGACGGAACTGCTCGGCGGGGACCGCTTCGCCGCCGAAAAGGCGGTGCACCCCAACGACCACGTCAATATGGGGCAGAGCACCAACGACACCTTCCCCACCGCGATCCACGTCGCCGTCGCCCGGCAGATTCGGGAGGAGCTGGTTCCGGCGCTTCAATCCATGCAGCAGGAACTGCGGGCGAAGGCGGAGGCGTGGGACGACGTGATCAAGATCGGCCGCACGCACCTCGCGGACGCCACCCCGCTGCGGCTCGGACAGGAGTTCGGCGGGTTCGCCCGACAACTCGAACTGGCGGCGAAGCGGGCGGAGAAGGCCGCGGAGCCTCTGTTCGAACTGCCCGTCGGCGGGACGGCGGTGGGCAGCGGGATCAACACGCACCCGGAGTTCGGCGCCCGCGTCGCCGCGGCGCTCGCCGAGGAGACCGGCATCCCCTTTGTGGAAGCCGAGAACCACTTCGAGGCCAACGCCGACCGCGACGGTCTGGTCGAGGCTCACGCCCTGCTGAAGGCGGTCGCGGTGACCGTGTTCAACGTCGCCAACGACCTGCGGTGGCTGGGCAGCGGGCCGCGGTGCGGGTTCTACGAGATCCAGCTGCCGGACCTGCAACCCGGCAGCAGCATCATGCCCGGCAAGGTGAATCCGGTGGTCTGCGAAGCGGCCCTCCAGGCCGCGGCCCGGGCAATCGGCAACGACGCGACCGTCGCCCTGTCCGGCGCCGCCGGGGGGAACTTCCAGCTCAACATCATGATGCCGCTGCTGGGAGCGACGACGCTGGAGAGCGTCACCCTGTTAGCGAACTCCGCGAAGGCCCTCGCCGAGATGGTCCGCGACACCGAGGCCAACCCGGAGGCCTGCGAGGCCGCCGTGGAGAAGAGCCTGTCGATGGTCACCAGCCTGAACCCGCACATCGGGTACGAGAAGGCCGCAGCGCTGGCCAAAGAGGCGTTCAAAACCGGCAAGACGATCCGTGAACTGTGCACGGAGAAGAACGTCCTGCCGCCCGACTTGCTTCAGGAAGCCCTCGACCCCCGCCGCATGACGGAACCGCAGGCGTAGCGGATCGGTCAAAGAGAAGCGTCCCGGACCCTCGAAGGGTCCGGGACGCTGGGCGACTCGGGGCGGCCGGCCGGCGGCTCAGCGAGCGTTCGCGAGCACAAGGTTCTCCCGCTCCGCCGCCTCATACTGGTACGGCTGATCCACCTCGCTGCAGCGGGCGTCAACGGCGGCGACCAGGCGGGCGGTCGACCCGTCGAGGTCCGCCAGCGGGACCGAGTGGCAGCCGACGCTCCCGAGGGAGGCGGCGGCGAGGACGAGTAACGTCAGCGTGTCCCGACAAAGCCGCGTCATGCGGCCGGATTGCGGGGCGGGCTCTCCGAACCCGCATCCCTGCGTGGCGGCAGTGAGGTTCGGATAAGACATCGGACGGTTCCTCCGTGGGGGATGTGTGGCGTCAACTCCGTGACGGAACTGTGGTTTTGCGAACGGCGTGCCAAACGTCGTTCTGAACGCCCCCTCAGGGCTTTCCCGTGAGATCGCGGGAAGCGAGGCAATCTGGCGAAGAAGGAGCCCGGGCGATTTTCCGGCCGAGCTATCGGGCCATTCCCCGGTGGTGCGGGCGCGACCGACTGGGCCGGTCGCCCGGCCGTCACTTCGGGAACGAAGCGTTGTCAGGGCGCCGATTGCCGGGCGACCGGGGCAGCCCGCGTCGCTCTCAGTCCGGGTCGATCGGCTCGATCGTGACCTGCAGCGGGATGGTGACCGGCGGCTTGTTGTAGTTGTCCGGTCCGAACTCGCGAATCTGGTCCCGCTTCAGTTCGGCGACCTCCAGCGGGCCGGTCCAGACGGCGGCCCGGCCCGTCTTGTCGATCTTGTCCGTCAGCCGCTCCGCGTCCTCCTTCGTGTGGGCGCACACGGCCCGCAGCACGTCGACGAGGTAGCTGAAGGTGTGATCCTCGTCGTTCTCGACGATGACGGCGTACCGCGGGTTGCGGTGCGGCTTCGTCTTCCGTTTGGTCTTGGGCTCCGCGACCGCGGTCCCGGTGGCGGCGCCGCCCCCCAGGGTGTCGAAGTCCGGGACGTCGAAACTCACGCCGCCGGGCTCGAACTCGGGGGCGTCGGTGTCGTGCGGGTCGGCAGTTTCGGGCATCGTCGGGTTCGGACCGATCCGTCGGGGCAGCGGAGAAGCGAGCGGCGGCCAACGCGGGACGGCGGGCGGCGGATCCCCGCGGACGGCCGGGGGCGATGCTAGGCTGCCGGCGGGGCCGGTCAAGGCGGCCGGCCCGGCGCCCGGCCGCTTTCGGGGGCGCTGTCGCGGCGGCTAGTCTGGTCCGTCCGGCAGTATGGCCCCTGCCGGCGTTTCCACTCCCCTCCGCTCGGTTCCCATGGTTCGGTTCCTGCTCCCGCTGGCGCTCGCCCTGCTGACCGGCTGCTCCGCGGAGGCCGCTCCGCCCCGGGAAGCCACGCCCGCCGAGGTCCCCGCCGACACGGCCCGCGCCCACGCCGCCAACCGGCTGCTGGCCCGCACGATGAACCTCGCCAACGCCTTGGAGGCCCCGCGGGAGGGCGAATGGGGCTACACGATCACGGCGGAGGATCTCGACGCAATCAAAGAGGCCGGCTTCACCGCCGTGCGGGTTCCGGTCAAGTGGAGCGCCCACGCCGCGAAGGAGGCCCCCTACACGATCGACCCGGCGTTCTTCGCCCGCATCGACGAGGTGCTGAACCAGGCCCTCGACCGCAAGCTGGCTGTCGTGCTGAACGTGCACCATTACGAGGAGATCCACAAAGATCCCTCCGACGCCCACTTCGACCGCCTGACCGGCCTGTGGCAGCAGATCGCGACCCGCTACCAGAACCGCCCGCCGGCACTGGTGTTCGAACTGCTGAACGAACCCAGCTACGACCTGTCCACGGAGCGTTGGAGCGAAAAGCTGCCGGAGGTTCTCGCCGCGGTGCGGGAGACGAACCCGACCCGAGCGGTGATGATCGGCCCGGGGCGGTGGAACCAGATTTCGGAGTTGGACGACCTCGTCCTGCCGGCGGACCCGGATCTGATCCTCACCGTGCACTGCTACGAACCGCACGGCTTCACCCACCAGGGAGCTCACTGGGACCCGAACCCGCCGCCGATCGGCCGCACGTTTCCCCAAGCGGGCGAGGAGGCGGAGATCCGGGCGCTGTTCGACCGCTGCGAGGCGTACGCGACGGCCCGCAACCGGCCGGTGTTCGTGGGCGAGTTCGGCGTCATCCGCCACGCGCCGATGGAGGAACGCGCCCGCTGGACGCGGTTCATGCGGACGGAATACGAGCAGCGCGGCTGGAGTTGGGGCTACTGGGGCCTCGCCGCGGAGTTCCCCGCCTACGACCCGGAACGGGGCATCTGGCTGGAACCGATCAAGGCGGCGCTGCTGGGCGACTGAGTTGCTGGGCGACTGAACCGGCGCCGGTTCCCCCCGGTCATCTTGCCTCGGTCACCTTGCCCCAGTCAGGTCGCGACCAGAATCGCGGCGTAGGCGGCGGCGCCGAGGAGGAAGGCCCAGAAGCGGCTCTGGCGTTCGGCGGGCAGTTCCTCCTTGAAGGTGTTGAGCAGCACCCCGCCGATCAGGAAGCCCAGCGCCGCGTCTACCGCGACGGCCGACAGCGGTGCGAACGTCCCCACCGCCCAGCCGATCGGCGGCGCCGCGGCCACCAGCCAGCGGCCGTACTTCGGATAGAGCGCGGGGTGGTGGGTCTGCAGGCCTTGATCGTTCACCAGAAAATGCAGGGCGATCGCGCAGGCGAACAGGACCAGGGACCGCACCGAGGCGTCCTCCCGGTCCACCAGCAGCACGCCGAACAACAGGTTGTAGGCGGCGTAGGAGCCGACGTGCAGCCAGAATACGGCGGCCGGCGGTCGCTTGCCCTCGCCTCGCTGCTGCTCCTCGCCCGCCGACCGGACGGCGAGCCGTTCCAGTCCGTAGAAGCAGGCGAGTCCCAGCAGGGCGACGAGATATCCGCCGTGATCCGCCGCCCACCAGGATTCTCCCGCCGCCCGGGCGAGGGCGGCGTGCACCTCCGCCAGTTCCGGCAGGAGATGCACCATGGCGTACGCCACCGCCACGCCCCCGGCGAGGCTCAGCCACCGACTGCGCGGCAGGCGGTCCAGGAACCGCAGCCGACCGCCGAGCAAGTGCACCGCCGCCAGTCCGCAGGCGACGGCGAGGGAGGCGGGGGAAATCATCCGGGGCTCTTCCGGGGGGGATACGGGGGCTCCATCCCAACGCGCCGCCCCCGTCCCGCCCACCGCCCGATCCCGGCGCCGCCGTGCGGGAAGAGCCCCGTGCCCCGGCCGAGGTCGGTCCGTCAGGCTGTTCGGGCTCCGCTGGTTCGGGTCTCGGACCGGCGACCGCTTCCCCTCACGAAACGAACCGCCCCCATGTTCCGTCCCGTCGCTCGTTCCCTCTCCGCCGCGCTCGCCGCGGGGCTCTGCTGCGCCCCTGCCCTCGCCGCCCCCCAGGAGCGGGAGGCGCGGGACCGACCCGAGGCGCGGGCCGCCGCCGGTCAGACCGCCGCCGTGCCGGACCGGCAGATCCTGTCGTTCCTGACGCCGATGAACCGCATGGAGGTCGACCTCAGCAAGTTCGCCGCCGAGCGGGCCGTCACCCCCGAGGTGAAGGAGTACGCGAAGCAGATGGTCGCCGACCACGAGAAGCTGGCCAGCGACCTACAACGCGCCGCCCGCCGTTCGGACGCCCACGGCGCCCTCACCCCGGAGCAGCGCCGCCGGGCCGAAGCCCCGCTGCGAAACGACGGCCCGGTGACGGAGGAGGGGGCCGAGGAAATTGAAGAGGCCCGCGAGGAACGGGCCGAGGTGCGGGAGGAAGCCCGCGAACGGATGCGCGAACAGCGGGAAGAGGTGCGTGAGGAGCGGGTGAACTCGCTGGGCGACGCCGTGGACGAGGCCGTCCAGGACGCCCGCGAATTGGGCGACCGCGCCCGCCAGACCGGCCGTCAGGTGCGGACCGAAGCCCGCGAGGGCGCCGCGGACCTCGCCCGCCGGGCCGACCGGGAGTTGAATGAAGAACAGCCCGCCCGCGGCATGAACCGCGGCCGCGGCGCGGTCAACCTGCGGACCGAAGCGATGGCGAAGGCCCACGCCGACGTGAAAGAGGCCCTCGGCCGGCAACAGGGCAAGTCCTTCGACATGGCCTACCTCAACCAGCAGTGGCTCGCCCACATTCACATGCACTCCGCCGTCCAGGTCGCCGCCGACCACGCCGGCCCGGAACTGAAAACCGTGCTGGACGACGCCGAGAAGACCATCCAGGGCCACCTCGAGCGGACCCGCGAACTGGCGATGAAGGTCGACCAGATGGAGGATTGAGGAGGATTAGAATCCACATCGCAAGAGTTCAAGAACCAAAGGAGCTCGAGCTCCTTTGGTTCTTGTATTCCTGGGCCCTGGTTATTCCGAACTCGACGGATCGTATCCCAAGTTCGGGGCGAGCCACTTCTCCACCTCGGCGACCGTCTTCCCGCAGCGGGCGGCGTAGCTTTCGATCTGGTCCTTCGTCACCCGGTCGACGCTGAAATAGCGGGCGTCCGGGTGGGCGAAGTACAGGCCGCTCACGCTGCTGGCCGGCCACATGGCGAAGCCTTCGGTGAGAGTCATGCCGGCGTTGCGCTCGACGTCCAGCAGGTCCCACAACTCCGTTTTGAGGGTGTGGTCCGGGCAGGCCGGATAGCCGAACGCCGGGCGGATGCCGCGGTATTTCTCGGCGATCATTTCGTCGCTCGACAGCCCCTCGGCTTTGCCGAAGCCCCAGTCCTCGCGGGCCTGTTTGTGCAGGAGTTCGGCGAAGGCTTCGGCGCAACGGTCGGCGAGGGCCTTGACCATGATGGCGCGGTAGTCGTCCCCGCCTTTTTCCAGGGCGAGCGCGTGCTCGTCCGCCCCGTGGCCGGAGGTCACGGCGAAGGCCCCGACGTAGTCCTTCACCCCGCTGCCGACCGGGGCGACGTAATCCGCGAGGCTGCGGAAGTCCTTCTGCCCCCGCCGCTCCCACTGTTGGCGGAGCATCGGGAACCGCAGGCGCTCCTCGGCGCGGTCGTCGTTCGTATAGAGCACGAGATCGTCCCCGTCGCTGGCGGCCGGGAAGAAGCCGTACACCCCGCGGGCGCGGAGCACGTCGTCCTTCAGCAGGCGTTCCAGTTCGTCCTTGCCGTCCTGGAACAGCTCGCGGGCCTGCTCGCCGACGACGTCGTCCTGCAAGATGCGGGGGTATTTCCCGTGCAGGTCCCAGGACATAAAGAACGGGGACCAGTCGATATACTCCGCGATCTCCCGCAGCGGGTAATTGTCGAGGACCTTCAGCCCCGTGAAGGCGGGCTTGGGCGCCTCGACGGCCTGCCAGTCCGTCTGGAAGCGACGCTCCAGCGCCTCGGCGTAGGGCACGAGGTTCTTCTCCTGCCGGTTGACGAAGGCTTCGCGGTGCCGCTCCTGGGCCTCGGCGTTCTCCGCCTGCAACTGTTTGAGTTTGTCCGAGTCGAGCATTTTCTCGACCACCGGGACCGACAGGCTGGCGTCGCCGACCCACACCACCGGCGCCCCGTCGTAGTGCGGGGCGATCTTGACCGCGGTGTGGCGGGGGCTGGTGGTCGCCCCGCCGATCAACAGCGGGGTCGTCAGCCCGCGGCGCTGCATCTCCCGGGCGACGCCGGTCATCTCCTCCAAACTCGGCGTAATCAGGCCGGAGAGACCGATAATGTGCGCCCCGCATTTGGCGGCTTCGTCGAGGATCTTGTCGGCCGGCACCATCACGCCGAGGTCCACGACCTCAAAGTTATTGCACCGCAGCACGACGGCGACGATATTCTTGCCGATGTCGTGCACGTCCCCCTTCACCGTGGCGATCAGCACGGTGCCGCGGGTGCTCTTGGCCTCTTCGAGGGAGGCGACCTCGCCGCGCTCCGCCGCCAGGCGGGCCATTTCTTCCTTCTCCGCCTCCATATAGGGGGTGAGGTAGGCGACGGCCCGCTTCATCACGCGGGCGCTTTTAACGACCTGCGGGAGAAACATCTTGCCGGCGCCGAAGAGCTCGCCGACGACGCTCATGCCGTCCATCAGCGGGCCCTGGATCACGTTCAGCGGCCGGTCCAATTTCTGGCGGGCCTCCTCGGTGTCCTCCTCGATAAAGTCGGTGATCCCCCTCAGCAGGGCGTGCTCGATCCGCTTCTCGACGGGGGCCTCCCGCCACTTCAGCTTGTCCGCGTCGTCGGTTTTGCCCTTCGCCTTAACGGTCTCGCCGAACTCGATCAGGCGGTCGGTCGCCTCCGGGTTGCGGTTGAACAGCACGTCCTCGACGAGGTCCCGCAGCTTCGGATCGATCTCCTCGTAAACCTCCAACTGCCCGGCGTTGACGATGCCCATATCGAGCCCAGCGGCGATCGCGTGATACAGGAAGCAGGCGTTGATCGCCTCCCGCACCGGGTCGTTGCCGCGGAAGCCGAACGACACGTTGCTCACCCCGCCGCTGGTCTTGGCGCCGGGGCAACGCCTTTTAATCTCGCGGACGGCGTCGAAGAACTCGACGGCGTAATTCGCGTGCTCTTCCATCCCCGTGCCGACGGTGAGGATGTTGGGGTCGAAGATAATATCCGTCGGGTCCCAGCCGGCTCCGTCGACCAGCAGTTTGTAGGCCCGCTCGCAAATCTCGACCTTGCGGTCGCACTCGGTGGCCTGGCCTTCTTCGTCGAAGGCCATCACCACCGCCGCGGCGCCGTAGCGCCGCAGCAGGCGGGCCTGCTTGAGGAACTCCTCCTCGCCGCCTTTCAGGCTGATCGAGTTGACGACCGGCTTGCCCTGGACGCACTTCAGACCGGCTTCGAGCACCTTCCAGTCGGAGGAGTCGATCATCACCGGCACCGCGGCGACGTCCGGCTCCGCGGAGAGCAGGTTGAGGAACCGGGTCATCGCCTCCGGCCCGTCGATCAGGCCCTCGTCGAGGTTGACGTCGATCAGGTTCGCCCCGCCCTCGACCTGCTGCCGGGCGACGGAGACGGCCTCGTCGTAGTCGTCGTTTTTAATCAGCCGGGCGAAGCGCTTGGAGCCGGTGACGTTGGTCCGTTCGCCGACCATCTGGAAGCCGCTGTCCTCCTTGATTACGACCCGTTCCAGCCCGGCGTAGGTGCTGAACCGCGGGACGTCGGGGATGCGACGGGGCTTGATGCCCTTGGTTTTGCGGGCGATTTCGGCGATGAACTCCGGCGTGGTGCCGCAGCACCCGCCGACGATATTCACCCACCCGCTCTCGGCGAAGTTCTGAACGATGTCGCTGAACTCGCCGGCGGAGGCGTCGAAGCCGCCCATGCCGTCCGGCATACCGGCGTTCGGATAGAGGCTGACGTGGCGGTCGGCGAGCTCCGACAGCGTCTCCGCATACGGCCGAATCTGCTTCGGCCCCAGCGCGCAGTTCATCCCGACCGACAGGCTCGGGAAGTGCTTCACGCTGGCGTAGAAGGCTTCGAGGCTCTGAGCCGTCAGCGTGCGGCCGCCCTCGAACACCGTGCCGGAGATCATCACCGGCACCTCATCCGGGCTCATGCCGCGCTCGTCGAACACCCCGCTGATCGCGAACAGGCACGCCTTCATATTGAGGGTGTCGAAGCTCGTCTCCGGCAGCAATAAATCGACGCCCCCGTCCAGCAGGCCGCGGACCTGCTCGGCGTAGCTCTCGGCGACCTGATCGAAGGTGAACAGCCGGTGACCGGGGTTCTCCGCGTCCTGCGACATGGAGAGGGTCACCTTCGTCGGGCCGATGCTGCCGGCGACGAAGCGGGGTTTGGCCGGGTTCTTCTTCGTGAACTCGTCGGCGACGCCGCGGGCCAATTCGGCGGCGGACTTGTTCAGTTCATACGTCAGTTCGGCGAGGCCGAACTCCTCCATGCTGACCGAGGCCGCGTTGAACGTGTCCGTCTCGATAATATCGCTGCCGGCCTCCAGATACTGGGCGTGAATGCCGCGGATCAGCTCCGGCTGGGTGAGGACGAGAACGTCGTTCGCGTTCTTCAGGTCGATCGGGTGATCTTTAAAGCGTTTCCCGCGGTAATCCGCCTCCGTCGGCCCGGCGCCCATGATGAGCGAGCCCATCGCCCCGTCGAGCAGCAGGATACGGTCCGCGAGGTGATTGCGGAGCAGGTCGGAGCGGCGTTCGGTCGGCACGGCGCGGGCGGGTTGGATCAGTCGACGACTCGGAGAATCGACGTCCGCCTCGGGGGGCGGGCGTCGACGGGCGCCGCGAACGGCGGGGGGAGTGTAGGCGCGGGCGGCCCGGCGCGAACGCCGGGCGTTCCCGGGAGGCCCGTCGCCTCAGGCGCGGACCGGGGCGAGGTTCATGCCGTCGAGGATCTGCTCCGTCGCGGCGGCCTTGTTCAGCACGTAGAAGTGCATACCGGGCACGCCCTCCTCCATCAGTCCGCGGCACTGGTTCACGGCCCAGTCCACGCCGATCTCGAACTGCCCGACGGGGTCGTCCTTCACCGCCTCCAGCGCGGCGGAGAACTTCCTCGGGAAGGTCGAGCCGCACATCGCGGTGATCCGCTTGATGCGGGCGAAGTCCGTCACGGGCATTACGCCGGGGACGATCGGGACGTCGACGCCGATTTCGCCGCAGGCGTCGCGGAACCGCAGGAAGTGGTCGTTCTCGAAAAACAACTGGGTGAAGACGGCGTCCGCCCCGGCGTCGACCTTGCGTTTGAGGTTGGCGAGGTCGGTTTCGGGGTCGCCGCACTCCGGGTGCTTCTCTGGGTAGCCGGCGACGCCGACGCCGAACTCCGGGAACCGCTCCCGCACGAAGGCGACCAGTTCGTTGGCGTAGCGGAACCCGCCGGCGGGCGGCTGCCAGGGGGCGTCGTCCGGGCCGCCCTCGGGCAGATCGCCGCGGAGGGCCATGATGTTCGAGACGCCGGCCTCCTGCGCCGCGTCGAGCCATTCGGCCATGTCCCCGGTCGCGCTGCCCACGCAGGTGAAGTGGGCGGTGACGTTCTGACCGAAGTCGGATTTCAGTTCGCGGCACCAGTCGAGGGTGCGATCGCGGGTACTGCCGCCGGCGCCGTACGTGCAGCTGACGAACGCCGGGTCGTACTCCGCCAGCCGGGCCAGTTCGACGCGGAGGGCCTCGTCGCCGGCCGGCGTTTTCGGGGGGAACATTTCAAACGACAGGCCGAAGCGGTCGGCGTAGACGTCGGACAGATGCATGCGCGGCGGGCGACCGGAGAGAGCGACGGGAGCGGGCGGGGCGGCACGCCGGGGCGGGAAGCGGCGGCGAATCAGGGGGACCGCGGCGGAGCGACGCCGGTTCACCAAGGGCGTTGGCGGCTCGGGGAGGCCCCGGACCTGCGGCGAGGCCGGAGTCGCCCGGCAGCGTAAGCGACCGGCGCCCCGCCCGACGACCGCGCAAAACGGGTTTGCCCCGATGGTCGGCACATTTTACGCTCTCTCCCTGATTGCCGGAACCGGACCGGTGAAGTTCTGCTCGCGCGTCCGGTCAGCGCCGGACCCGCCGCGCCCTTCGGCCGGCTCCCCTCCCCTCGTTTTCGTCGCCTGTGCCGCCCATGACCGCCGCCGCTGCCACTGAAGTTCTGCCCTACAAGGTGGCGAACGTGTCCGAGGAGCAGTTCGAGCACCTGGCCGCCCTGGGCCGCCGGGAGATCGAACTGGCCGAGGTCGAGATGCCCGGCCTGATGTCGCTGCGGGAGAAATACGCCGGCCAGAAGCCGCTGGCCGGCGCCCGCATCGCCGGGTGTCTGCACATGACGATCCAGACGGCGGTCCTGATCGAGACCCTCATCGAGCTGGGCGCGGAGATCCGCTGGAGCTCCTGCAACATCTTCTCCACCCAGAATCACGCGGCGATCGCGTTGGCGAAGATCGGGATCCCGATCTTCGCCTGGAAGGGCGAGACGGAGGAGGAGTTCAACTGGTGCATCGAGCAGACGATCTTCTTCCCGTCCAAGGACGGCGGCGAACCGAAGCCGCTGAACATGATCCTCGACGACGGCGGGGACCTCACCAAGCTGGTCCACGACGCCTACCCGGAGCTGCTGGAGGACATCCGCGGCCTCACCGAGGAGACCACCACCGGCGTGCACCGCCTGCACCAGATGCACCGGGCCGGCAAGCTCGGCTGCCCGGCGATCAACGTCAACGACTCGGTCACCAAAAGTAAGTTCGACAACCTCTACGGCTGCCGCGAGAGCCTCGCCGACGGCATCAAGCGGGCCACCGACGTGATGGTCGCCGGCAAGGTCTGCGTGGTCTGCGGCTTCGGCGACGTCGGCAAGGGCTCCGCCGACGCCCTCAAGGGCCTCGGCGCCCGCGTCATCGTCACCGAGATCGACCCCATCTGCGCCCTGCAGGCCGCGATGGAAGGCTACGAGGTCACCACCCTCGAAGATTGCTGCGAAGAGGCGGACATCTTCGTCACCGCCACCGGCTGCGACGACGTCATCCGGGGCGAACATATCGACCGGATGAAGCACAACGCGATCATCTGCAACATCGGGCACTTCGACAGCGAGATTCAGGTCGCCTACCTGAACAAGCACAAGGAGGTCACCAGGGAGCGCCTCAAGAAGGACAGCGACGAGGGCGGCCCGGTCGACCGCTACACCTACCCGGACGGCACCAGCCGCATCGTGCTGGCCGAGGGCCGTCTGGTGAACCTCGGCTGCGCCACCGGCCACCCCTCCTTCGTGATGAGCAACAGCTTCACGAACCAGGTCGTCGCCCAGCTCGCCCTGTGGCAGAACCCGGACGAGTGGGGCGTCGACGTGCATGTCCTGCCCAAGGAACTGGACGAAGAGGTCGCCCGCCTGCACCTGGACAAGATCGGCGTGAAGCTCACCAAGCTCACCCCGGAGCAGGCCGAGAACCTCGGCATCCCGCAGAACGGCCCGTTCAAGCCCGACTACTACCGGTATTGAGTCGTCCCCCGGCCGTCGGCCGGGCGTGCGATCGTTTTCCAGCGCCCCGAACGCCCAAGCGTCCGGGGCGTCGTTCTTACGTCACGTGATCTTTCAGCAGGTCCGTCGCCCAGGCGGCGGCGTCCGGCGGGAGCGGCGGCGCAATGCGGGCGAGGTCGGCGTAGAGGTTCCGACGCCGGAACGGCCCGTCGTCATAGGCTCGATCGAACGCGGCCTGCAGATCCAACGCGATCGGCGGGGTGTCCGCCTCCAGCGGGATCGAAATGCGCGGCAACGGGTTGCGCAGCGGGATGGGGTACACCTCGTACCGGTTCGGAATGTCCCCGCGGGCGACGCAGGCGTGGTAGGCCGCGTCCCGAAGGACTTGCGCCCGATCGTCGTCCGGTAACGCCGTCGTTGGCTGACCGGCCCGTAGCAAATCGACTTCGATGAGGTGCTGTCGGGTCCCCAGAACGTCGTGCTGCTTGGCGAGGTAGCTGTCCCTCCCGGGTCCGCGGGCCTTGTTGCTGGGCGAAAGGATTTCCAGCACGGCCACGACGCGTTCCTGTCCCCCGGCTCGCGACCTGATCTCCACGAAGCGCTCGCGGTGCGGGTCGTGATCCGCCACCACGACCACCGGAGCCGTCGCGGCAGCCACCAGCGTCGCGTCCCCGGCTCCCGGCCCGTCAGACGGGGCGTCAGGCTGCGCCGGCGCCGACTCGCGCCGCAGCACGTTTGCATCCGGCTCGACGTTTCGCCCGCCGGGGCCGATCCAGACTCGTTCGTCAGCCGAGGCGAGATACCCCTCCGGAAGCGTCCGCTGCAGCTGACTCATGACGGCGGTGATCAACGCCCCATGCAGCGCCGGGAATTGGCCAGGATCTTCCAGAAATGGATCCATTCCGGGGAACGGCGAGGGCATCGGCGGGAGCTCCTGACGGAGAACGTGCGGGAAGGCGCAAGGACATTCTACCCGGCCCCGCGATCGGTCGCCGGGGGCGAGGCGTGCCGGTAAACTCTGCCCGTTCGCCCCGTTCCGTACTTTGTGGCTTGCCGATGTCCGCTCCCAATCGCCGCACGCTCCTCAAATCCGCCCTCGGCGCCGCCGCGGCGACCGCCGGCGTCGCGGCGTTCGCCCCCCGCCCCGCCCGGGCCGATCACCACGGCGACAAGAAGAGCGGCAAGCCCTTCGACATCTCCCTCGCCCAGTGGTCCTTCCACAAAGCGCTCGGTGCGAACGAGTTCTCCAACCTGGAGTTCCCCGCGGAGACCAAGAAGCTGGGCATCTCCGCCGTGGAGTACGTCAACCGCTTCTTCAAGAACACCTCCGACGAGTACCTCACGGAGCTGAAGGGCCGCTGCGAGGACGAGGGCGTCACCAGCGTCCTGATCATGGTCGACGGCGAGGGCCAGCTCGGCGCCGCCGACGAGGCGGAGCGGAAGAAGTCCGTCAAAAACCACGAGAAGTGGCTGAAAAGCGCCCAGGCGCTGGGCTGCCACTCGATCCGCGTGAACGCCGGCAGCAGCGGAACCTTCACGGAGCAGATGGAGCGGGCCGCCGACGGCCTGCGTCAGCTCTGCGAGTTGGCCGACGGCTACGACCAGAACGTCATCGTGGAGAACCACGGCGGCCTGAGCTCCAACGCCGGCTGGCTGGCCGGGGTGATGGAGCTGTGCGACCACCCCCGCGTCGGCACGCTGCCGGACTTCGGCAACTTCCGCATCAACGGCGAGCGGACCTTCGACCCGTACAAGGGCGTGCGGATCCTCACGCCCTACGCCAAGGGCATGTCCGCCAAGAGCTACGACTTCCCCGAACCGGCTCCCTCCACCATCACTGAGGGCCGCGGGCTGAAGTTCGACCTCGTCACGATGTGCAAGATCGTCACCGACGCCGGCTACCACGGCTACATCGGCGTGGAATACGAGGGCGGCAAGCTGAGCGAGCGGGACGGGATCGTCCGCACCCGCGAGATCCTCGAAGCCGCCCGCGAGCAGCTTTCGGCGTGAGCGTCGCCGCGAGCGCCCCGAGCCCCCCGCCCGCCCCGATCGCTTCGACTGCCGCCCCGCCGGACTCCGCCCCCGCCCCGCCGTCCCCGGCCCGACCGGGGGGGGCGGCGGCGGACCCGGCAGCGGTGCATGCCGCGGCGAAGACGGAGCGGCAGGCCGCCGTCGATCGCTGGCGCCGGTGGGACGACCGTCTCTCCGCCGGCCGCGGCGTCGTCTTTCTCGCCGCCGTCGCCGTCGCGATCGGTTGGGCGACGGGATCGTGGACCGGATGGTGGCTGCTGGGTCCGGCGGTCGCCTTCGCGGCACTCTGCCTGATCCACGAGGGCGTCGCGTCGAAACAGGCGTTTGCCGCCCGAGCCGTCACCCACCACGACCACGCCCGGCTGCGGATCGGCGGCGGGCTGGTCCCCGACGCGGACGCCGGCGCCGATCTGCTCCCCCCGGACCGGCCGCACGCCGCGGACCTGGATCTGTTCGGGGAGGCCGGGCTGTTCCGTCAACTGTCCTGCGCCCGCACCGCCGGCGGCCGGGCGACCTTGGCAGGCTGGTTGCTCGCCCCCGCCGAGCCGGACGAAGTGCGCACCCGGCAGCGGGCCGCGGAGGCACTGGCCGGCGAGGTGCGGCTCCGCGAACGCCTCGCCCTGCTGCCCGGCGATCCGCCGGCGCCGCCGGGCGATCCCGTCGCGATCGTCCCCCCGCGGCCGTTGCCGGCGGGGGTGCGACTCGCCGCCCTCGTGCTGGGGGCGGCCGCGGTGTTCGGGCTGGGCTGGTGGCTGATCGCCGCCGGTTCGGTCGGCATCCTGCTGGCGGCGGCGGGCGGACAGGGGGCGTTGCAGTACGTCTTTCGCGACCGCGTGACCGCGGCGGGGGACTATTCCGAACGCACCGGGGGCGGCCTCACGTTGCTGGCCGGCGTCCTGCGGCTGCTGGAGCGCTGCGAGCCCCCCGCCCCCGCTGTCGCAGTGCTGAGGGACTCGTTGAACGATCAGGAGACCGGGGAGACGCCCTCCGAGGCGGTCGCCCGGCTGGCCTCGATCGCCCGGCGATTGGAGACGAGCCGGAACAATCAGTTTGTCGCGGTGGCCTCCGCCGTGTTCGCCCTGCCGCTGTTCCACGCCCACGCGATCGCCCGCTGGGCGGAGACGCACGGCGGCCGTCTGTCCGACTGGGCCGCCGCCGCCGGCCGGTTCGAGGCGCTGCTGTCGCTGGCCCGCTGGCGGTTCGAGCGCCCGGCGTTCGTCGTGCCGCGGTATTCGTCAGAAAGCGGCGCCGCCCGGTTCGTCGCCACGGGGCTCGGGCACCCCCTGCTCCCGCAAGCCGACTGCATCCGCAACGACGTGGCCCTCGCCGTCGGCGCCCCCTCCGACGGCTCGACGCATGAGGATTCGTCCCCCGGCGCCCCCGCCCTGCTGTTGGTCAGCGGGTCGAACATGTCCGGCAAGAGCACGCTGCTGCGGGCAGTGGGCGTGAACGCCACGCTCGCCGGCGCCGGGGCAGCGGTCTGCGCGACCTCGCTGTCGCTGGCCCCCTGTCGGGTGCGGAGCGTGATGCGGGTCACGGACAGTCTGGCGGACGGCAAAAGCCTGTTCTTCGAGAGCGTCCGCCGTCTGGCCGGCGTGCTGGACGACGCGGCCGCGGCCGGGCCGCCGGTCCTGTTCCTATTGGACGAAATCCTGCAGGGCACGAACTCCGCCGACCGCCGCATCGGCGCCGAGGCCGTGGTCCGCACCCTGCTGGACCGCGGCGCCTTCGGGTTGGTGACGACGCACGACCTCGCCCTGACGGAGCTGGCCGACGACCTCGGCACCCGGGCGGCGAACGTGCACTTCCGCGACCACCTCGCCGACGGCCGCATGACCTTCGACCACCGCCTGCGGCCGGGCGTGGTCCCGCGGAGCAACGCCCTAGAGCTGATGCGCCTGGTCGGCATCGTCCCCCGGGAGGGATAGCGCGAACCGCAGACGGTGGTGGCGGATTTCGCTTCGTGAGCCCGGAGCGCAAGCTCCGGGCTCACGATCGACTGGCCGCGTCAGTGGGAGCCGACCTCGGCGGCTCGCAGGACGCCGACCACGCCGACGCCGATCCAGAACACGTTCAGCAGCGTGTAGGCCCAGTCCTTCTTCAGGATCGCGCACCAGGAGAGCAGGACGGCGTCGACGGTGTTGAACGCCCAGACGAACAGGAACGGACTCTCCGGGCCCAGCCAACTGACCAGTGAGAAACTGAAGATCCGCATCAGGACCCCCGTCATCTCGACGGCTCGAATATTGCGTTCCACCAAAGCGTTCAGGCGGCGGAGGGGAGACATACCGGGGTCGTGCGACGCACGTCGTGGGAGGGGCGAACCAGAGTGAGCAGAAGATGTATACCCCTTCTGCCGTCCGTCACCGCTCCCGCCGTCGCCGCATGAGCGAACGAGCCGCAAATAGACGGTTCTACGGCGGTCTCACCCTCGGTCGGGCGCCGCAGCCGTTCAGTGGCCTCGCGCCGCGCGACGCCGGCTGAGGGACCATTCGCACAGCGCGACCAGCGCCGCGGAAAGTCCGAACGCCGGCAGGAGCACGCAGAGCAGCGCGATTCCGCCCCAGAGCCAAACCGGAACGGCCTCCGCGGAGGTGTCGCGGGGGAAGCCGGTCCGCCCGGCGGGCCGCCGCTTCCACCACATCCATAGGCCCGTGACGGGCAGCGCGACCAGCGCCACGCAGGCGATCAGCCACAGAACCTTTGACGCCGGGCCGAACACGCTGCCGACGTGCAGCGGGTAGGCCCAGGTGTGCCACCAGTAGCGTTCGTTGTCCGCGAGGTCCTCGTGCCCGAACGCGTCGCCGGTGTGCCGGTGCAATTTGAAGCCGGTCGAATTCATCGCCCCGTAGGTGCCGCGGGCGTAGTCGTTGATCGCCGACACCTCGTAATGGGCCCCGGGCTCGTGCGGGATGGAGATGGTCACGTCGCGGGCGGGGTCGAACGCCCGCGCCTCCGCCACGGCCTGCCCGAACGTGAACCTCGGGGCGGCGTCCTCTTCGGCGGTCTCGCCGGGCGGCGGATCGTCGGCGGTCGGCGCCGTTGCGGCGAAGAGCGGCGCGCTGACGACGTGAAACGACTTGCCCCAGACAAGCGTGTAAAAGAGGCCCGTCACGAAGATCGTCATGCAGACCGGCCAGAGGTAGATCCCCGTCAGGGCGTGCAGATCGCGCAGCCGGGTGTAGGGCTTGGCCGACCACCGCGCCTTCCAGACGCCCCGCACCTTCTCCTTGCGGCGGGGCCACCAGAGGTAGGCGCCCGTCAGAAACAGGACGATCGTCCAGCAGGTCGCCAGTTCGACGACGATCCGTCCGGGGGTCCCGGCAAACAGTGTGCGGTGGATCTCCAGGACGACGCGGAAAAATCCGCTGAGCTTCTGCGGCCCGCCGGAGACGGCCTGCACCTCCGCGGTGGAGGGATGGACATAGACCGTGGTCCCCCGGCCCCGGCGGCCCCCGCCGCCCTCGCCGGCGTCGGCTTCGCTGTCCGCCGCGTCGGTCGCGGACGGGCGGGGCTCCATCTTCACCTCGACCGTCCGCCGGGCGTCGGCGTGCCAGGTCAGGCCGGTGGCCCGCTGCTCGGGCAGGGCGGCTTCGGCGGCGTCGACGATCGCCTGGGCGGCGGCCGGCTCGCCCCCCGCCGTCGACTCCGCGGCGAATAGCTGCTCGCGATTGGCGACGTCGCCGATCTCCGCGGCGAACAGATAGATCCCGCCGGTCAGCGCCGCCACAATTACGATCGGGGCGACGAACAGCCCGGCGTAGAAGTGCCAGCGCCAGATCACGCGGAACAGCGTCTGCCCCGGCCGGGCGAGCCGCGGCTGCGTTTCCCGCCCCGGGGCGACCGGCCGGGGGACGGCCGGTCCGGGGGCGACCGGGCGGGGGACGTCGGCGGTCGGTGACTCAGCGAGCAGACGGCTCATCGCAAGCCTCAGGGGAAGACGACCGCACGGGCGGCGGGGCGGCAGGCGACGCCCCCCGCGAGGGATGGGAGAACACGGCGCCCCGGGCGAACGGGGCGCCGGGGAGGCTCAGCGGGTGGGCTCGTCCGGCGGGGCCTGGGGCCGGCCCGGCTTGGTAACGATCTTCACCCCGTCGATCCGAAGGGGGTCGAGTTCCTCCCGTCCCGCCTCGACGGCGACCGTCCACTGCGACTCACGGACTTCGTCGTAGGCGCCGCCGAGCTGGTCCGGCGAACCCAACACCGACGGGTCCTTCCGCCAGACGAGGGTGACGTCGTAGGTTCCCGGCGGCGCCCCGTCGCCCTGCTCGTAGGTCTGCAGGACGAACGTGCCGTCGGCGTCCACCTTGCCCCACGGCTTGGACTTACGAACGTCGATCGGCCCGCCCTGGGGATACAGGGTCAGCACCGCGTTCTCCGGAACCTCGCCGTTGATCAGCACGGCGCCGCGGACCGGCTGGGTTTCGACCTGCCAGTCCTCGCGGCCGGAGCACCCGACCAGCCCCAGCGCCGCGACGCAGCAGGCCCGGGAGAGGAACCGCGTGCCTGGGAAGTGAAACGACGCCATCAGAAGCCCTCCTCGACTTCGCGGCCGTTGATGGAGCTGCGGGCGGAGACGGCGTCGTAGGAGACGGATTCGCTCATGAACTGAACGGAGCCGTCCGCCATCAGCAGGTTCACGCCGCCGGAGTGGAAGGAGTACGGCGCCCCGAACCAGTTGGCCACGTTGACGACCCGGTCGCCCGTGGACCAGAGGATGTCGAAGTCGCCCGGCTCGTTCCAGACGATCGCCTGCGTGAACCACCACCCGGCGTTCGCATGCGAGACCCAGGGGTCCTTCGCCCGGCCGTAGGTCCACGGCGGGAGACCGCCGTTCATCGTCGGGTTCTCGCGATCCTCGACGTACAGCGAGGAGCGGCCGGCCGCCTCGTAGACCATGCAGGTGTTCGTCGTGCCGTCGAGGATGTCGGCGATCCGGTGCGGATCGCCGTCGAACAGGGAGGCGTGGTTCGCCCAGTCGGAGGCGTTCCGCAGCACGGAGTAGTCCGTGGTCTGCCAGCCGTTGTCGGGCAGCGTATTCCCGGCCGACGGGTTGGAGGGGCACGAGTAATACTCGGGCATCAGCGTCTTCAGGTCCTCGTTCGCCGGGTCGTCCCAGGGGACGCTGTAGTCGTAGTTCCTGGCGAGATTCGCTTGGTCGGCCTGCGGCAGGATCGCCACGGCCCAGTTCGCCGTGTTGCTGGTCCAGGTCAGCGGGAAGTAGCGGTAGGTGTCGTGGTAGTTATGCATGGCCAGCCCAATCTGCTTGAGATTGTTGCCGCACTGCATCTTGCGGGCGGCTTCGCGGGCCTGCTGGACGGCGGGCAGCAGCAGACTGACCAGGATCGCGATCACCGCGATCACCACCAGCAATTCGATCAGCGTGAAGCCGACGCGACGTGGGCTCCGGGAAGGTGACGACAGACGGGAGGACGGAGGCATCCGAGGACAGTCTCGAGGTGGATAGGGGGCGACAATCCAGCCTGTGAATCTGACGACCGCCCCGCGCTCGGGGCGACCAGCGGTCGGCCGACTTTTGAGATCGCGTCTCAACGAGAGTGACTATGATGGCCCGCGGGGGTTTTCGCAACCAGTCCTGCGAAAGTTCTCCGCCGCCCGCCGCCCGGCCGGCGTGCTGGGAGGCTGAGAGGCGTCTGAGCAGTGCACGGACGTCTCCGGTGCCGCCTCGCCGGCGATCAGAGAAGCTGCGTTGGTCGCCTGCGGCCCGGCATCGTGCTGCGGAAGGGCGAACCAACCCCGCGGCCGGAGATCACCGGCCGGGGGCGACTTCTTCGTCCTGGCCGCCGCCGGCCTCTTCGACGGCGCCGGGCGGGGCGGGATCGAGCGGCCCTCCCTTTCGCTCCGCCCACGTCAACAGGGCGTCCAATGCGGGGCAGAGGGACTGTCCCCACTCGGTCAGCCGATACTCCACCTTCGGGGGGACCTGCGGGTAGACCGTTCTCGACACGAGCCCATCCGCTTCCAGTCGGCGTAATTGCTGGGCCAGCATCTTCTGCGAGATCCCCGGGACGAGTCGCTCGAGATCCGAGTAACGTCGCACCTTGCCGCCGAACAACTGGAACAGAATCACCAGTTTCCAACGCCCCCCGAGCAACTGAAAGGCCTCCTCCACCCCCGCCGCGGCCGTCTCGGGCGTATAGGCCTTACGCATTTGTGGGTCGCTTACTTTTTAGTGCGTTCTTGAGGATCGGCCAGCCTAGGCGAGGATCTCCGCATCGCCAACTTCGGCCCGCTTTCCTCGGAGCGCAACGCCATGCACGTCCCCCTGCCCGACCCGGTCGCCGCCTTTTTTAAGGCGAGCAACGGCTCCGTCCCGTTCGAGCCGGAACGCTGCTTCGGCGAGGACGCCGTCGTCCAGGACGAGCGCCAGACGCACCGGGGCCATGTGGCCATCGGCGTCTGGCTGCGGGAGGCGCAACGCGCAACCCCCTACACCGTGGAGCCGCTGGAGGTCGTTCAACAGGACGCCGGTCTCGCCGTCCGCACCCGGGTCGCGGGCGCCTTCCCCGGGAGTCCGCTCGAACTCGATCACGTCTTCCGCCTGACCGGCGACCGCATTGCCTCCCTGGAGATCGGGTGATGTCGTTCGATCTGGAACTCGCGGGACGGCGGGCGCTGGTCACCGCCGGGACCAAGGGCATCGGTGCCGCCACGGTCGCCCTCTTCCGTGAACTCGGCGCCCGGACGCTCACCACCGCACGGGCGCGGCCGGATCACGTTCCGGCGGAGTGGTTCGTCGCGGCGGATCTCACCACCGCCGCCGGCTGCGACGCGGTGGTCAAAGCGGTTGAGGAGCGACTCGGCGGGGTGGACGTCCTCGTGCACGTCCTGGGCGGCTCGTCGGCGCCGGCGGGCGGCTTCGCGGCCCTCAACGACGACGCCTGGCTCGACGAGTTTCGCCTGAACCTGTTCCCCGCCGTGCGGCTGGACCGGGCGCTGCTGCCCGGGATGTTGGAACGGGGTTCGGGCGTGGTCGTGCACGTCACGTCGATCCAGAATCGCCTCCCCCTGCCGGAATCCACGACGGCCTACGCCGCGGCGAAGGCGGCGCTGTCCACCTACAGCAAGAGCCTGTCGAAGGAAGCGGCGCCGCGGGGCGTCCGCGTCGTTCGCGTCTCGCCCGGCTGGGTCGAAACGGAAGCCTCCGTCGCACTGACCGAACGGCTCGCGGAGCAGGCCGGCGTCGACCTCGAAGGCGGACGGCGCATCATCATGGACTCGCTCGGCGGGATTCCGCTCGGGCGTCCCGCCCAGCCCGCGGAGGTGGCGAACCTCATCGCGTTCCTAGCCTCGCCCCGAGCGGCTTCGATCACCGGAACGGAGTACGTGATCGACGGCGGGACCGTCCCCGTCGCGTGACCCGGCGGCGCAGACACTCCGGGACGTTCGCCCCCGGGGACCGCCGCCTCAGCGCGCCGCCGTGCCGGCCAGCGTCGTGAGCAGCCAGATGCCCACGCCGTAGTAGAGGATCACCCCGGTCACGTCCATCACCGCGGTGATGAGGGGGGTGCTCATCAGGGCCGGGTCGGCGCCCATCTTTTTGCTCGCCAGCGGCAACAGGGAGCCGCAGACGGTGCCGATCACGACCACTACGAACACCGTGCCGGCGACCATCAGGCTCTCGTTGGAGCCCAACTCGAACCACAGATACCCGCTGAGATAGCCGATCAGCGCCAGCAGGAAGCCCAACGTGCCGCCGACCAGCAGTTCACGGGCGGCCAGCCTCCACGGGCCGGTCCCCTGCTCCCCCAAGGCGATCGCCCGGATGATCAGCGCCGCCGACTGGCTGCCGGCGTTGCCGCCGGCGGCCAACACCAGCGGGAGGAACAGCACCAGCCAGACGTGCGCCTCGCTGACTTCCTCGAACCGCTGCAACACCTGCGCGGTCGCCAGGGCGACCAGCGAGAGGAACATCAGCCACTTGCCGCGCTTCCACGCCAGTTCCAGCACGCCGGTTTCGGCGTAGCTGTCGGCCAACGGCTCGACGCCGCCCATCCGCAGCACGTCCTCCTCCGCCTCCTGCCGGACGACGTCCATCGCGTCGTCGTGGGTGACGATGCCGACCAGTCGGTTCGCCTCGTCGACCACCGGCAGGGCGAGCAGGTCGTACCGCATCACCTGGGCGGCGACCTTCTCCTGGTCGTCGTCCACGCGGGCGCTGATCACGTCCCGCCGCATCAACTCGCCGACCGTGCGCTCCGGCCGGGCCAGCACGAGGTCCCGCAGCGAGACGAACCCGTCCAGCCGCCGGTCCGGGCCGAGGACGTAGATGTAGTACAGCGTCTCGGCGTCCGGGGCCTGCTTGCGGAGGGCGGTGAGGGCCTCGGCGACGGTCGCCTGCTCCGTGAGGCTGGCGTACTCCGTGGTCATGATCGACCCGGCGGACTCCTCCGGGTAGGCCAGCAGCCGGCGGACGTCCGCCCGGTCCGCCTGGGCCATCAGCGGGAGCAGACTCTCCACCCGCACCGGATCGAGCCGGGAGAGCAGGTCCGCCCGGTCGTCGGAGCTCATCTCCCCGACGAGCTTGCTGAGCCGCTCCTTGCCGATCGCCTCGACCAGCTCCACCTGCCGGTGCAGGGAGAGGAACTCGAAGATCTCCACCTGCCGCGGGAGCGCACAGTGCGAGAGCACCCGCCAGACGGTTTCGTCCTCCAGTTCGGCCAGCAACTCGGCCAACGCGGCGGGGTGCAGCTCCTCGCAGAACGCCTTGAGCCCGTCCGCGTCACCCTCTTCCAGCATCAGGCGCAGATCCGGCCCGAGCAGGTAGTTGATGACGGCGGTGGGCATGGGCAGTCCGAAAAAAGAACGCCGGAGCCTCGCGAGGCCCCGGCGTTACCACGTGAAACAAATCCTCCGGCGGATCACCGCTTGGAGAACTGGAAGCTCTTCCGGGCCTTCTTGCGGCCGTACTTCTTCCGTTCGACGGCCCGCTCGTCGCGGGTGAGGTAGCCGCCGTGGTGCAGCGTGCCGTGCAGGTTCGGGTCCTTGGCCTGCAACGCCCGGGCGATGCCGAGCACGATGGCGCCGGCCTGGCCGGTGCTGCCGCCGCCTTCGACGCGAACCCACACGTCGACGTTGCCGGCCATCTCCGTCCGCTCGAGCGGGGCGCGAATCGACTCCACGTCGCGGACGAAGCTGAAGTAGTCGTCCAGGTCGCGGCCGTTCACGCTGAACTGGCCGGTGCCGTCGGAGATGCGGACGCGGGCCACGCTGGTCTTGCGACGGCCGGTGCCCATCGCGGTGCCGAAGCGGTCGATCGAGCCGCGGATCATGCTCTCCGGCGGCGGGGCGATGTCCTCGGGGGCGCGGCCGCCGCCGATGGTCAGACCCATATCCTCGGCGTAGCTCTCGCCGGTCGCATCGGGGCCCATCTCGTCCGGGGAGGCGGCGCCGACCTCGGCGCCGGTGGTCGGCTCGTCGCCCACCGGCTCAGCGGCCTGATCGGCGGCGGCGAGATCGCCCTGCGGAACGTCCACCTGAATGTCGGCGGCGCCCGCGGTGGCGCCGGCGTCGACGTTGGCGGAATCGACTAGCGGAGCGGTCTGACCGCTCTCGGTGCCGCCGGAGTTGCCGGTCGCGGCATCAGAAGCGCCGCGCGGGCCGGAGGTCCCGTCGGACGCAACCTTCGTCTCGTCGACCGGGTTGTTCTCGTCGGTCCCGGGCACGTCCGCGGCGGTCGTCTCGCTGCTCGGGCCCTTCGGCACGCCGTCCATCGGCGCCGGGGACGCCGAGGGGGTCTGCGAGGGGGCGTCCGGATCGGGCGTGTCGGCGTCGTTCGGCATGAGCGAGGGTCCCGCGCGGCGGGCGAAGGTCAGCGGGGGAGAAGCGAGGAGAAGCGGGACCGGGGAGCGTCAGCCCCCGAAGCGGCCGGGAGATTCAGCGGGTGCGGGAGGGCATCAGGTAGCCGGGGAACTCCCCGGGCTGCTGGGCCTGATGGCCGTGATCCGGGCCGACGACCAGCTTGAGCTTCTTGATCATCTGCCGGCCCAGCTTGTTCTTGGGCAGCATCCGACGAACGGCCTCGTGCAGGATCATCTCCGGCTTGCGGGCGTGCAGCCGCTCGGCGGACTCGACGGTGCGGCCGCCGGGATAACCGCTGTAGCGGTCGTACTCCTTCTGGAGCCACTTCTTGGAGAAGTTCGCGATGGATTCGTGCTCCATCTTCTTCCCGCCGAAGGCGACCCGCTCCACGTTGGTGACGACGACGTAGTCGCCGTTATCCACGTGCGGGGTGTAGCTCGGCTTGTGCTTGCCCATGAGCACCATGGCGATCCCGGTCGCCAGACGACCGACGATCTGCCCGTCGGCGTCCACGGTGACCCACTGCGGGTCCGCGGCTTCCTTGGGAAGCTGGGTGCATTTCTGGAGGATGGGCATCGACGCCGCCTGCTGAACACGCCCGGGGGGGCGAGGGAAGAACAAGAAGTCGCGGTTGCGTCCCGCACGGGACGATCCGCCCCGATTCACCGAAGGCAGGGCGCCGCCGGCAAGGGGGTCGGGCACGATAGACGCGCGTCGCCCGCGGTTCAACGCTGGGAGGATAACTCTCGCTGAGTCATGGCGAGCGGCGGGCGTCCGCCCCCCGTGTGAGCGTCCTGGCGATCGTCCGGGTTTGAGGACACGGAGGGCTCACGCCCGCCGCTCGCCCTACTCCTACAGGAAGTTGATCAGCGACAGCTGGTTCGCCTGGGCGGTCAGGCGGAGGGTCGCCTCGTAGGCGGTCTGCAGCGCCGTGATGCGGCTGAACACCTCCGCGAGGTCCGCGTCCAGCACCATCGAGAGGTCTTCGCGCAACTGGAGCTCCTCGTCCACCAGCCGATCCGTCTGCTGCGAGACCCGCTGATGACGCACGCCGGAGGCGGCCCGCACGGCGGTGGCGCGGGCCTGCTCCACGTCCAGCAGGTCGCCCAGCGGGTGCAGGGCGACGTCGTCGCCGGCCCGCAGACCGGCTTCCAACCGGCTCAGCAGGTCCGGCAGGCCGCCGGTGCGGCGGGGGTGGTCGATGGAACCGGAGATCGCGTCCCCGGGCGCCGCCGGTCCTGACGACGACGGGCCCGCCAGCCCCAGGCCGACGGAGAGTTCCGACTCCGCCACCGTCAGCGGCCCGGCCACCGCGGGCAGCACGGGGACCTGCGCGTCGGCCAACGTCAGACCGTTGCCCGGAGCGCCGAAGCTGGCCGTCAGCACGCCGGGGTCCACGGCGTTGATCGCGGCGAGCACGTCTTCCAACGTCTCCGCCCCCGAAAGGTCCACGCTCACGTCGGTGCCGTCGCGGCGGGTGATCACCAGCGGGCCGGGGCCGTCCGGCAGCGGGCCGGTCGGGATCCCCGCCCCGCCGTTCAGTTCGTCCAGCCGGGTGGAGGCCGGCAGGGTGGAGACGCCGAGGTCCCGCGCCGAGGTGGCGCCGTTCTCCCCGATCGAGAAGTCCACGCCGCTGACCCGCCCGCGGATCACGATCCCCGTGCCGTCTTCGTTGAGGTCGGCGAGGACGTGCACGCCGGCGGCCTCGGTTTGCAGCTTGATCGCGGCCAACGCCTCGCCGACGGTCGTCGCGGAGGAAAGATCCACCGTCGCCGTCACGTCTCCCTGGACGATCTGCAGGCCGCCCGCCACGTCCACCCCCGCCCCGCCGTTCAGGGCCGTCAAGGGAGTGTGCTTCGTGACCCGCGGAGCCAGCCCCCCGCCCTCGAGCACGCCGGGGGCGACGGGCGCCGGATTCGGCACGAGCCGCAGGTCCCGGGCGAACCGGCCGCCGTTCACGTCGGCGATCGTGACCGCCGCCGCCGGGTCCCCGCCGGGGTTCACGGCGAACGACAGCCCGTCGCCGGCCGCGGAGACGTTCACGTTCAACCCCGGCGGCCCGGCGCCGAAGGCCGCTTCCAGCCGGGTCTTCAGGTCGCCGATCGTGCGGGCGCCGGCGAGGTCGACCGTCTGCGAGGCGAGGTTGCCCAGCCCGTCGTCCAGGCTCACCGTCAGTTCGCCCGGCGTGACCCCGGCGCCGCCGTGCAGGGCGGACAGCGGCGTGTCCAGGGTGAGGGCCGGCGAGAGCGGGCGGCTCTCGGCGGGGGTGAGCACCTGCAACGCCGCGTGTCCGTTCACCGCGGTGTCGATCGGGCTGTGGTCGCCGATCAGTCCGGGGATGCCGCCCAGGTCGCCGGTATACAGCGTCTTCCCGCCGCCCAGATCCGCGAAGGGCGAGCCGGTCGGGTTGGAGCCGCCGAACAGCGACCGGCC
The DNA here is from genome assembly GCF_007743815.1 of Alienimonas californiensis. GTDB lineage: Bacteria > Planctomycetota > Planctomycetia > Planctomycetales > Planctomycetaceae > Alienimonas > Alienimonas californiensis. Next base: position 180,801 of record NZ_CP036265.1, read on the forward strand.
GCGGAAGGTACGGTTGCCCTCCAGGATGATGCTCTGCCGCAGGGCGGCGACCTCGTCCGCCAGCGCGTTCTTCTCCGCCTGCGAGGATTGCGCCCCGATGCCGGACTGCAACAGCGTGCGGGCCTTCGTCGCGGCGTCGCCGAACGTGGCGAGGCCCACGTCGGCGGCGGCGAGCTGGCTGCTCGCGACGGCGAGTTGCTCCTGCAGGGCCGTGTTCCGCTCCACGTTCCGCTGCATCAGCCCGGCCTTGATGGCCCCGGCCGGGTCCTCGCTGCCCACGGCGATCCGCACGCCGGTGGCGGCCATGTCCTGCAGGCGGATGGACTCCGCGTTGATCTTGTTCAGCGAGGCGCCGAGCCGCTGAAACTGGAACGTCTCCGGCGTACGGCCGGGGAGAACCGGGCTGACGGGCATCGTTCAATCCTCCTTTCGGTCGTGTCGGGTCTGAGACGGTTTGAAACGGTTGGGAGCGAGGACGGCCGGGGGCGCCGGCCGACCGGTCACATGTTGATGAGGGTTTCGAGCAGCGAATCGGTCACGCTGATCACCCGGGCGCTGGCCTGATACTGGCGCTGAAGTTCCATGATGCGGACCGCCTCCTCGTCCAGGCTCACGCCGCTGAATTGCTCCCGCTGACTGGCGAGGGCGTCCCGGTGAGAGGTGGCCGCCTCGGCGAGGGCCCGCTCGGCGGCGGACCCGCGGTTCACGGCCCCGACGATCTCCGCGAACCGGCCGTCGATCGTCTTGCCGTTCAGTTCCGCGTTCGCCGAACTCCGCACCGGGCCGGCGAGCGCGTCCGCCAGCGCCAGGACGTTCGAGTTGTCCCCCGGCCCCCCGCCCCGCCCGACGGCCAGCAACGCCGGGTTCGCCTTCAGCGACGCCGCCAGACCGATCGAGCCGGCGTCGCGGCCGTCGAAGAAGTGGTTCAGGCCCAGCGACGCCAGCACGCCGGAGTCGTCCTCGCCGAGATGAAACTGTCGGCCGGAGGCCGCCGTCATCGTCAGTCGGCCCCGCGAGTCCAACCCGGCGGAGACGCCGTCCACCGCGTTCAGCGCCGCGACGAGGTCGTTCAGGGAGGTGTCGTTTCCGTTCAGCCCGTCGAGGTCGATTGCGATGCGGGTGTCGGTCTCCGCCCCTGTCGCTTGATTCACGACGGTCAGGGTGAAGCCGCCGTGGGCCGGGGGGAACGGCAGTTCGAAGTAGCTCACCGACGCCGCCAGCGACGCCGCCGGGTCGTCCACGGTGCGGGAGGCGGTGACGTTCGAAAACCCCTCGGTCCCCCGCCCGGCGCTGTGCACGCGGTTGACCGCTTCGATCAGGCCGGCGGCGAGGCCGTCCAGGTCGTCGAGGAACCCGCCCACGATCCGGTCCGCCCCCTCCAAAACCGCTCCCAGCTCCCCGCCGCCCTCCAGGGTGGAGTGCGTGCGGCTGGTACGCACCCGCGGCGAGGGCATCCGGAGCGGCGGGTTCTGCGCGTCGATGACCGGCTCGACCAGCTCCAGGGTCTGGACCGAATCGCCCAGCACGAGCCAGTCGTCGCCGCTGCGCAGTTCGACGGCGCCGAATTTCGTTTCGCGGAACTCCAGCGGGACGATCTCCGAGAGCCGCTGCATCGCCGCATAACGCTTGTCGCGGATCTGTCCGGCGTCGCTGTTGGCAAACCCGCCGCGTTCCAGCAGGACGATCTGTCGGTTGAGGCTGTGCACCTCCTCGATCAGGTCGTTCGCCTCCCCCACCAGTTCGCCGGCCCGGGTGGCCAGACCGTCGCTGATGTCGGCGGCGCGTGAGGAGAGACTGCGGAAGTCCCCCGCCAACGCGGCGCCCTCGTCCAGCAACGATTGCCGCAGGGGGGCGGAATCCGGCTCCGCGACGACCGCCCCGACGGCGGCCGAGAAGTCGGACAGGGCCGTCGACAGGTCGCCGTCGGTCAGTTCGCCCAGCACGCGCTCCAGGCCGGCGAACAGCTCCGCCGTCACCCCGCTGCCCGCCGCCCCGGTCGCCGCGGCGTGCAGCCGGGTTTCCAGGTGCAGGTTGACCGACTGCCGCACCCCGGCCTGCGTCAGACCGGCCGACAGCGACAGCTCTTCCCGGGCGTACCCCGGCGTCGCGGCGTTCGCCAGGTTGTTCCCGGAGACCGCCAGCCCCGTCGTATAGACGTCCAGCGCGCTGGCGCTCTTCGCGAGCACGGCTGACAGACCCATGCGATTGGCTCAGGCGGGGGGGGAACGGCGGACGGGGAAACGAACGAACGGGGCGAGCGGCGGGGCGTCAGCCCCCCGTGCAGAAAAGGGAGTCGCTAACCGGACAGGTTCAGCAGCGCCCCGCCGCCGGCGGCCTCCGCCCCGCCGCCGGCGGCGTAGGTGACGGACCGCACCCCGCCGCGGGCGATCAGGTCCAGTGCCTCGGCACAGGCCGCGGCGGAGCGCCGGGCGGAGACCCAGCGGGGCCACAATCGAGTCCGTGTCTCCGAGGCGGACTCCCGCAGACTCTTCACGCGGAAGACAAGCGCCGGATTGGACGCCGCGAGCACGGCAACGGACTCCGCCCCGGACTGCGTCAGCAGCGCGGTGCGCTCGGCGGCGAGCGACTGCAGGGCGGCCGTGGCGGCCTCGTAGCGATCGGCGGCGACGGCCATCGCGGGGGCGTCGGCGGCCCGGCCGGCGTTCGACAGCGCCGTGCCGGCGGCGTCCAACTCCCGCCGCCCCGCGTCCAAGCGGGACAGGTACGCGGACACCGCCCCCGCCCCCACCCGGTCCAGCGGATCGACGGCGGCGCCGGGGCGAACCGACGAATCGGCGGGCGGGGCGGCAAAGTGGGCGGGCGGCGTCATCTCCCGTCGTTTCGACCGGCCCGGCCGGCGAAACCGCACCGACCGGCGGCCGCCCGCACAACCCGCACAGCCGGAACGGCGAGCCGCTCGGGCGATGTGTCCGCACGCCGGCCACGTTTCCCCCCTCTCCCTTGAGAGAGAGGGGCCGGGGGTGAGGGTGTCGCACGGTTCACCCGCTTCCGCGCTCCCTGCAGTGACGAATCGGGGAGGGACGAGCAGGCGGACCTCGAAGAGCCTTCGGGCGCCGCTGCCCCCTCACCCCCGGCCCCTCTCCCCCAAAAAGGGGGAGAGGGGAGACGGCGGCCGACCCCGTGCGCTCACCGCCCCCTCTACTTCAGCCCGGTCTGGTTGCCGAAGGCTTCGTACAGGTCTTGGGTGAGGGACTTTCCGCTGGTCGCGGCCAGCTGGTCGGCCAGTTCGCCGTCGAGGCGCTCGCGGAAGATCTTGTTCGCCTGCCCGTTGCCGAAGTACGGCGTCTCGCCCATGGAGGTCCGCATCGACTTGAGCATCTCCCGGAACAGCGTCCCGGCGACGAACCCGTCGAAGGCCTCGCGGGTGGACAGGTCCTCCGGCGGCTCCGCCTGCGGGGGTTGCAGGGTGAAGGCGGAAGGTTGCGAGGTCGGTTGAAAGAGCGTCGCCTGCATGGGTCGTTCCGGGTTTCGTTCAAAGTCCGTCAGATGCGCCTCGCCGCTCTCCCCCCTATTCACTCCCCACCTGCACCCTTCAATCCGTCAGCCGCCCTCCACGAACTCCGCGTGCAGTTTGCCGCTGGCGTGCAGCTCGCGGAGGATGTGGATCACGTCGGCGGTGGGGACGCGGAGTTGATTAAGGGCCTGGAGCAGCGATTCGAGCTGCGGCCGCGGCTGCGGCTCCGGCTCGCCGAGGGGACGGAAGCCGTTGTTGGCCGCGCCGCGGCCGCCGGGCGGACCGACGTCCACGGTGAGAGTTTTATGGGAGATCGCCACGGGGCTGAGTTCGACCTCCCCCGTCACGATGATCGTGCCGGTGCGGGCGTTGACGACGACCCGCGGGCGGCTATCCGGCCGCTCCAGCGAGACCGCCAGCAGCAGCGCCGCGAACCGCACCGGGTCCGGCCGGTAGGCGGGCGGGATGCGAACGGTCACGGCGGCGGGGCCGGCGGCGAGGGCGATCTCGGCGCCGGTCTCGAAGGCGAACTCGCGGTTCACCGCCCGGGCGACCTCCGTGGCGGCGCCGAACCCGGCGTGGGAGGCGTCTAATTGCAGGGTTACGAACGGCCCCGCCGCGTCGGCCCCGACGAAGGAGACGTCGAAGTCCTCCTCCAGAATGAGTCCGTTCGGCAGCGCCCCGACCAGCGGGGCGAACGGGTCCTGAATCACGATCGGCCCCGCGGCGACGCCCACCGCCACGTCCGCCCCGACCTCCGCCAGCCGCAGCGGCGCCGCCAGCAGCCGACCGCCGGCCAAGCTGGAGGCTCCCATCGGGCTGGAGACGAAACAGTTCAGCCGCTGCCCCCGCCGGGCGCCGGTCGCGGGCACGGTCGCCTCGATCAGCACGACGGCGACGTTCGCGGCGTCTTTTAATTCGATCGGATCCAGCACCGGGGCGTCGTGCAGCCGCATGGCGGCGGCGAGGGCCCGCATCGCCGGCAGATTCTTGCCGCCGTCGCCCGTGCCGTCCAAACCGACCACCAGCCCCAACCCCGTCAGCCGCACTTCCTTCTGGCCCTCCAACGTGCAGACGTGCTCCAGCCGCACGCCGGCGCCCGCCGGGGCGGCGACGACCAGCAGCAGGACGGCGATCGGGAGGACGCGGGTCAACGCGGCGAATTGAAGGGTGGGAGAGGTCGGTTGCCGGGAGCGGTCAGAACGGCCAGAGCAGGTCGAAGACCCGGATGCCCCAGGGGCGGGCGGTGCTGCTATAAATCTTGCCTTTGGCCCGCTTTTCGATTTTGAGGTTGGCGACGTCTTCGCTTTGGGCGGTCAGGTCGCGGTTCACTTTCTGGGCCGCGATCGTGCCGGTGAGGGTGTATTCCCACACGTCCCGGTTGTTGCGGATCTCCTTGCGGGCCTCCAGCACGACGTTGCCGTTGGGCAGCACGTCCACCACCTCCGCGGCGATGCGATAGCGGACGGCCTCGGTGTCGATGCCGCTGCCGGTCGCCTGGATCCGCACCCCGGATTCAAGGTCGACGCTGGGTTCGCCGGTGGCGCTGAGGATCAACCGGCCCGTCGGATCCAGCCGGACGAATTCATTGATGCTGGCCTCCAGCGCGGAATTGCGGCGGCGGTCGAAGCGGCTCTGCACCGCGACCTCGCTTTTTTCGTCCACCAGCACGGTGATGATGTCGTGCACCGCCAGCGTGCGGGCCTCCGGCAGGGAGATATGAGTCAGCGAGAGTTCCCGCATCGACTGCGGCGCCCGCCGCCCGCCGGGCCGCACCCCGACGAGCACCGGCCGCGCCGGGGCGACCGCCGGCCCCGGCGCCGGCCCCGCCAAGGGACCCTGCGGCAGGGCGGCGGGCGAGTCGGACGGGGGGACGGTCAGCCGCGGGTCGATCGCCAGCGGCGCCGGCGCCGGAATGATCTGCGGCGTCTGCGGGAAGGCGGTCGGCACGATGCTCGGCGATCGCGGGTCGATCGTCGACGGCATGCGGAAGCTCTCCCCCTGCCCCCCGGCGCCCTGCCCGAAGGCCGTCGGGCACAGGGCCGAGGCGCACAGCAGCGGGCCGACCCCGAGCAGCAGCGCCGCGGAGCGGGACGAACGGACGGCGGAGACGCGGGCGCGGGTCATCGCGGGCCTCCGGCAGGATCGAAATGGGGTGTGGAATCGAACTGGGGCGTCGTGGCGTAGGCCGGGCTCTCGGCGGCTTCGCCGACCAGCACCGCCCGCCGATTGCCGACCACCCGGGCGTAAATCCGCGTGCGGTCGCCGTAGGCGGGGCCGTCCGGGTCGGACATCGGGATGGTCTGTCCCAGCAGGCCGTTGCGGGTCGCCTTAAGGTCGCGGGAAACGGTGATCCCGCCGACGCGGCTTTCGACGCGCACCGTCTGATTGGCCCGCACCAGCGGGGTCTGGCGCAGGTCGTCGGACTCGACCACGGCGCCGACGGGCAGATCGCGGATCGCCTCCCCGGTGGGCAGGCGCCCGACGAAGTCCGTCGTCGAAGGCCACGGGGCGGTCGGCTGGACGGCGCCGGCCAACCGGATCGGGGCGGCGGCGCCGCCGCTGCCGGCGACGGCGGTCTCTGGCCGCCAAGCGACGTGGTCGGCGGTGATCGGGGCGCCGCGGGGGATCGGCTCGGTCAGCACCGGCACGAGCCGCGGCGGATCGAGCCGCACCGCGGCCTCGACCGTCACCACGTTTTCCAGGCGGTCCAACCAGCGGAGCGTGACCGTCTGCACGACGCTGGGGGTCGGGGCGAGGCCGCTGAGGTCGCAGCCGTCCGGGCGGTGCCGGGCGAGGATGCGGGCGGCCTCCGGGGCGAGGGCGACTTCAATCCGCACGCCCTCCACGCCGGCCCGGGCGAGCGCCCGGGAGGCGGCGGCGGTGACGAACTTCTCCCCGTAGGCCCGATCGCCCGGGCTGGCCGGGCGATTGTCGGCGGGTTCGCCCCCCGTCGTCCGCGGGGCGGAGAGGACGACGGCTTTGGCGCCGGTCAGCATCACGGCGAACCCGCCGGCGAGCGCCCGGTCGCGAACCGTCGCAGCGGAGAGAGTGGTCGTATTGCCCTCGACGGGGGCGGGCGCCAGCGGCACGGTCCGCAGGCGGGCGGCGGCGGGGGCGTCCGCGGGGCCGTCCGCGGTCACCTCGGCCACGTCGCCGACGCGCACGACGCTGTCGACGGCCGCGGCCCGGGCCTTCAGCGTCACCGTCACCCCGGCGGGGGCGGGAGCGCAGCACGCGAGGGCGGCGCAGAGCGTCAGGGCGGCGGCGGTCGTCCTGTTCATCATGCGCGTCAGAGCCATCGAGACGGGGTGAGGAATCGTCGTCCGCGAGACCGCAAGCGGTCTTCAAGCCGGATCAGAACCGCCGCAGGTTGGCGATCTGTTCGAGCATTTTGTCCGCGGCCTGCACGACCTGGGTGTTCAGTTCGAAGTTCCGCTGCGTCTTGATCAGCCCGACCAGTTCGCGGACCGGCTCGACGTTGGACTGTTCGAGGTAGTTCTGCCGCAGCACGCCGCGGCCCTCGGTGCCGGGCTGGCCCTCCAGCGGCTGGCCGCTGGCGTCGGTCACGCTGTAGAGGTTCTCGCCGCGGTGGATCAGGCCCTGCGGGTTGACGAACCGGGCGAGCTGCAACTGCCCGACCTGCTGGGCCTGGTTCTGTCCGGCCTGCAAAACGCTGACCACGCCGTCCGGGGAGATGGACACTTCCAGCGTGTCCGGCGGGACGGTGATGCCGGGGACCAGCCGGCGGCCCTTGTCGGCGCTGGCGAGAACCAGTTCGCCGTCCGGATTAAGGGTGAAGGCCCCGTCGCGGGTGTACATCGTCTCGTTCTCGTCCTCCACGACGAAGAATCCGTCGCCGCCGATCGCCACGTCCAACTGGCCGGCGGTCTCCATCATGTTGCCCTGAGAGAACGTCCGCTGCGTGCTGGCGACCCGGGTGCCGAGGCCGACCTCCACGCCCAGCGGGACCGGATTCCCGTTGGCGTCCGGGGCGCCGGGCAGGCGGAGGTGCTCGTAGAACAGGTCCTCGAAGTTGGCCCGCTCCCGCTTGAAGCCGGTGGTGCCGGCGTTGGCGAGGTTGTTGGCGATCACGTCGAGTTCAAACTCGAACGCGTGCATGCCGGTTCCGGCGGATTGCAGGGCGCGGAGAGACATTCGAAGGCGGAGGGACGAAGGCGGGAGGCGGAAGGGCGAACGGCGGGGCGTCAGCCCCCCGAGGAATCGCTCATCACGGCCGGGCGGCGGCGAGCAGGCGGCCGAGGGTGTCGTCCTGGAGCTTCACGAGGTTCACGTTCGTCTCGAACCCGCGGCTGGCGGCGATCATGGACATGGTCTCCCTCACGCTGTCGACTCCGCTGCCCTCCACGAAGCCCTGCCGCACGTTCGTCTCCCGAGGGTCGACGGGGCGGGTTTCCGCGGCGGTCAGCAGGCCGTCGCCCTGCTTGGTCAGGCTGCGGGGGTCGGTCGGTTCGACGAGGCTCAGCTTGCCCAGCGGGTAGTTCGTGCCGTCGTCGAAGCTGGCGGAGAGGGTGCCGTCCGGGGCAATGCCGATGCGGGCGGCGTTCGCGGGGACGTTCAACGCCCCCCCGCCCTCGCCCAGCACCGGCCGGCCGCCCTCCGCGGTGACCAGCGTGCCGTCCGGCCCCCGGGTGAACCGGCCGTCGCGGGTGAGAACCGGGCCGTCGTCGGACTGAATCTGAAAGAACCCGGGGCCGGCGAGGGCGACGTCCAGGTCGCCGCCGGTTTCATTCAGCGGCCCCTGGGCGAGGTCGATCGCCGTCGCGGCCAGGCCGTTGCCACCCGTCATCCGGGCGAGGGCGGAGCCGAGGTCGAACGGATTCGTGCCCGGCAGGTCGGTCAGCGACGGCGGAGCGCCCCCCTGCCCGAACGACAGGCGGTTGTCCGCGTGGGGGCGGTAGTGGCCGGCGAGGGCCAGCTCCCGCTTAAAGCCGGTGGTGCCGGCGTTCGCCATGTTGTTGGCGGTGACCTCCAACTCACGTTGGTTCGTCGCCGCTCCCTGGGCGGATTGATACAGGCCGTAGAGCACGACGATCGCCGGTCAGGGGGAGGGGGACCGGCGCGACGGGGCGCCGGTTCTTCGGTCCCTATCGGCAGGGGCGCGGCGGACTCTTCGGCAGAATCGGCAAAGTCGCCGCAATCGATCCCGAGCGGCCCGTCAGAGCGTCGCCCCTCAGAGGGTCTTGATCGCCGTCAGCCCCGCGGCCCGGCGCCAGGCGCTCAGTTGGCCCCAGTGGACGGCGTCGTGCGTGGTCAGCAGATGGGTGAGCAGATCGCCAACGCGGGGGAACCGGCCGGCGAGCCGCTCGAGTTCCGGCGGCAGCGGTTCGTCCAGCGCCGCCGCAGGGACGAGCGCCGCGGCGGCGAGGACGCGGTCGTGCGTCTCCCGCACCGCGGCCCGCAGTTGTTCGCCGTTCGGCGGCGTGAAGCCGTCGGCGTAGACCAGCGGCTGGCTGCCGATGCCGAAGTTCTCCCGCCAGCCGGGCAGATCCACGGGCGTCGCCTCGACCCCCAGCCCTTTCAGCACGGTCAGCGAGAAGTTCCCCACCACCGCGACGTGCCCCAGAATCCAGACCGGCGGATTCATCCCCGGCTGCGGGCGTTCGGTGAGCCGCTCCTCGGGCAGATCGGCGGCCAGCGCGGCACCGTAGGCGGTGTGCATCTCATAGCAGCGACGGGCGTACCGCAGCGGGTCGGCGGGGGACGGATCGGGCATCGGACGGCTTTCCAAGGGGAGACGTCGCACCATATCCAACAATCCGCCGCGGACTCCCCCCGGTCCGCCGTTTCGTCCCCGGTCCTATGGCCAGCGGCTGAGGATGATCGAGGTCGGATCGACGCCGGACATGTCGTAGAACACCGGCCGCTGCGTTCCCCCCTCGTCCCGGAGGCCCTGCAGGGCGAACAGCCGGGGCACCGTCTTCTGGACGTAGTTCCGCACGGCGCTGAGGGAGATCTCCGCCCCGGGGGCGAGCGACATCTCCACGTCGGCGAGGTTCGGGTGCCCCGGCGGCGGCGACAGGGCCGAACCGTCGAGGATCGAGGCGACCGCCCAGGTGAACAGGCCGTTCGTGATCGGTTCGCGGCCTTCGAAGGAGTAGGCGTCGCCGGAGGAGGAGCACAGCACCGCGATCCCCGTTTTCGCCCCCACCGCCGAGGCCGCGGCGGTCAGGTCGGTCGAAGAGGAGGTCAGGGCGGCGAGGTCTTCTTCGCCGAGGAACGCGCCGTCCTGCGGAATCAGCGCCCCGCTGTGGCAGGCGTCGATCAGGATCACCACCTGGCAGGCCTTGTTCCGAACTGCGACGGCGTGCTCCACCAGTTCCCTCGCCGACAACGAGTTCGCGCCGAAATCCCCCTCCGAAGCGTCCGCGAGCATCAGGTAGAACCGCTCCCCGACTTCGCCCCCCCGCCCGGCGGCGGACCGAGCGCCGGCCGCCCGCACCCCGTGGCCGGAGAACAGAAACAGCACGGTGTCGCCCTCCCCGACCTTCCCCGAGATCCGCCGCCAGGCGCGGTCCAGATCCTCCGCCCCGGCGTCCTCCAGCAGCGTGACGTTCACCTCGCTGTAGTGGCCCCCGGCGGTCAGCGTCCGCCGGCCGCCCTCGTCGTAGAACCGGGCGACGCGCTGGGCGTCGTCGTTGGCCAGCGCCAGCCGGCCCAGCGGCGGGGCGTACCGCTCCACGCCCGCGGCGAGCACCCACAACTGCGGGTAGCCCTCCTCCTCCGGGATCGCCTCGGCCCGCACGTCGATGGGGGCGTCGCCCAGCGGGATGCGGTCCTCGCGCATCTCCACCTCCGCGACGATGCGGTTCGGCCCCGGCGCCAGCCGCAGCGTGGCCTCGTAGACGCCGGCGTCCCCGGCCGTCGGCAGGGCCGGCGCGCTGGCCCCGTAGCGGCCGTTCACGCGGAACCGCAGAGCGTCGATCGTCTGCCCCTGCCGGGGCGTCACCCGGACCCGCACCGGCAGGTCCAAGCTGTTCACGACGCGGCCCTCCCCGCCGGCCCCCCCGCCGGACCGGACCGAGAGCGACGGCGTGAGCCATTCCAGCGACACATCCGGGGAGGAGACGACCTGCTCCGGCGGCGAGTCCCGAAGGACGATCAGACGCTGGAAGAACCGCCGCTGGGAGGCCGTGACGACCTCGAGGGCGAACCCCTTCTCCCCCGGGTCTTCTGCCGTGGGGAGATACGGCAGCGACTGCCGCACGGTCGCCGTTGCCCGGGGCGGGTCGAATTGTTCGGAGGCGACCACCGGGCCGCTCAGCTCCCGCACCGCCCAACTCTGAATCGGGTCCCCCTCCGTCGCGCCGAGCGTCGCCTCGAACAGAACGGACTCCGCCGCGTGCGAGACCGACAGCAGCGACGCCATGTCGATCCGCGGCCGGGCGTCCCGCGGCGGCGGGGCGGCGTCTTCGGGCGGCACGACCGGCGGCACGACCGGCGGCTTAACGGGTGCCTGTGGCGGCGGTTCGTCCGGGAGGTCGGACTCGGCGGGGGCGGCCTCCTCGGCGGCCTGCCAGGCGCCGGCCTCCAGCAATCGGGAGACGGCCTGCGGGCGGTGGTAACGCCGCTGCACCGCGGAGAAGGGCAGGAAGGCGGGCCGCTCGCCGGCGCCGCGGTTCTCCTGCCAGCCGATCCGGTTCGCCCCGCCGCCGGCGTACATGAAGTAGCCGTCGGGGTGCCAGGCGACCCAGCCGTCGCCCCGGCCCTGCTCGACCGCCAGCGTCAGCGTGGGCATGAACACCGGCCGGGCCACGCGCGTGGCCGGCGGCAGCGGCTGGCCCTGCCGGTCGAACCGCCAGTTCGTCTGCTCGTGCCAGGGGACGTCCGACAGTTCGTCCCGGACCTGCTCGAACGTGGCGAACGCCGGCGCCCCCTCCCGCACTGCGGCGACGGTCCGCAGCAGGTCCGCCGACCGGATGCCCTTGCGGTGCAGGTAGGCGTTTTCCGCCACCGCCGTCACCCGGACCCGCCCGCCCTCCGGCGCCCGTTCGATCTCCAAGCCCCACAGTCGCTTCAGGGCCGCGTCGGCGTCGCGGTCCGGGGCGGCGGGGTCGGGCAGGTCGTCGAGGGACCAGAACCGCACCGTGCCGTCGTCCGACGCCGTGGCGAGGTACCGCCCGTCCGGCGCGACGGCCACGTCGTTCAACCGGTCCTGATGCCCCCAGAACGTCCGCAGCAGCCGGTTTGAACCGTCGGCGGCGTAGACGAACAAGGCCCCGTGCGCCGTGCCCACGGCGACCGCCTCCGCCGACCGGCCCCGCTGGGCCGGGATGAGCCGAAAACAGGTGGCCGGTCCGGCGTACGGCTCCAGCGTGAGCCCGGCGGCGATCTCCGCCCCGCGACGGTCGGCCGGGCCGGGGAGCGGGGCGGGAACCAGCCGCTGCCGCTTCGGAGCGAACCGGAAGGCCGTCGCGGGGGCCTCCCGCGTCGCGGCGACCTGGGTGACGATCGAGTACCCCGTGCCGCCGTCCCTCGGGTCGGCCGGATCGAAGGCGACGCGATCGAACCGCGGCCCCCCGACCAGCGTGCGAACCAGCCGCTTCGTGGGCACGTCCCAGATCTGCACGTCGTTGCCCTGGGCGAGCGCCAGCGTGCGGCCGTCCGGCGAGAGGGCGCAGCCGGACGGCGGCGTCAGCCGGTCGGCCACGGCTCCGAGGGTCAGCGACACGGCGCCGGTCCGCACGTCCCACACCACCGCGGAACCGGCGGACGGGTCGGTCGCCTCCCCCGCCCCGGCCAGTTGGCTGCCGTCCGCGGAGAAGGCCAGCGACATCTGGAACCCCGCCCCCGGCGGGATCGGCAGGTCGGCGAAGGCCCAGGCCCCGCCGGGCCGGCGGATCCAGACCAGCACGCGGGTCTTGCCGGCGGCGTCGACGTACGCCGCGGCGAAGCGATCGCCGACCGGCGAGGCGGCCAGCGCCGTCACCCAGAAGGCGCCGCCCGGCAGCGCCAGTTCCGTGCCGCCGCCGTTGGTGGAGAGAAGATGCAGTTTCCACAGGTGAGGCGCCGGCCCGGGGGCGGGGGCGACGACGTCAGTCTCCCCGACGAGCGCCACCGGCCACCGCGGGATCGGCAACCAGCCGTCGCCCTGCGGCAACTGCACGGCCGCCCGCAACTCCCGGGCCGGCCCGAACGGCGCCTGGGACCGCACCAGCACGCGGCCGGCGTCGTCGACGGAGGCGGCGGTCGTCCCGGAGGGCGACACGGAGAGATCGTGTATCACCGCTCGATGCCCGACCGCGGCCGCCCCGTCCGGGCCGGCGGGTTCGTAGTGCAGCGGTTCGCGACTGTCGTCGTTCACGTCGACCCACTGCAAATCGCCGATCCGGTCCGTGCCGCCGTATCCGCCGATCACCGCTGCAGTCGTGCCGTCGGGCCGGGCGAAGACCTCCACGGCGCGGACCGCCCCGAACAGGCCCTCCTCGGCCAGCCAGCGGTGCGTGGCGACGACGGTCCCGGCGTTCCAATCCCAGACCAGCGCCCGCTTATCGTGCCCGCCGGAGAGGAGGCGCCGACCGTCCGGGGTGAAGCAGAGGGCCTGCACGCTGGCGGCGTGGCCGTCGCGGTCGCTGGCGACGAACAGCTGCCGCCGCCCGTTGGCCTCCCGCTCCGCCGCCGTCGGCGCCCGCACCACGGGCGCCGACGTGACGGGCGCCGACGTGACGGGCGCCGACGTGACGGGCGCCGACGTGACGGGCGCCGACGTGACGGGCGCCGACGTGACGGGCGCCGACGTGACGGGCGGCGCTGTGACGGGCGGCGCCGCGACCACCGGCGGGGAGCTCGGGTTCGCCGTTGCCGGGGGCACGTTCGGCGTCGCCACGCCGACCTGCGCGAGCGCCGTCCCGCCGGTCGCCGTCAGGGCCGTGAGCGACGCGACGGCCAGCGACAGAGCCGTCACAACCAGCGACGTGGTTCCGGGGGGGGAACAGGGTTCTGACCGAATGAACATCGGACGCTCTGGTTCCGAAGGATTGATCGGGACCGGACAGTCCCGACACCGGCGGGGAACAGACAAAAAACCTCGTCCCCCCAGCGATTTTAGTGAAGAAGGCGAGCGTTCGGCAGGCGCTGGGCCGTCCGGCCTTCAGGAACGCGTGAAACCGCTCCGATATGGAACGAGTCGCGGACGCTCCGTGTTTTCGGCGTCACGCTCACGTTCCACTCCGGTCAAGGAGGACCGATGCTGCCCCCCCTGAAACGTCACGCCGATCGCCTGCGGCGGGCGGCGGTCCTCGGCATTGTCGCCGGCGGCGCCGCCACCCCCGCGTTCGCGGGTCCGCCGCCGTGCCCCCCGCCGGCTTACAACCCCTGCCCGCCGGCCTACAACCCCTGCCCGCCGGGCGTGATCACGCCGGTGACGCCGGCGCCGCCGGCCCCGATGGACGGTTCCGCCACGGAGCTGCTGCCGGAGACGTTCTCCCGGACGGCCCCGCCCTCGCCGGCGGCCCAGAACCTCGTCGCCAACACGGCCAACCCGCTGGCCGGCCGCTCCGGCCTCGCGGCGGTCGGCGGCGGCGTGGGCGACCCGGGCTACATCGACCCCGCCGTCGTCGCCAGCCGCTTCCGCCTCCGCTACAGCGGCGCCCGCGACGGCAACAGCGACCGCGGCGAATTCCTCTACGGCGCCTACGACACCCCGGCGCTGCAAGCGTCCTTGCCCCCGGGCACTCCCGCCGTGTTCATCGGCCCCGGCAACCCGGGCAACGTCGCCGCCGTCCCCGGCCAGACCGTCAGCGGCCCGACCGGCCCCGTCCGGCCGGTGATCGACGGCTTCGATTACGACGAGATCTCCGCCTATCTCGAACTGGAAGTGGTCGAGGGCGTCTCCGCCTTCGTTGAGGTCCCCTGGCGGGACGTCAGCGGCTACGACCAGTTCCGCGATCAGGGTTTCGCCGACGACGGTCTCGGCGACATCAACGCCGGCGTTCGCGTATCGCTGTACGACGACTGCGACACCGCCCTCACGTTTCAGTTGATGTACCAGACGAACACCGGCGATCCGGACTTCGGCCTGGGCAACGGCACGCAGTTCATCGTGCCCGGCCTGCTGTTCCAGCAATCGCTGTCGGACGACCTGCACCTGTTCGGCGAGGCGCAGTATTACGTCGACGCCGGCAACGGCACCGAGTTCAACGGCGAAGACTACACCAGCGACGTGCTCCGCTTCGGCCTCGGCGCCGCCCTGGACCTGGTCGAAACCCGCGACACCAACCTGCAACTCCTCAACGAGTTCGTCGGCTGGACCTTCTACGACGGCCAGCAGTCCGAGTTCAACCCGGCGACCCGCCAGATCGACGTCACCGACGCCGACGGCGAAACGATCGTCAACTACAAGGTCGGCCTGCGGTACCTGTTCGGCCGGCAGAGCGTTTACGCCGGCTACGGCCTGGCCCTCACCGACGACGTGCTCTACGACGACATCGTTCGCCTTGAGTACTCCGTCCTGCTGGACTAGTTCGACCTGCTTGTTAGTTCGACCTGCTGTGAGTTCGACTTGTTGAATGAGCTGAAGGGTCGGCTCAACAAGACGGACTGACCTCCGCACCGAACCCGCCGCGACGGCTCAGTCCGTCGCGGCGGGTTCCTCGTTTGAGGGCTCGCGGTTCGCCGAATCGCCCGGGGCGGCCGGCAAAACGAAGCGGACGCGGACCGGCGGGAACGCCCCCGCGGTTCCGGCCTCCCCCCCGGCTCCGGCGACGACCAGCGCCAGCCGGCGATCGACGAGTTCGTCCCGCTCGCGGAACTCCAACTGGGTCGAAGCGGCCTTCGCGGCGGCCGGGTCGACGTTTGCGACCACGGCCCACAGGTTCTCCGCCACCGTGTCGCTCTGCAGGAACATCCATTCGTCCAGGAGGTCCTCGACCGTCCTCCGCCGGTCCTCGTCGACCGTCGTCGGGGACGCCGGGGCGGGGTGAATCCGTTCGGCGCCGGCGAGCGCCAGCAGGCGCCGGGCGTTCAGCGCCGGCAGGCGGTAGGGCGAGCCGAGCACTTCAATTCTGTGGGGCGTCGGCCCGGGGAGCAGCGCGATCCGTTCCGTCCGCAACGTGCGGGCCCCGTCCTCGGCCTCCGGCCAGGCGGACAGCAGGCGAGGTTCGAAGGGCGCGCCGGGCTCCGGCGAGACCGGACCGGCGTCGACGACGTACAGGTACAGCAAGCCGCTGCGGGGGGTGAGACACAGTTCGGGGCGGGTGCCGGGGGGCAGGCGGTCGGCCTCCAGGTCCAACGGGGAGCGATTGCCGCGGCGATTCTGCACCCGCCACTCGAACGCCTCGAACCCCCGCGGCGACGCCGCCTCGCCGCGGCCGAGCAGTTCCTCCCGCACCAGGAAATCGTCCCGCTGCAGATTGCCGTGGAGCGCCACCGCGGTCGCCGTGTTCCCGGGCTGATCGTCCGACGACTCCAGTGCCTCGCACAGCGCCCGCCACGTCACGTCCGGCTGACGCAGGAGGCTCAGCATCTCGCTCGTGAACCGGCTGGCGGAACCGTCCGGGGAGCTGCCCGAGACGCCGCCCGCGGCGGCGTTCTTGGACGCGGCGTCGGTCCGGAGGGCCGCGGAGGCGGCGAAGAACAGCAGCGTGCAGGAGTCGTCGAACCGCGTCCGGCGGAGATCCACGGCCTGCCCGTCGGTCGCCGATTTCCGCCGCGGGTCGGCGTCCCGCGGCGCCTCCAGAAACCCGCCGGGCGCCATATTCGTCTGCGGGCCGTCCGCCGAGGCCCCCGCTCCCCCGACCCGGCCGGCCTCGACGACGACCACCAGTTCGTCGCAGCGCCCGGTCAGGGCGCACATCTGCAGGAAGAACTCGTCGTCGCGGACGAGGTCCTCCTCGGCGTATTGGGACGGTTTCAGCGGGGCGCCGGCCGCCGGGCCGGTCGGGATCATCACGAACGCCTCGTCGATGAAGTCGCCGGCCCCGGCGCCGTGGGCGCCGACCTGCTGAAGCTCGTCCCCGTCCTCGTCGGGACGGATCGTGCCGTGACCGCTGAAGTAGAAGAAGATCTGCTTCGCCTTCGGCCCGTCGGCGGGAATCGCGGCGAGCGCCTGATCGAACTGGGTCAGGAACTGCGCCCGGGTGGCGTTCCGCAGGAGGTGAATCTCCTCCTCCGCATAGCCCGCCTCGTCGCGCAGCCAACGCTGCACGGCCTCCAAGTTGGCCGACGAGGCGGACAGTTCGAACCCCGGATAGGCGTCGTTGCCAATGAGAATCGCGTACCGCCCGGGCGCGGCGCCGTCTGCCGCGACGACCGACGGGGCGCCGCCCATGAGCAGGACCAGCAACGCCGTCCCGCGGAACGTCGCTCTGCTCAACGCCCCCCCGGCAGACCGCGCCGGCCGGCCGGGCCGGGAGGTGCGAGGAACGTCGCGGCGGGCGGGAGGCTCCGGGGAAGACATCAGCGGTCCCTCGGGCAGGGACGGGCGGGGATACGGGCGGGAGGAACGTACGGCGTCGTGAAGGCCCTACGCCGCCGTACGCCGCCTGCTTCCCCGGGAGCGTTCCGAACGTCCGGCCGCGTGCCGGCGTGCCGTCTCCCCGCAGCCGGCGGCAGGTCGTTCAGCGGTTCGCAGACCGCGCCGTTCATCAGGACCAATTTACCGGGGGGCCTCCCCAAACGCCATCGGGGTTCCATGGCTGGACACGGACCTCACAGTCCGTTAGCAGCAGGTTGACACGGGCGCAAACCCCGCTTGGGATAGTTCTGGGCTGAACGCCGGTAGGAGGGCCGTCGGTTTGTCCGCTCCGTCACCTCCCCGTCCCCCCCGCTGAAACCTCTCACAATGTCCGCTTTTCGCCCCACCCTGCTGGCCGGCCTGATGGCCGCGGCGGCCGCCGGGCTCGTGTGCGTGCCCGGCGCGTTCGACGCCGCGTCGACCGCCGAGGCCAACGCCACGAACGCCCGTCGCCAGTACTACTCCGGCTGGCACTACTCCGCGCCGTCGCGGTACCACTACCGCGTCTACCACTATAAGCCCACGCCGACCTACACGAGCTACCGCCGGCGGTACGTCGTCTATTACCCGACGCAGCCGCGGTACGTGTATTATTATAACCCGTACAGCCACCGCTACCTCGGCCGGTTCGACCTGGAAGCCGAGGGCGAAGGGAAGTACTCCCAGCTGGCCGAGAAGGACCAGAAGGAGAACCTCGAGGAGATCCCCGAGTCGGCCTTCCCCGCTCTGGACAAGATGCCCGTGATCCCCGACGCCGAAGACGGCGAGCGGATGGCGCCCCTCCCCGAAGGACTGCCCGAGGACGAGGGCGAAGGGTCCGAGGACTAATCGCCCGGCGCGCCTCGCCTCGCGTGCGGCTCGTCGTTTTCAACGGATTCGTATTGAAGCGTCCCGGCGTGTTGCCGGGGCGCTTCTTTGCTTGCGCGGAGGTCTGTTTGCGCGGGGGGCGCTCCGCAGTGCGGCGGGAGGAGCGGGGCGTCGGCCGGCGGGCCGCGTTAGGTTGGTCGGAGTCCCTCTCGCCCCACGCTCGCCCCCGCCCCCGTGATGCTTTTCGCCCCCCTCCCGGGCCTGCGGGCCGTCGGCCTGCTGCTCGCCGTCGTCTCCACGGCGAGCGCCGCCCCGGCGCCCGCGGAGCGGCCCCACATCCTCTGGATCACCATTGAGGACTGGAGCCCCGACCTGTCCTGCTACGGCACGCCGGGCATCGAAACGCCGCACGTCGACGCCCTCGCGGCCGAGGGCGTCCGCTATACCCGGGCGTTTACCACGGCGCCGGTCTGCTCGCCGTCGCGGTCGGCGTTGATGACGGGCGTTCATCAGAACTGGATCGGGGCGGAGCAGCACCGCACGCAGGACAAGCGGCCCCTGCCCCACGGCGTGCGGCAGATCCCGCATCTGCTGGCGGACGCCGGGTATTTCACCTGCCTGATGAGCAGCAAGGTGGACGTGAACTTCCTGCCGGACGCCCGGGAAGAATTATTTCAGGGGACGGACTGGACGCAGCGGGCTGAAGGGCAGCCGTTCTTCGCCCGCATCAGCTTTCAGGGCACCCACCGCCCCTGGAACCGCGACCCGCAACGGCCGATCGACCCGGCGGACGTGGAACTGCCGCCCTACTACGCCGACACCCCCTTCATCCGCCGGGACTGGGCGAACGGGTTGGAACAGATGCAGCTCGTCGACCGGGAAGTCGGCGCGTTGTTAAAACGTTTGGAGGACGAGGGCCTGGCGGAGAACACGCTGGTGTTCTTCACCGCGGACCACGGCCGCTGCCACATCCGCGGCAAGCAGTTTCTCTACGACCCCGGCCTGCACGTCCCGCTGATCGTGCGGTGGCCGGGGCGGATCGAACCGGGCGGGGTGAACGACGATCTGGTGACGGCGATCGACCTGTGCGCCACGGCCCTCGACGCGGCGGGGGTCACGCCGCCGGTCCCGCTGCACGGGGCGAGCCTGCTCGGCCCGGAGATCGCCGCCCGCAAGTACGTGTTCGCCGCCCGCGACCGGATGGGCGCCACGCACGACGCCATGCGGACGATCCGCTCCAAAGAATATAAACTCATCCTCAACCTCATGCCGGAGCGGCCCTGGTGCCAGTTCAGCTCCTATAAAGAGGGCGCCTACCCGGCCCTGGCGGAGATGAGCGTGCTGTATCTCAAGGGCGAACTGACGCCGGAGCAGGCGGCGTTCTTCGCTCCGAGCAAACCGGAGGTGGAACTGTTCGATCTGCGGTCCGACCCGCACGAGGTAAACAACGTCGCCGACGACCCGGCCCTCTCGGCGACGAAGGCGGAACTCCTCGCGGAGTTGCAACGCTGGCGGACCGAGGTGATTGCGGACCGCGGCGTCTCCGAGGCGTTCCGGGCCCGGGGCGTCTTCCCGCCGGAGCGGCCCACGCCGACCGTCGGCGAGTGGGTCTTCAAACACGCCGCGGAGTACGACATGCGCACCCACGGCGAGCCGCCCTGGTATCCGACCCGCACGCTGGCCGAGTGGGAGGCGGTCCGGGCGCTGTGGGAGCCGTACGTCTTCCGCGGGCCGGAGGAACGCGTCCGCCGCCCACGGATTCCCCACACCCGCAAACCGCCGTCACTGCGGTAGCGGCGCCCGCGGCCAGACGAGGCGGCTTCGAACAGGGTTCTCCCCTCTCCCCCTTGGGGGAGAGGGGTCGGGGGTGAGGGGGTCCGCGCAGCGGCAACGCTGGGCAATCCGACGTGGATTGCAGCGATCACCCTCCGCCGGCGCCCGCACCGACGGCTGCGCCGCACCCTCACCCCCGGCCCCTCTCCCTCAGGGGAGAGGGGAGAAGAACGACTCGCCCGCCGCCTAACTTCCGAACTGGTGCCCCTCCGCGGGGCCGTTCTGGGTGAGGGTGAGCACGTCCGGACCGTGATCGGTCATGAACAGCGTGTGCTCGAACTGGGCGCTGGGTTTGCGGTCCTTGGTGCGGACGCTCCAGCCGTCGCGGCGGTCCGGCTTGCCGGTGTCGTGCGTGCCGGCGTTGAGCATCGGCTCGATCGTGAAGCACATGCCGGGCTTGAGCACGACGTTTTTGGCGTGCTCCTCCGGGTAGTGGGGGATGCCGGGCTCCTGGTGGAACTCCTCGCCCAGCCCGTGGCCCTGAAAGTTCCGCACGACGCCATAGCCGCGGTCCCGGGCGAGGCTGAAGATCGCCCGGCCGATGTCGAACACGGTGCCCCACGGCTTGGCCGCGTGGATGCCGGCCCAGAGGCTGTCGAAGGTCGCCTGCACGAGGTCGACCGTGCGGGGGTCCACCTCGCCGACGAGGAACGTCTCGCTGCTGTCGCCGTACCAGCCGTCGACGATCGAGGTGAGGTCCACGTTGACGATATCCCCCTCCTTCAGCACGTAATCGGAGGGGATGCCGTGGCAGACGACCTCGTTCACGCTGGTGCAGATGCTCGCCGGGTAGTCCCGGCCGCCGTGGGCGTTCTCGTAACCCAGCGTGGCGGGGCGGTGGCCGTGCTCGCGGGTGTATTCGTAGGCCAGTTCGTCCAGCTTGGCGGTCGTCACGCCGGGCTGCACGTGCGGGCGGAGCATATCCATCAGCTCCGCGTTGAACCGCCCGGCGCGGGTCAGGGCCTCATGCTCGGCGGGGCCGTAAATCGGCGCCGGCTTGCGTTTCTGGGCCGGTTTGCCGCCTTTCGACTGGCTCTTCGCCCGTCGCTTCGGGAGCGCGGGTCGCGGGGCGAGGGTGCGGAACATACGGGACGCGGGGGCGGACGGAACGGACGAGCGAGGGCCCGATCATCCGCGCCGGAGCCGACGCGGGCAACGCCACGATCGCTCAGCCGTCCAGAGTCGGCCCCGGCCGGAGTTTCGAGGGGTTCGGCAGACCGGCGGGACCGTCGCACGAATGGACCTCCAAACCGGCCAACCGATCCTCGATTGTGTAGAGGAATACCCCGCACGGCTCCCCGTCCGGGCCGTCCCACTGATGACGGGCGAACGGCCGCATCCCGCCGTCGCCGCCGCGGACGAAGTCGACGCTCGCGCAGCCGCAACCGCAGAGGCCGACCACGCGGAGGTCGTCGACCTCCGGCAGAAACCGGGCGCCGATGGGGCCGCCGCAAGTCAGGAGCCACCGCACCAGCGTCGCCTCGCGGTCCGTCAGCGGTCGCGGCGGCACGTCCACGGGCCTACTGCTCCCCGCGCCACTGGCGGCCGCTGTCGCTCAGCAGATTCATCGCGGCGTCCGGGCCCCACGTGCCGGCGGGGTAGTCCTCCGGTTTGTGCTCCGGCTTGGCCCACGCCTTGAGGACCGGGTCGAGGAACCGCCACGCCGCTTCCAGCTCGTCGTCCCGGGTAAACAGGGTGCGGTCGCCTCGCATCACGTCGAGCAACAGCCGTTCGTAGGCCTCCGGCAGCTTGGTGGGAAAGGCTTCGCTGTAGTCGAAGTCCATGCGGACGGGGTGAATCTGGTACTGCATGCCCGGCCGCTTCGAGGAAAAGCTCAACTCGATGCCCTCGTTCGGCTGCACGCGGAACACCAGCCGGTTGGGCTGGGCGCCGATCAGGTCGCAGACGTCCCCGCTGCACTCCACCGTGCGGAACAATTGCATCGGCGGCAGTTTGAATTGCACGGCGATCTCCGTGAGTTTTTCCGGCAATCGCTTGCCGGTGCGGAGATAAAACGGCACCCCGCTCCAGCGCCAGTTGTCGACCCGCACCTTCATCGCCGCGAAGGTCTCGGTCGTGCTGTTCTCGCCGATGCGATCCTCTTCTAAATACCCGTTCATCCCGTCGGCGGCGACGTACTGCCCGGCGATCGCCCACTCGTTGAGCTTTTTGCCGCCGGGGCGGAGGGCCTCCATCACCTTGCGTTTTTCGTCGCGGATGTCGTCAGCGGCGAATTTCGCCGGCGGCTCCATCGCCACTAAAGCCAGCAGTTGCAGAACGTGGTTCTGCAACACGTCCCGCAGGGCGCCGGCGGTGTCGTAGTACCCGCCGCGGGCGCCCTCGATGCCCTGCGATTCGCTCACGGTAATCTGCACGTGATCCACGTGCTGCCGATTAAACAGCGGTTCGAAAATGCCGTTGCCGAACCGGAACATCAGGACGTTCTGAACGGTCTCCTTGCCGAGATAATGGTCGATCCGATACAGCTGTTTTTCCCGCAGGCGGGCCCGCAGGTCGCTGTTCAATTCCTTGGCGCTCTCCAGGTCCGTGCCGAACGGCTTCTCCACGACGACCCGCAGCCAGGGCGGGTGGTCGTCCTGATCGTCCTCCGGGATGAGCCCGCCGCCGGCGAGGGCCTCCACGCAGTCGTGAAACAGGTTGGGGCCGACCGCCAGATAGGCGATCCGCCGGTCCGTCACGCCGGCGTCCCGTTCGATCGTTTTGATTTCCTCGCCCCAGGCCGCGTATTGCTCCGGCGTGGCGATGTCGAGGCGGCGATAGAACAGCCGGGCGGCGAAGCGGTCCCAGTTCTCCGCGGAGACGGGGGCGGTGCGGGCCTCCTCGTTCACCGCGGCGTGCATTTCCTCGCGGAACTCGGCGTCCGTTTTGTCCCGCCGGGCGACGCCGATGATCGGGGAGGCGTCGGACAGGTAGCCGTCCTGCCAGAGGTCGTACAGCGCCGGCAGGAGTTTGCGGGCGGTGAGATCCCCGCTGGCCCCGAAGATCACGAAGGAGGCGGCGCCGGCCTCGCCTTCGCTTTTGAGAATGCGGTCGGTGACCGGCTGGACGGTCGGACGGATCTCGGTGGGGGCGGCCATCGGGCGTTGACGCGGAACGGACGGGACGGGCGCGGCACCTTACCAGCCCGCCGCCCCGCCGTCGGCCGTCCGGCGGCCCCGCCGTCCGGTCCGCGGTCTCAGGTCAACGGCAACAGCCAGGCCAGCAGCAGGCTGGTGGCGAAGGAGGTCACGCCGAGGATCGTCAGCAGCGGGGTCCAGCTTTTCAGGGTTTCGGCCTCGGTGAGGCCGCCCATTTTGGCGAAGATCCAGAACCCGCTGTCCGTCATCCAACTGCCGACCAGACTGCCGCCGCCGATCGCGGTGCCGAGGTAGACCGGGTGGAAGGGCAGCGCGGCGACGTCCGGGCCGGTGACGAAGTCGGCGAGGATGCCGCTGGTCACGATCATCGCCGTGGTGCTCGATCCTTGGGCGCTCTTGAGCAGCACCGCGATGCCGAAGCCCAGCCCCAGCAGGCCGAAGCCCTGGGTGCTGCTCTCGCCGAAGGCGTCCGCGATCGCCTTGCCGACGCCGGCCTCCTTCAACATCCCGCCGAACGCGGCGCCGGCGCAGGTGATGAGGATGATCACCCCGCCGCTCATCAGGCTGGTTTCGACCAGTCGGCCGATCGCTTCCCGACTGGGGCGGCGCTGGCGCCAGAGCAGGAACAGACTCACCGCGGCCGAGAGCAGCAGGGCGAGGTTCGGGTCGCCGAACACCCGGGCGTAGCCGACGGGGCCGTCCCGCCGGGCCCGGTATTCGGCGACGGCCGGGTCGGCGTTCGCCGGGTCGTCGGCGAGGGCGTCGGCGGCGCTCTCCGCGGCGCCGGGGTCGAGGTCGCGGGCCACCAGCCCGTCGTCCTTCAACACGCCGATCTGGTTCCGCAGATAGGTGTCCCCGGTCGTCTTCACGCCCACCAGCGCGACCGGCAGCAGCACGGGGACCAGCGCCAGCCAGAGGGACAGCCGCGGCGCCCCCGGGGGGTTCGCCTCATGAATGTGGGCGGCGTCGATCGCGTCCGGGTTGGGGATGTCCGCTGCTTCGCCGCTGACCAGCGTGTCGTCGGAGCGGGCCGTGAGCGTCGTACCGCTTTCCGGGCCGCCGGGGAGGGCGTCGGGGACTCCGGCCTGACCGCCGCCGCCGGGCGTGACCGGCATTTTGCGGTCGATCCACGATCCGAACAGCAGCCCCACGATCGCCGCCGGCAGGGCGATCAGGGCGCCGATCCCCATCATCACGCCCAGGTCGATGTCCAGGTTCTCCGCGAGCGTCAGCGGCCCCGGCGTCGGCGGGACGAGGGTGTGCGTGATCGCCCCGCCGGCGGCGATGGCGCACAGGCACTTCAGATAGTTCTTCCGCGTGGTGGCGTAATAACTGCGGGCCAGCGGGACGAGCAGATAAAAGACCGTATCGAAGAAGACCGGCACGCTCAGCACGTACCCGCTGCCCAGCAGGGCGATCGGGCTGCGTTCGATCCCCAGGAGCCGCACGAACGACTGCACGATGCGGTCCGCCGCCCCGCTCTCCAGCAGACAAGTCCCCACGACCGCCGCCAGCGCGATCACCAGCCCCACGTTCTTCGCCGCCGCCCCGAACTCCGCGGCCACCCGGGTGACCTTCTCGCCGACCGGCGCCGGGACGAACTCCTCTCCCGACTGCTGCAGCGGATTCATCAAGCTCACCACCAGCGCCGCGGTCAGCAGGGCCAGGAAGGCGTTGATCTTGAACCCCAGGATCAACACCAGCACGACCGCGACCCCGACGGCGAGGATGACGAACGGGGACATGGGCGCGGCGGGTCTGAGAATCGGCGAGCGAGGGGGCGTCAGCCCCCTGAGAGGGCGAATCAGCCCTCCGAGAGGCACTCATGAGGCCTGAACCCCATGAGCGGCGGCTGATCGGCGGGGGAGGATGACAGTCCGCCGCACGGCCCTCAACGCCGTTCGGCACGCCCCGGGCGGTCGAATCGAACGCCGCCCCTACGATCCGCACCCGTGCCTCGCCTTCGGCCCTCGCACCCGCACCTCATGGGGCTCACGCCCCACGCTCGCCAAACAGGCCCGTGCTGTATCACACCGACACCTTCGCCCTGCCCCTGCCGGAGGGCCACCGCTTTCCGATGGCGAAGTACACGCGCCTGCGGGAACGCGTCGCCGCCTGGCTGGCGGAGGCCCGCCCGCCGGGCGTGGCGCTCACGCTGCCCCCGGCGGCGACGGACGAGCAACTGCTCCGCGTGCACACGCCAAACTACTTCCGCCGCATCACGACCGGCGATCTGACCCGGCTGGAGGTGAACCGGCTGGGCTTCCCGTGGAGCGAGGCCCTGGTGGAACGCTCCCGCCGCAGCGTGGGGGCGACGATCGCCGCCTGCACGGACGCCGTCGCCGGGCTGCAAACCGGCCGGCCGTTCGCCGCGAACCTCGCCGGCGGTACGCACCACGCCTTTGCCGACCGCGGGGAGGGCTTCTGCCTGTTCAACGACGCCGTCGTCGCCGTGCGGGACCTGCGGGCCCGCGGCCTGACCGAGCGGGCGACGATCGTCGATTGCGACGTGCACCAGGGCAACGGCACCGCGGCGCTGTGCGGGGACGACGACGCCACCTTCACGCTCTCCCTGCACGGGGCGCGGAACTATCCGGGGAAGAAGGAAGTCAGCGACCTGGACGTCCCCCTGCCCGACCGGACCGGCGACGAGGCCTATTTGTGGGCGCTGGGCAAGGCCCTGGAGGAACTGGACCGCCGCTTCGCGCCGCAACTGATCATTTATGTGGCGGGCGCCGACCCGTACGAACACGACCGCCTCGGCCGGCTCAGCCTGACGGCGGAGGGCCTGCGGGAACGGGATCTCATGGTTTATCGCTGGGCAAAGGAGCGGGGCCTGCCGGTCGCCGCCGTGATGGCCGGCGGCTACGCCCCGGACGTGGAGGCGATCGCGGCGATCCACTTCGCCACCGTCCGCGGCGGCGTGGAAGAGTTGTGCGGCTGACCGGGCGGCGCGTCCCCAGCCAAGGTCGCCGCGCCCGTCGTGGACTGCCGCCTCCGCCGCCGGGAATCGTTTCGGCGCCGTTCAGTCCGTCTTCAAAACGCCTGCCGGCGAATCGCCCGCGGTCCATGCGGACGGGCCGGCCGGTGCAGTATGCTCCCGCACAATACCCCGGAGCCTTCCCCTCCCGGACCGCCGGTCGCCCCGATGCCGCAACGCCCCCCTTCGTCCGCCGGGGAGCGTCCCGGGCATCGCACCGTGGAGCGAGGCGCCTCTCAGACGGTCTGGAACGGCTCGCCCCCCACGGACGAACCGACGGCGGAATCCACGGGGAACTCGGCGTCGGAACCCGGGGCGGACTCGGCGGGGAGCGATCCCCCCGCCGACCCCGCGATGAAGGCCACGACCGCGGCGGGGGCGTTGCGCACGGTGCTCTCCGGCAACGAAACGTTGCCCTTCGACCCGAACTCCGACGGCCCGGTCCTGCCCGGCGAGGGCGAGTTCGCCGACGGCGAACTGGCCTTCGGCCGTTACCGCATCCAGCGGGAACTGGGCCGCGGCGGGATGGGGGCGGTCTACCTGGCCCGGGACGAGCAGCTCGACCGGGACGTCGCCCTGAAGATTCCCTCCGCCGCCGCCGCCGCGGACCCGGAGCAGACGGAACGGTTCCTCCGTGAAGCCCGGGCCGCCGCCACCCTGCGGCACCCGAACCTCTGCCCGATCCACGACGCCGGCCAGGTCCCCGGCGAATCGGGGGCCGGGCAGTTGTTCATCACCATGGCCTACCTGCCCGGTCAGAGCCTGAAGGACGCCCTTCACGGCCCCCAGCCGGTGCGCTCGGCGGTGCGGCTGATCGGCAAGCTGGCCGACGCCATGGCCCACGCCCACGACCACGGCGTGATCCACCGGGATCTGAAGCCCGGCAACGTCATGCTGGACGAGAAGGGACGCCCCCACATCACCGACTTCGGCCTCGCCCGCCGCGAGGCCGACGACGCCCTCGTCACCCAGACCGGCGCCACGCTGGGCACCCCCGCCTACATGAGCCCGGAGCAGATCCTCGGCGACCCGGCGCAGGTCGGCCCCCGGGCGGACGTCTACGCGCTCGGCGTGATGCTCTACGAACTGCTGACCGGCCGGTTGCCCTACGAGGGCACGGTCACGGCGGTGCTGGGCAAGGCGCTCACCGAAGACCCGCCGCCGCCGCGTGCGCTGCGGGACGAGGTGGACCCGCACCTGGAGGCGATCTGGAAACGCATGACCGCCCGCCCCCTGTCGGAACGGTACGGCAGCATGCGGGAGGTGCGGGAAGCCCTCGCCGGCTACCTGAAGGACGGCCCGCAGTCGATCCTCGCCGATCGGATCGCGGGGCGTCCCCCGGCGGCCGCCCCGACCTTGCCCCTCTCGCCCCAGTGCGATCGGCAGCCGGATCGAAAACGCACCGCGGCGACTTGGACGCGGCGCCTGCGGTGGGGCCTCGCGGCGGCGGCGCTCGCGCTGTTGGGCGTGGTCACGGTCGTCGACCGCCTGCCGGACGGGTGGTTGCAGACGGTGACGATAAACGTCCCCAGCGAGGGCGCCGCCCTGAGCGCGGACAACGCCGCCGGCGGCGGAGCCGGTTCCTCCGGCGAGGGCGGAGCGTCCGGCGGCGACGGCGAGGTTCTGCCGGCGTCCCTGACGGATTCCGAACCCGACGCCGACGGATGGGTCGACCTGCTCAACGGACGCGATCTGGCCGGGTGGACGCTGATCCCGCCGGAAACTTGGTCGGTTCAATTCGGAGAGTTGGTCGCCGACTTCCCGGCCGGGCGGGACGCCCCGATCTTCGCCGCCCCCCCGCCGGAGCGCCTGCCGCAGGATTACGAACTGGATCTCGAATTCCTGCCCTCCCCCGAAGCCGAGCTCAAGGTGCGGGTCCGGCGGGTGAACGACGGCTCCGCGAGGGACGACGACTCCGTCTACGCGACCCTCGGCGACCCGGGCGTGGAGCGGTGGGGCTTCCTGAGCGCCCGCGTCGCTCTCCGCGGCGACGCGGAATACCTCGCCCGCGAGCCGATGCACCGCGCCCGGACCGCGGCCTGGGAGGCGATCGACGCCGCGGACGGCTGGCAGCGAGTCCGGCTGCAGGTTCGGGACGACGTCGCGTCGTTGTCGGTCAACGGCGTGGACATGGGGTCTCTCGCCGACGCCTACATGGCCCGCGGGCGGGTCCTGCGGCTGGACGTGGATCGCAACCCGCCGGAGGGCCCGGCCACGGTGCGGTTCCGCTCGCTCCGCTTCCGCCCGCTCGACCCGGACGGGGGCCTGGAGAACCTGCCCACGCCCCCCGCGGACGACCCCGGCTGGGTCGAACTGTTCGACGGCGAGACCCTGGACGGCTGGGAGGGCGACCGCGACCTCTGGTCCGTGGAGGACGGACTGCTGGTGGGCATGCTCCCCGCGGTCCGGGGCGAACGGATCGCCGTCCTGACCCACGAACGGCCGTTCGGCGACGCGCTGGTCCGCATCGCGTACGAGCCGCATGACTGGTACTTCCACGGGCTGCTCGTCCGTCTGCCGTCGGAGGGCAAGGACGGCTTGATGGTCCACACGTACAACGGCTACCCGGCCAGCATGGGCGGCAAGTTCCGCCGCATGGACGGCCGCCACGGCCCGCCGACCGTCTCGACGCCGAACTCCCACGTCGCCTATCGAGCGATGGCGGACAACGGCGAACCGGCGGGATACGACGTGTTGGAGGCGCGGGTCGTCGGCGACGAGGTCGCCTCCGCCCGCAACGGCGTGCCGATCGATAAGGAGTCCGTCCCGGGGCTCCCGGAGAGGGGGCAGATCGGCCTGCGGATCGCATCGACCTCCTCGGGCCCGTCCGGAATGCGGATTCGCTCGATCCGCGTCTTCCCGCTGAACGACCCCGAACCGACCGTCGCCGACCCAACCGTCGCCGACCTGCCCTCCGCCGATCTCGGGGAGTAGACGGCGCCCCGGGGCCTGCCGCGGCGCCCGGGCGTTCGGTCGAACGCCCCGCTTCCGCCCGCTTCGAACGCCCGACCGCCCCGCGGCGGACGGTATGTTCCCAACGGTTGATCGCTTCTCCCGCCCCCGTCCGCCCCCCGCGATGCTTCACGCCCGGACGCCCGCCAAGATCGCCCAGGCCCGTGCGGCCGCGGGGCGAGGCGACGGCGAAAAGCGGCACCGGATGCGGGTGTGGGACGACCGCGTCTCGATGACGGTCAACGGAGTCGACTTCGGGCAGACCGAAGGCGCCCGCGACCCCGACATGCTTCACGGCCGGCTCCTGCGACTGGACGTCGGTCGCAAGTCGCGGATCGCCCCGCAGGCGAAGGTCCGGTTCCGCTCGATCCAGATTCGCCCGCTGCGTCCCGACGGGACGCCGCTGATCGCTGCGTCGGCCGCGGCGGCGCCGTGAGCTTCGCCCACCCCGCCCTGTTGTCCCTGTTGGCGCTGGCGGCGGCGCCGGGGGTGATTCATTGGCTCGTCGGGCGGTGGGCGCCGGTGGAGCCTTGGGCGGCGATGCGGTTCCTCACCGTCGTCACGCCGGCCCGACGGCGGTCGGAATTACGGGATCGGCTCGTGCTGGCGGCCCGCACGTTGGCCCTGGTGCTGGCGGCGGTCGCGGCGGCGGGGCCGCGGGCGGTCGGGTGGGGGGACGGGGTGGGGTCCGCCGCGGACGATCCGCCCACGCTGCACGTGGTCGTGCTGGACGACTCTCTCTCCACCGCCCGCCCCCGCGGCGAGGGGTCGGCCTTCGTCGGACTGCGGCGGTCCGCCCTGGAGATCGCGGCGACCGCCAACCCCGCGGACCGCTTCGCCCTGGTGCGAACGGCGAAGACGGACCCGCTGACCGGGCCGCCCCGGACGCTGGGGCCGGTCGGGGCGGCGGAGTTTCGCCGGAACGTCGCCGCGGCCGAGCCGCTGCCTGCCGCGGGGAACGCGCCCGCCGCCCTCGCCGCCGCCGCGGAACTGCTGGATGTACAGGCCGACCGCTTTCCCCGCGTCGACGTCGCCGTGCTGACCGATCGGGCCGCGACGGATTGGGACGGCCCGGCGTTCGCGGCGGCGCTGGACCGCCTGCGGGCGGCGGGTCGCGGGGCGAACGTGGTGCGGTGGCTCGGTCCGTCCGGGGCGGGGCCGGCGGGCCGGGTGATCGTCGATCTCTCCGTGAGTGCCGGCGACCCGGACCCGCGTCTGAACGCCCGCCCCCGCGTCGGGGCGCCGGCGGAACTGACGGCGACGGTGCGTTCGTTCGGACCGCGGCCGGCGGGGGCGGTCGCCTTCTTCGTGAACGAGCGGTTCGTCGGCCGGGCGGCGCTGCCGGCGGTCGTTCCGGAAGATCTAGAACCCGTCGGAACGACGGCGGCGATCCCAGTCACGTTCGAGACCGCGGAACCGGCCCGGGCGGAGGCCCGCTTGGAGGGCGAGCCGGGGCCGCCGGCGCTGGCGTCGCGGTTCGCGGTCCTGCCGGTGCGGAACCGGCTGCGGGTGTTGGTCGCCGCGGACCCGGCATTGAACGCCGCGGGGGCGGCGGGCGATCCGGGGTTCTATCTGGAACAGGCGCTGGCCGCGGATGCGGAGACGTTCGCGGTGGAACGCACCGACTTCGACACGCTTCCGACGCGCAATCTGGCGGCGTTCGACGCGGTCGCCGCCGCCGGCGCCCCGCCCCCGGACGCCGCCGCGGCGCTGCGGGCGTTTCTGGAGGAGGGCGGCGGGCTGTTCGTCGCCCTCCGCCCGACCGACGACCCGGCGGACCTGCGGGCTCTCTTCGCCGGTCCCCTCGGCGGCGTCGCCGTCGGACCGACGGTCGGCGTGGCGGACCCGACCGATCCCGCCGCGACCGGGTTCACGTTCGAGTTCGAATCGAAGGGAACCGACGCCGGCGCCGCGGCGCCGCTTGCCGGGGTGAGCGGGCTGCGCGGGGGGCTCGTCGTGGGGTTCCGTCGGCTGGAATCGAGGCCGTCGGCGGGGGCGTGGCCGCTGCGGGTCGTGGCCCGGTTTGCGGACGACGCCGGGCAGACCGTCGCCCCGGCGGTTCTGACGGCAACCGGCTCGGCGGGCGGGCGGGCGGCGGTGTTGGCGACCTCCGTCGACGCCGGCTGGGGCGGGCCGTGGCCGGTCGCGGGGGCGAGCTTCGTCCCGCTGGTCCGCGGCCTGACGGCCTTCGCGGCGCTGTCGCCGACGTCGGGCAATGCGACGACCGGCGAGGCGTTGACGGACACGCGTCCGCCCGGTCGCTTCGCCCAGGCGGTCCGCGTCCGGCGGCCGGACGGGAGCGAACGGCTGGCCGCCGTGGTCGACGGCGTCGCCCGGTTCACGCAGACCGGGGAACCGGGGTTCTATCGGTTCCTGCCGGAGTCGAACGCGGCCCCGGCTCGATCTGCCGGTCAGGGCCGCTGGGTCGCGGTGAACGTTCCGCCGGCGGAGGCGGACCCGCGGCCCGCCGTGATTCCCGAAGCGGACGCCCCCGCAACGAACACGCCGACGGCGATCGCGGAACCGCGACCGCTGTCGGCGTGGGTCTGGGCGGCGACGCTGGCCGCCCTGCTGATCGAACCGGCCCTCGCCCACCGGGGCGGGCAAACGGCCGGGTGACGGGACTCAAATCGCGGTGGGCTCTTCGTCGGCGGCCTCTTCGCTCTCGTCCGCACCGTCCTCGGCCGGCTTCTCCTCCGCGGCGGGGGCCTCTTCGGCGTCCGTCTGCGGCGGCTCGGGGGTCTCCTCCTCCTTCATCTCCGGAGCGGCCTCGGCCGGCTTGGCTTCGGCTTCGGCTTCGGCTTTCTCCGCGGCGGCCTTCTCGGCGGCAGCCTTTTCAGCGGCGGCCTTGGCTTCGGCTTCCTGCTTGGCCTTCTGATCGGCCATCGCCTTTTCCTTGGCGGCCTGCTCCGCCTCGGCCTTGGCCTTGGCTTCGGCTTCCGCCTTGGCCTTCTCCGCGGCCTTCTGTTCGGCCATCGCCTTCTCGGCGGCGGCCTTTTCCGCAGCGGCTTTCTCGGCGGCGGCCTTGGCCATCGCGGCCTGCTTGGCTTCGGCCTCGGCCTTCGCCTTGGCGGCGGCTTCCTCGGCCTTTTTGCGGGCCTCGGCCTCCTCCTTGGCCTTCTCGGCGG
This sequence comes from Alienimonas californiensis, assembly GCF_007743815.1. Lineage (GTDB taxonomy): Bacteria > Planctomycetota > Planctomycetia > Planctomycetales > Planctomycetaceae > Alienimonas > Alienimonas californiensis. Next base: position 212,548 of record NZ_CP036265.1, read on the forward strand.
CCTTTTTCTCCGCCATCGCCTTCTCCTTGGCGGCCTGCTCCGCCTTGGCCCGTTCGGCCTCCGCGTTGGCTTTGGCTTCGGCGGCCATCGCGGCGGACTTCGCCTGTTCGGCGGCGGCCTTGGCCTTGGCGGCAGCCTTTTCCGCTTCGGCCTGCTCCGCTGCGGCGGCGGGGGCGGCGGGGGTCATGGCGGGGGCGGCGGCGGCCTCCGGTTTGACGGAGGGTTCGGCGTTCACGACCGGGGCGGCGTTCTCGGCCGGGGCGCCCGGCTGGGGGTAGGCGACGCGGCTCCACTTGCCGGCGTCGGCGGAGAAGGCCGCGAAACCCTGCTCCGACCGCACCGTCACGTAGCGGGAGGCGACAATCGGCGAAGCGTCCGCCTCAGCGTCCTCCAGCGGGAGGAAATCGCCGGTCCCGGACGCGGCGCTGTAGGCGTACACGCCGCCCTCCACGCGGATCGCGGCGAGGTCGCCGTTGACGATCGGCGGGGCGGAGGCGCCGCGCTGGCCGAGGTCGTGGGAGCCCCACTTGCCGGAGTTCCCGCCGTAGGCGTACACGCGGCCGTCGACCTTCAGCATCATCACGCCGGAGCCCACCACCGGCTTCACTTGGCCGCGTTCCTCCGCCGGCACGTCGACCGGCAGGGGCGCCAGTTCGCCCTGCGAGGGGCTGTAGCCCCACACTTTGGAGCCGTCCGGGGAGATCAGCGCCGCCGGACCCGCGGAGGACTCGATGAAGGTGCCGGTGGGCGCCGCCGGCCGGGCCGGGGCGGCGGAGGACCGCGCGGCCGACGCCGCCTGCGAACCGACCGCCTGCGAGGCGGCCGGGCCGGACAGGACGCGAACCGACCCGGGCACGATCCGTTCCGCCCCCCCCCGCTGGCCGTAGGCCTGGGCGGCGTAGGGGCGGGCGTTGTACGTCGGGCTGTAAGACCGGATCGGGACGCCCGGGGGGCTCGCAAACTGGGCACTGGCGGGAAGAGCGCCGCCGGCGAGCAGCGCGGCGGCGAGGACGGGGCGAAGCATGAGCGACGAAACGATCGGGGTGGCGAAAACGAGGTGGGGCTCGGCAATCCGGCGACGACGCAGCCGCGACCGGGCTTACCCATCCTGCCCAGTCTCTCAGTGCTGCGTCCATCGGGGAACGCCGTAGCGTGCGCCCGGCGGCCGTGAAAAAAGGCTGCGGGACCGGGCTGTAGGGGCGCAACGCCCGCTCGCGGGGTCCGGAGAGCCGGCGGGAGCGGAACCGAAACGGGACGAAGCGGGTCTGTGAGGCGTCGGTCGGGTACAGGAGGTCCCGGCGGGGTGGTACACTGCGGGATCGTCCGACGGTCGCGCCGCCCCGGCCTCGCCCCGGCGTGTTCCCGTTCCCCCCGCCCGCCGCCTCGTCCGCCGGTTCCCGCCGTGCGTGACCCGTCGCCGGCCGGCGTCCGCGTTTCTCCCCGCCCCGAGTCTTCCCTTGTCCACCGCCGCCCCCGCCGCGCCCTCCGCCCCGCACGCGGCCGGCGTCGCCGTTGATTCCCAAAAAACGGCTTCCGGCAAGCCCGCCGCCAAAAAGACTCTCAACGGGGCCGAGATTCTGGTCGCCGGGCTGGTCAAGCAGGGCGTGAAGAACATCTTCGCCTATCCGGGCGGCGCCAGCATGCCCCTGCACCAGGCGTTGCTGGCGGCTCAGGACGAACTCCGCACGATCCTGCCCCGCCACGAGCAGGGCGGCGGCTTCGCCGCCCAGGGCGTGGCCCGGGTGACGGGCGACGTCGGCGTGTGCATGGCGACCAGCGGCCCGGGGGCGACGAACCTCGTCACCGCCATCGCCGACGCCAAGCTGGACAGCGTCCCGATGGTGGCGATCACCGGGCAGGTGCCCCAGGCGGTGATCGGCAGCGACGCCTTCCAGGAGACTCCCATGGTGGAGATCTCCCGGTCGATCACCAAGCACGCCTACATGATCACCGACGTGCGGGACGTGGCCCGCATCGTCAAGGAGGCCTTCTTCATCGCCCGGACCGGCCGCCCCGGCCCGGTGCTGATCGACTTCCCCAAGGACGTGCAGCTGGCGACCCTCGACGCCGCCGACGTCGACCACGACCCGGCCCTGGACCTGCCCGGCTACAACCCGGTCGTCAACCCACCCAAGCCGGCCCAGATCAAGCAGATCCTCGCGGCGATCAAACGCAGCAAGAAGCCGGTCATTTACGTCGGCGGCGGCTGCGTGACGGGCGGCTCCAGCGACGAGCTGACCAGCTTCGCCCTGAAGACCGGCATCCCCGTGACCACCACGGTGATGGGCATCGGCAGCTTCCCCGGCGAGCATGAGCAGAACCTGCACATGCTCGGGATGCACGGCACCGTGCCGGCGAACTACGCCGTCAACGAGGCCGACCTGCTGCTCGCCTTCGGCGTGCGGTTCGACGACCGCGTGACCGGCAAACTGGAGGAGTTCGCCCGCCACGGCAAGATCGTCCACGTCGACATCGACCCGGCGGAGATCCACAAGAACAAAGAGGCCCACATCCCGGTCCACGCGGACCTCGGCAAGACGCTGGAGGCCCTCAACGCCGCCTTCGACCCCGCCGACGCCCCGGACATCGCCGCCTGGCGGGACCAGATCGCCGAGTGGAAGCAGAAGCACCCGCTGGCCTATTCCGAAACCGGCCCCGGCGGCGACACCGAAGCGATCCTCCAGCAGCACGCGATCAAAACGCTCTACGAGCGGACCAAGTCGCGGAACCCGTACGTCGCCGTCGGCGTGGGTCAGCACCAGATGTGGAGCGCCCAGTTCTTCAAGTTCGCCAAGCCGCGCCACTGGCTGAGCAGTTCCGGCCTCGGCACGATGGGCTTCGGCCTGCCCGCCGCGATGGGCGTGGCGGCGGAACTGCCGGACGAGTTGGTGATCGACATCGACGGCGACGGCAGTTTCCTGATGAACGTCCAGGAACTGGCGACCCTCACCTGCGAGAAGCTGCCGGTCAAAATCCTGCTGCTCAACAACCAGCACCTCGGCATGGTCGTCCAGTGGGAAGACCGCTTCATGAGCGGCCGCCGCGCCCACACCTACCTCGGCCCGATCGACAACCCGGAGTGGTTCGGCCAGGGCACCGGCGACACCCAAGGCGAGACCTACCCCAACTTCGTGCAGATCGCCCGCGGATTCGGCGTCGAGGCCGCCCAGGTCCGCAAGAAGAGCGAACTGCCCGCCGCCCTCGATAAAATGATCGAGGCGAAGGGCCCCTACCTGCTGGACGTGATCTGCCCCTATCAGGAGCACGTGCTCCCGATGATCCCTGCCGGCGGCACCGCCCGGGACATCATCACGGAGTAACTCCGGCGAATCGTGTGAGCCCAGCGACCCGGACGCGTTCAGCGGCCGGGTCGCTGTCGTTTGAGCCAACGTTTTTCGAGATTGAGGACAGCCCAATGCCCGCTTCCGGTTCCATCGTCCGCTGGGGAATCCTTGGCGCCGCCCGCATCGCCGTGAACAAGGTGATCCCGGCGACCCAACGGGCCGCGAACGCGGAGGTCGTCGCCATCGCCAGCCGCCGCCGGGACGCCGCCGAACGGGCCGCCGCCGACCTCGGTATCTCCCGCGTCCACGACAGCTACGAAGCCCTGCTGGCGGACGAGAACGTCGACGCGGTTTATATCCCCCTGCCGAACGACGCCCACGTGCCTTGGTCGCTCAAGGCGCTGGCGGCCGGCAAGCACGTGCTCTGCGAGAAGCCGCTGGCGCTGTCGTCCGTGGAGGCTCAAACCCTCGTCGACGCCGCCGCGGCCCACCCGGAATTGAAGGTGATGGAGGCGTTCATGTATCGCCTGCATCCGCAGTGGGTGCGGTTCAAAGAGTTGATCGACGGCGGGGCGATCGGAGAATTGAAGTCGATCCAATCCTTCTTCAGCTATTTCAATCGGAACGCCGACGACATCCGCAACGACCCCGCCAAAGGCGGCGGGGCGTTGATGGACATCGGTTGCTATCAGATCTCCCTCTCCCGCTGGCTGTTCGACGCCGAACCGGACCGCGTGCTGGGCCGCATCGAAATCGACCCGGACTACGGCACCGACCGCATCGCGGACGGCGTCCTCGACTTCGGCCGCGGCACGTCGACGTTCACCTGTTCGACGCAGCTTGTGCCCTATCAGCGGGTCAACGCGTTCGGCACGGCGGGCCGGGTCGAACTGGAGATCCCCTTCAACGCCCCGCCGAACGCCCCCTGCGTGCTGCATCTTCAATCCGGCCGCGCCGGCGAATACGGCGCCCCCGTGCGGGAGGACTTGCCCGTCGCCGATCAATACACCCTCCAGGCGGAGGCCTTCGGAGACGCGGTGTTAAACGACACGCCCGTCCCCACTCCGCTGACCGACGCCGTCGCCAACCTGCGGGTGATCGAAGCCTTGAGGGCCAGCGACGAGCGCGGGGCGTGGGAAACGCTTTGACCGAGACCGCACTGCCGCCGGCTCCCGACTCCGCCGCATGGCGGACGCTCGCAGGGCTGTATTGGGGACCGACCGGCTGGCGGACAGGGGATCCGTCGGCGGTTCCGGCCGAGGAGATCGCACACGCTAAAGCCGCCGGCGTGTTGTTCGACCCGGTCCGAATTCCTCACGCCCGGGCAGTCGACCGGGTTCGGGAGGCCGCCTCCGCGGTCGACGCCCGTCGGGCAGCAGACGCCTTCGCCGTCAGTCTCCGCAGCCGACGGATGGACCTGCGGAGCGTCCTCGGCAGCTTCGCGGCCGCCCGTCTGACGCCCCCGCACCGTCGCTCCGAGTCGGCCCCCATGCCCTGCGCGGTGTGCGGGTTCGGGGGGACCGGGTCGCGGCCGGTGGACCTGAACGTGTTAAACTTCGAACGACTCAAGTGGGGCGGCGTCCGGCACGACAGCCCGGTCTACGCCGCGTTCGACTTGGAACGCTTCGCGGAACTCCCGCCGTGCGGACCCGGCCCCGTCGACCGGGCGGCGCTGCGGGAGCTACTCGACCGAATCGCCGCGGTCCCGCCGGACGTCACGGGGGCCACGCTGCAAAAGGAACTCCGAGGGGCGTTCCCATCCAATAAGGATGAGCGAGACGGCGTCGCAGCGATCCTCGGGCACTGCGGCGTCTTAGCGACGCCGGCGAAACCCGGACATTTCCCCAACTTCGTCCCCCACCGCGATCGGGCCGCGCCGGCCGGCCGCGTCGACATGCCTTACCCGGCCGGCTGGTGGACTGGTACTGACGGCCTGAACGCGGAGGCCGTCCGGTTCTGGTTTGGGCATCTCTTGGACGACTGATCGCCCCGAACCGATCGCGGCGAGCGCTCAGGCCTTCGAAGCGCCAGTTGACGTTGTGTGCCGACGGCTGATAGAGCGCACCGATGTTCGCCCTCGCCCTACTGCTCGTCGTCGATCCGCCGCCGGCCAGTTTTCGCTGGGAGGTCCGGGAGACCGTCACGGTCGGGGACGCCGCCCCGACCGTGACGACCGAATCAGTGGAGGCCGCCGTCGCCGCCGACGGGACGTTCTCCGCCCGCGTCGTCGACGGCGCTCGAACTCGCACGCTCTCGGGAAAGGTCTGGAAGAGCAGCGATCACTGGTTATTCCAGGTCGGCTATCGCGAAGTCGTCGTCGACGGCTGGATCGCCGTCCCCGGCGGGCGGAAACCGTTCGAGAGCGTCACAGAACATGACACATTTCTCTCGATCGACGCCCTCGGGAAGCCTGTCGTCATCGACGGAATCATTACGTCGTCGAAGCCGGAGGACGGCCCGGGGGAGCGGCGCGTTCGCTCCTATGCGAGCACCCTTCTCCCCGCCTTCGGGGCGCCGGCGACGCACGAGCCGGCCGTGGTTCAGGGGCTCTTTAAAATGGTCGATCCCGCCCCCTGAACCAGCAGGAACCGCCCGGCGGCCGTCACGCCGGCGAACCGCTCCGTCGCGCCGCCCGGCCAGCGGACGGAGACGTCTAAAGACGTCCCTGAAGGTGTGGCGCCGAGGCCGAAGGTCAGCCGCTTTTCGTCGCCGCTCAGGTAGCCGTCGCCAGCGGTGATCCACTTTGTACGCGGACCGCTTGGGACGCCCTCGGCGGTGGGGGCGCTCACGGTGACGGCGGCGCCGACGGCGTCGCGGTCGGAGGTCGTGCCGACCAGTCGCAGCGAGACCGTCGTGCAGGTGGTCGCTTCGTTCTTCAATAAAACCGCGGGGCCGTTCAGGCGGGTGGCGACGCACTCGTCGCGGCCGTCGCCGTTCCAGTCCAGCCGGGCGAGGCCGCGGCCGAGAGCCGGCGTGTCGAAGAACGCCCCGGCAGCCACGGGCGGAACCGGCTCGAACCGTCCGCCGCCGACGTTCTCCAGCAGCGCCGGCCGCATGAACAGCGGGGAGCCGCGGTGCGTGAAGTCGTCGATGTGACCATTAACGTAAATCAGATCCTCGTCGCCGTCGGCGTCGTGATCGAGGAATGCCGCCCCGAAGCCCAGCGTTTCATAGCCCGGCTCGAACAGCCCGGAGCGGCGGGTGGCGTCCTCGTATAACAGCGGCCCGGCGCGGGAGAGGGACGTATACAGTGTGTTCGACTCCCCCTCGTAGTTCGTCACGAACAGGTCCGGGCGGCCGTCGGCGTTGAGGTCGGCGGCGGCGAGGCCCATGCCGGCTTCGCTCTCCCCCGCCCCGCTCGTGGCGACGCCGGCGGCCACGGCAGCCTCCCGAAACTGCGGCGGCCCGCCGCGGCGGTCGTCCGTGCGAATGTAAAGGTGATTAGGCCGCTGATCGTTGGCGACGTAGATTTCGTTGCCGGGGCGGCCGTCGAGATCGGTCGCCAGCACGCCCAGCCCCGGGCCGACGGCGAGGCCGGCGAGGTCGGTCGCCTCCGCGAAGAGGCCGGTCCCGAGGTTGAGCCACAGCCGGTCGGCCGCGGCGGGGAAGCCGTTCGGGCTGCACGCCCGCGGCGGGTCGTCGCCGGTCCGGCAGATCTTCGTATAGACGTCCCGGCCGGTGAGGTAGTTCGCCTCGTAAATATCCGGCAGACCGTCTCCGTTGAGGTCGGCGATCGCGGCGGAGACGGTCCAGTCCGTGCCGTCCGGGTGCGGGGTGAGGCCGGCGGCGGCGGTAACGTCCGTGAAGGTGCCGTCGCCCTCGTTCCGCAGCAGGCGGTTCGTCCCGGCGTTGCAGACGAACAGGTCCGGGAAGCCGTCGCCGTCCAGATCGCCCGCCGCGGCCCCCTGCCCGTAGCCGGTGAGGACCAGCCCGGCGGCGTCCGTCACGTCCTCGAATTGTTCGCCGTCGACGTTGCGGAACAGCCGGCCGCGGCGGTCGGCAGGGGCGGCCGGGTTCGGTTCGCTGCTCGGCGGGACGGCGCCGTCGGTCCACTCGCAGCCTTGGGGGAACAGCAGATCGGGGCGGCCGTCGAGGTCGTAATCGAAAGCCACCACGCCGCCGCCGGTCCATTCAGACATCCGCCGCCCACCGGCGATCCGGCCGTTCGCGTCCGGCGTGCGGGCGTCGAAGCGGGTGAAGTGCAGGCCGACTTCCTCCGTGACGTCCGAAAACGCCGGCGGGCCGGTCGGTGCCGGCGGGGCCGTCGGCGGGGGCGGGGAGAACGGCGGGGGAGGCTCGGGGGCCCGCTCGCCGCAGCCGAGCGGGCACAGGGCGATCAGCAGAACCGTGACGAACGACGGCCGGGATCGGGGGGCGGGCACCGCGTCATCTTGTCGATCGCGGCCGGGTTGGACACCCCGGCCCGTCGCCGGCACCGTGCGGCGGTGACCGCCCCCGCCCGCCGCCGTTCGTTCGTTCTCCTCGCCGGGTTGCTGCTGGCGGCCCTCGCCGTGGGGTTGGCGGTCTGGCTCTGGATGAGGCCGAGCGTCCCGGAGCCCGCGGAGGCCGCCCGGCTGGTGCGGGTTCACAATGAAGCCGTCGCCGCATTGGAGGCCGGCGACCCGGCCGCGGCGGATCCGCTGCTGGCGGAATTAATCGAAGAACGCATCCCTGCCGCGATGGGCTTGAACGTGGCGGCGATCCGCAACCGGGCGGTGGGCGCCGTGCTGGCGATCGACGCGGAATCCGGCGACGCCCTGCCCGCCGCGGAGCGGGAGGCGTGGTTCGTGCGGGCGGAGGCGGCGGTGGCGGCGTTGCAGGCCCGGGTGCCGGACGCCCCGGCGGGATTCTACTTGGAGAGCCGGCTCGCAACGGCGGCGGGGGACGACGCCCGACAGCTTGAGGCCCTGCTGAAGACCTCAGCCCGAGCGGATGCTGGATGGGGCTCCTTCCTGCTCTACGACGCCTTCGGCGACAGCCCCGATCCGGACCGGACGGCAGTTGCGGATGCGGCGCTGGCGGAGGCGCGGCGGTTTGCGCCGGAGAACGCGTGGGTTCTTCTTCAATACCTCCAGTGGGCGACGGAAAATAAAGAGCCGGAAACCGCCGCCGCGTTCGCCGATCTGCGAACACAGGTCGCCCCCTACGCCGACGGCTTCGCCCTGCGGCAGAACGGCGACGTGCTGCCGCTGATCGAGGCCGGCGAGGCGGCCGCGAAGGCCGGCGACTGGAACACCGCCCGCCGCAACGCAACCCTGCTGTTCAACGTGTTGCGGGCCGAGGAGGTCGTTCGCAGCGATCGCCTCGCGGTGCAACGGCACCCGCTGGATTTTTTAGTCACCGATCTCCCCTCCACCTTTTATGACGCCTCCGGCCTGTCCCGCACGCCGGAGGCGACGGCGATCCCGGTTCAATTCGAACCCTTCGCCGGCCCGGCCGCGGCGCCGGAGGTGGCGGGGGCGCTGGCGATTGAGACGGCGAACCTCGACCTACTCGGCGGCGAGGAACTACTTATCCTGACCGGCGACACCGTGCGGGCGTTCTCCCGGGACGCCGGCGGGCCGTGGGCGGAAACGCTGCGGTACGACCTGCCGGCCGATCAATTCGACGGACTGCTCGCCGCGGACCTGGACCTCGACAACGCCGCCGCCCCGGCCGCGGCGGCGGGACGTAACGGCCCCGCGGTCGCCTGTCACACGGCGGACCCGGACCTCGTGCTCTGGGGGCCGGGCGGCGTGCTGGTTCTGGAGAACCGCCTGCAAGCGGACGGCACCCGTGCGCTCGTGCCCGTCGCCGATCAGGCGGCGTTGAACGCGTTAGAGGGCGTGTCACTGGTCGCGGCGGCGGACCTTGATCAAGAGGGGGACCTCGATCTGGCCGTGCTGTCCGAGGGCGGGCCGTCGCTGTGGTTCAACCGCGGCAACCTCACCTTCGAGAACCGCACCGGCCGGTCCGATCTCGGCGAGAAGGCGTTCGCGGCGACGGATGTGCTCGCGGTGGATCTCGACCGCGACGTGGACCTCGATCTGCTCTGGGGAACCGCCGGGGCCGCCGCCCCGGTCGGCGTGTGGGAGAACCTGCGGCACGGGGAGTTCCGGGCTCAAATCGAATCGGCCGGCGGCCCGCTCGGCTTCGAATTATTGGACGCGGACGGCAACGCCAGTTGGGATCTCGCCGTCGCCGACGGCGAGCGGGTGCGGCTGCACACGTCCGTCGCCCCCGCCCCCGGCCGGCTGCGGTGGAGCGAGCCGCGGACGATCTCGGAGTTCCCCGCCACCCGCCTGCGAAGCTTGGATCACGACAACGACGGCCGCGTCGACCTGCTCGCCTGGGGGCCGGACGGCGTGCGGCTGCTCCGCAACGCGGCCGGCGGTTGGGAGGACGTCTCCGACCGCCTGCCGGCGACGCAGGGACGAATTCAAGACGCACTGCCCCGCGATTTGGACGGCGACGGCGACCTCGATCTGGTGATGCTCGTCGTCGACCGGGTCGTCGTGTGGGAGAACCGCGGCGGGGACGCGAACGACTCGCTGCAGGTCGCCCTGCTGGCGGAGTTCGACAACGACGGGACCGACCCGAAACGCACCAACCACGTCGGCCTCGGCAGTTTATTAGAACTGCGGCGGGGGCCGGTCTATCAGGCGGCGGTCGTGCGGGACGCCGTCACCCACTTCGGCCTCGGCCCCAAAACCGACGGTCCGGCCGGGGAGGCGCTGCGGGTTCTCTGGCCCAACGGCATCCCGGAGGTCGTCCGCGAGCCGACCGGCGGGGCGCTCTGTCACCCGCAAAAGCTCGGCGGTTCCTGTCCGTATCTTTATACGTGGAACGGGGAGCGGTTCATTTTCGCCACGGACCTCTGTTGGGCGGCGCCGATCGGGCTGCAGCTCGCCGAGGGCGTCTTCGCCCCCACCCGGGCCTGGGAACACGTCAAGATCGACGGTGCCGACCTCAAACCTCGCGACGGCCGCTATGAATTGCGGGTGACCTGCGAACTGTGGGAGGCGGATTATTTCGACCGGATTGAGCTCACCTGCGTCGACCACCCGCCCGGCACGCACGTCTTCACCAACGAGAAGGTCGGCCCGCCGGAGTTGGTCGAACCTCGCTTGTACGCGGCCGTAACGCTGCACGAACCCGTCGCCGCCCGGGTACGGTCGGGCGAGGAAGAAGCGGGCGCGTGGCGGGACGTTCTCGAAACAATCCGCAAGCGGGACGAGGACTACGTGCGTCCCTTCGAATTGAAGCGAACGCAGGGCTATACGGCGCCGTGGACGCTGGAACTGGACCTCGCCGGGTCGCCCCGGGCGGGAGCGGTGTTGTTATTGACCGGGTGGACGTTCCCCACGGACACCGGGTTGAACGTCGCCCTGTCGCAAAACCCGGACCTGCCCGGTCCGCGGCCGCCGACGCTGCTCATGGAGACGGCCGAAGGCTGGGAGACGGTCCTGCCCAACGCCGGGTTCCCGGGCGGCAAAACGAAAACAATCGCCCTTCCCCTGCCGGACTTCCGTTCCGACGACCGCCGCGTGCGGCTCAGCGGCACGCAGGAGTTGTATTGGGACCGGGCCGCCTGGTGCGTGCCGGGGAAGGTGGAAGTGCGGGAAACGCAGGCCGAGTTGCTCTCCGCGGACCTGCGGTATCGCGGGTTCTCGGCACGCCGCTGGCCGGAGGGCGGACACGGGCCGGATCAGTTCGATTATCAAAACGTCACCGCGGAGCAGATCTGGCCGCCGATGGCCGGGCCGTTCACCCGCTTCGGCGACGTGCGGGAATTATTGACCGCGGCAGACGACCGGCAGGCGGTGCTGGCCAGCGGGGACGAGATCGCCCTCTCCTTCGCCGCCCCGCCGCTACGGGACGGATGGATGCGGGACTTTATCATCAGTTCAATCGGGTACGACAAGGACGCCAACCTGCACACGGTCCACGGCCAAACCGTCGAACCGCTGCCGCACGCCGGCATGACTCGCTACCCGCCCCCGCCGGGCGAGCCGTTCCCCGACACCCCGGCGCTGCGGGATTATCTGAAGGACTATCAAACCCGCCCCGCCGACGCCCGGGCCTTCTGGCGGGCGGTGCGGGACCAAGCGGAGGACGTGACGCCGTGACGTTCGCCCTGCTCTGCCTCGCCGCATTCGCCCCGCCGCTGGGAGGGAGCGACGCCGACGATGGGTTCCGCTATCCCCTCGCCTGCACGATTGCGGGCGATGGGACGATCTACGTCGCGGACCGCCGGCTGCCGGGGGTGTGGCGGGTGACGACGACTGACGGGGAGCCCACCCGGCTGTCGCGGTTCAAAACGGGCGGCGGGACGTTTCGTACGCCGCTGAACGCTCCGCGGTGCATGGTCTTTGCGCCGCCGTCCAAGGGCTTCCCAAGCGGCGCCGTATTGGTGGGGGACTCGGCGACGCGGGCGATTATTCGACTCGATCCGACCGCCGACGAACCGGCGGCGGAACCGCTGCGGGTCGGGGAGACGGACGTCAGCCCGATCGGCGTGCCGTCGGCCCTCGCCGTGGCGGCGGACGGGACGCTGTTCGTCGCGGACCTCGAATCGCAGCGCATCTATCGCGTTCCGCCAAGGGAACCGGCGGCGGCGATCGCGGCGCTCCCGGGCGTGCGGGGGCTGTGTCTGGCGGCGGACGGCGCTCTGCTGGCGGTCACCACGGAGAAGGACGCCATTCGTCGCTTCGTCCCCGCTGCGGACGGGGCGTGGAGCGAACAGGTCGCCGTGGCGGGGCGGCCGTTCCAGTCGCCGCAGGGGGCGGCGCTGGGGCCGGACGGGACGCTGCACGTCGCGGACAACGCCGCCGGCTGCCTCTGGCGACTGGCGCCGACGGGCGACGGCGGGTTCGCGGAGCCGACGAAGCTCGCCGCGGGGGCGCCGCTGGTCGGACCGACGGGGGTCTGCTTCGACTCTTCAACTAATCCGCCCCGGCTGATCGTCGTCGATCCCAAGGCCCGGGCGCTGTTCGCACTCAACCCGGCGGGCGGCGAAGTGAAGACGCTGGCGAAGTGATCTCGGCCGGCAGGCGGTTTGTTCGCCGAAGCCCTTGCGCCGCAGTCGGTTCGGACAGAACAGGTCCCGACCCCCCGTAGGTTGAGGGTCCGACCGTTCCCCCCGCACCGGATGCGGGCAGCGATCGAACCCCTCGCGGGGCGAGCGACGCGGCCGACGTTGGTGACGGACGCCGTGGAGCTCGCCCCCGCGTCGGTCGGCTCGCGACCGCCCGACGCGATCCGTCCCCCGCCCGTCGGCACGGACGCCGCCCCCGCCCGCCTTCCCCCGGGAGAGCCATTGAGCCAGGTTCCACAACCGGGCTCAACCGGCCCCGGGCACGGCGGGCGGTCGTTTCCGAAGCCTAGCGACCCGCTTTCCCAAGCGACAACGCCGGAGCCCGAATTCTCCTTCTCCACTCCTGCCCCGGCGCACACCGGCCGGGCCCCGGTTGCGACCGGGCGGGGCGGCGACTGACCCGCGTGATGCAGAACCCATGGCGATCCGTCTTCGCATGGTGAAAACAGACCCGGCGGCCCGACCGCGAAGCGAACAGCCCGCGGCCGGGTTCGCCGCTGCGCGGACCGCGACGCCCCCGGCGGTTCGTTCAGTTCAGATACTTCGTCACGTCCGCCCCGTAGGCGCGGGTGGCGGGCAGCAGACCGGCGAGGGCGGCGAGGAGCGCCAGGCCGGGCAGGAGCCAGAGTTCCTCCCACCGCACCGCCCAGGGGTCGATCACCAGCCCGGGAGGCAGGAAGGGCAGCACGGCGAACGTCAGAGCGTGGCCCAGGAAGAAGCCCAGCAGGCCGCCCAGCAGCGTGACGACCGCCGCCTCCAACAGGATTACGGCGAACACCGTGGACCGCTGCGCCCCGAGGGCCCGCAGCACGGCGACCTCCGTCAGCCGTTCGGAGAGGGTCGTATAGAGGCTCACGAAGATCCCCACCCCGGCGACCACCACCACCAACGCGCTGAGGGCCACCAGCACAGTCTGGGCGGGGGCGAGGAACGTCTCTCGCAGGCGGGCGACGGGGCCGGCGGGGTTCACGGCGGCGGCTTTAAAGCCCTCGTTAATGTCCGCGGCGACCATCGGCACCATCATGTTCGCCTCCCGGTCGCCCTTCACGTTGACGAAGATCGCGGAGACCTCCTTTTGCAAGTCCGGCGTGCCGCCGACCCCGGGGACGTTCGCCTCGCGTTCGGCCTGTTTGAGCGCTTCGCCCTCCAGTTCCGGCAGGCCCTGCAAGGCCCGCCAGCGGTTCACGCCCTCGCTGAGCGGTTTGTCGTGCCCGCTGACGGCGTAGAACCCGTTGAGCTGCACGAAGGCCGTTTGATCGTTCGCCGTGCCGGTGGGCAGCAGGACGCCGACGATCTCGAAGAGTTCGTCGTGCACGTGGGCGTTGGGATCGTCCGCCCCGCCGTGGACGAGCTTGAAGCTGTCGCCGACGCCCCAATTGTTGGCTCGGGCGACCTCGGAGCCGACGACCGCCTCGAACCCGCTTTCGCCGCTGAACCCGCGGCTGCCGTCGGTCTCGGACATGCGGAAGGGCTCGTCACGGTTCACCCCGGCCAGGAAGAACCGGTTGATCGTGGCGACGATCGGGAAGCCGCCCTCCTGCGTCGTGTCGCCGAAGGCGATCGGCACCGCCTCGGCGAAGCGGTCGTCGGCCTGAATCTGTTGATAATAGGGATACGGCAACGGCTCCATCGCCGCCGGCATGCGGTACAGCGTGGTGAGCACGAGTTGCAGGTCGCTGCCCTTCGGTCCAAGGATCAGATCGAAGGGCGTCGCCGGCTTGGAGAGGGCCCGGTCGACCACCGCGGAGGTGCTCAGGACCGCGACGACCAGCATCGTGCCCAGCGCGACGGACAACGCCGTCAGCCCCGTGACCAATGCACGGTTTTTCACGCTCTTGAAGGCGATGGCGAAAGGGGACATGGCGCAGGCAGAGGGGGAAGAACGAAGGCGGAAGGACGACTTTATTGCGGAGGTTTACACAGCGGCGGGGGCGCCGCCTTCCGCCTTCCGCCCTACCCCCACAGCCCCGGAAACAACCCGATTGATCGTGCCCAGTTCCTCCACGCGGTCGAAGCGGGCGGCGGCTTCGCGGTCGTGGGTGACCAGCAGCAGGGCCACGCCGCGTTCGGAGCAGGTCTCGCGGATCAGGTCCAGCACGGCGTCGCGGTGGGCGACGTCCACGTTGGCGGTGGGTTCGTCGGCGAGCATCAGCATCGGCTCGCTGGCCAGCGCCCGGGCCACGGCGACCCGCTGGCGTTCGCCGACGGACAGCTGCGACGGCCGGTTACCGGACCGGTGGGAGAGGCCGACCCGCTCCAGCAGCGCCGCGGCGGCGTGGCGGTCGGCCGTGCGGCCGGTGAAGCTCATCCCCAGCAGCACGTTCTCCAGCGCCGTGAAGGCCGACAGCAGGTGAAACGTCTGGAAGACGTAGCCGATCCGCTGGGCCCGAAAACGGTCGCGGGAGGCCTCCGGCAGCGCCGTGAGGTTCACCCCGCCGATCTCCACGCGGCCGGAGTCCGGCGTGGTCAGGCCGGCGATCACGTTCAGCAGCGTGGTCTTCCCGCCCCCGCTGGCCCCCAGCAGCACGGCCTGTTCGGCCTTCGCCAACTGGTAGCGGGGCACGTCCAGGATCCGCGTCGGCGGTCCGCCGGCGGGGTCCGGATAGGACTTCGTCACCTCTTCAACCAACAACGTCACGGGCGGCGGGGCGGGTCGGCGGAGCGAGGGAAGGTTGGGACGAGGCGGGGGCGGGACGGTAGCATGACGGTCGCCCGCCCCGCACCCGCTCCGGCGAATCACGCCGGCCGGTCCGCTCGCTCCGAGCCCGTCACGAACCAGGAACGTCACGGATGTCGCTGACTGCTACGCCGCTGCTGGTCCTCCTGTTGGCCGTTTCTCCGCAAACCGGCGAACTCCCGCAAGGCAGCGACCCGCCGTCGCCCGTCGCCCCGCCGGAGGACTTCGGGGCGGGGTCGCTGGAGGGTTTGAAGCCGGCGGAGGCAGCCCCCGCGGACGCCGCCGCCCGGCTGGACGCCCTGTTGAAGGACCATTGGGCGTGGACGCTGGAGAACTTCCCGGAGCTGTCCACCTACCTCGGCATGCCGGGGGGGAACGACCGCTGGAACGACGACTCGCCCACGGCGTTCGCCCGCCGGCACGCCGACCGCCTCGCCTTCGCCGAACGGGCCGCGGCGATCGACGCGTCCACGCTGGACGAAAACGACGCCCTCAACCTCACGCTGTTCCGCCGCGAACTGGCGGTTCAGATCGCGGAGTGGAACACCGGCTGGCACCTGTTGCCGGTCTCAGCCCGGGAGGGGATTCAGGACGCGGGCAGCCTCGCGGACACGATTTCGTTCAAAACCGTGAAGGATTACGACGACTGGCTGACGCGGATCGACGCCTTCGGCGAGAAGATGGACGCCACGTTGGCGCTGCTGGGGGAGGGCGTCGAGACCGGCCGGCTGCACCCGCAGGTCGTGATGAGCCGCCTGCCCCGGCAGATCCGGGCGCAAATCGTGGAGGACCCCGCCGACAGCCTGTTCTATAAGCCGTTCCGGGACATACCCGGCGTGCCGGCGGAGGACGCCGAAAAGCTGCGGGCGGCGGCGAAGATCGGCATCGCGCAAACCGTCGTGCCGGCCTACCAGCGGATGCTGGACTTCTTCGAGGCGGTCTATCTGCCGGCCTGCTACGAGCACGTGGGCTGCTGGCAATGGCCGGAGGTGCGTGAAGAAGACGGCTCCGTCCGCTTCTGGGCCGGGCCGCGGTGCTACGAGCACTTCTGCGGCAAGTTCACGACCACCGACGCGACCCCGGAGGCGATCCACGCCGTCGGCCTCGCCGAGGTCGCCCGCATCCGGGCGGAGATGGAGGCCATCAAAGAAGAGGTCGGCTTCGAGGGCGATTTGCAGGCGTTCTTCACCCACCTGCGGACCGACCCGCAGTTCTTCTACGGCTCCGCCCAGGAATTATTGGACGGCTACCGCCAGCTCATTCGGACCGTCGACCCGGAACTGCCGAAGCTGTTCGGCACGCTGCCGCGGACGCCCTACGACGTGCAGGCGATTCCCGCCCATATCGCCCCGGACACGACGACCGCCTACTACCGAGAGCCCAGCGCCGACTTCACCCGGCCGGGCACCTTCTTCGTGAACCTCTACAAACCGGAGAGCCGCCCGAAGTGGGAGATGGCCGCGCTGAGCCTGCACGAAGCGGTCCCCGGCCATCACCTGCAGATCGCCCGCAGCATCGAACTGGCCGACCTGCCCGCCTTCCGCAAATACGGCGGCTACACGGCGTTCATCGAGGGCTGGGCCCTGTACGCGGAGCAGATGGGCGAAGAACTGGGCGTCTACGACGACCCCTACGCCCGCTTCGGCCAACTCACCTACGAGATGTGGCGGGCCGTGCGGCTGGTGGTCGACACCGGCATGCACGACCAACAATGGACCCGTGACGAGGCGATCGACTTCTTCCTCGCCAACGCCCCCAAAACGCGGCTGGACGTGGTCAACGAGGTCGACCGCTACATCGCCTGGCCGGGCCAGGCCCTCGCCTATAAAACCGGCGAGTTGAAGATCAATGAACTGCGGACGTACGCGGAAGAAGAGTTGGGCGAGGACTTCGACGTGAAAGCGTTCCACGACTTCGTCCTCGGCGCCGGCGCCGTCCCGCTGGACGTATTGGAGGAGCGGGTGAAAGCCTGGGTCGCGGAGCAGGAGTGACCCCGCCGTGAGCCCGAAGCGCAAGCGAGGGGAGTGAGTTGCGACGTCAGCGAGGGGGTACGCCCGGCCGTCGGGAGTCACCCACCTCGCTTGCGCTTCGGGCTCACGCAGAAACGGCGTCCCACGTTGCAGCGGGCAGCTTCAAGAAGTTTTCCAATAACTCCACGCCCGCCTCGGTCAGAAAACTCTCAGGGTGGAATTGCACGCCGTGGACGGGGAACTGTTTGTGCTGCAAACCCATGATTTCGCGGCCGAACTCCTCGCTGTCGACCCAGGCGGTCACTTCGAGGCAATCCGGCAGGGAGTCCTCCGGCACGTCGAGGCTGTGGTAGCGGGTCGCGGAGAACGGGTTCGGCAGGCCGGCGAACACGCCGGCGCCGGTGTGACAAACCTCGCTGACCTTGCCGTGCATCAACCGCTTCGCCCGGCCGACCGTGCCGCCGTAGACCTCCGCGAGGCTCTGGTGCCCCAGGCAGACGCCCAGGATCGGCGCGGTCGGTCCGAAGCGTTCGATAATCGCCTTGCTCAGTCCCGCCTCGGCCGGCGTGCAGGGGCCGGGGGAGACGACGATACGCTCCGGCCGCAGGCGGGCCACGTCCTCCAGCGAGACGGCGTCGTTCCGCTCGACAACGACCTCCAGCGTCGGGTCGATCTCCCCGAAGCGCTGCACGAGGTTGAAGGTGAACGAGTCGTAGTTGTCGAGGACGAACAGCATGAGCGGCGGGCGAAGGGGACGCGGCGCCCGCATCCTACCCTTAAACGCCGCCGACGCCCCGGCTGTCCGACAGTCTCCGGGGGGCGGCCGGGAATCGAACAGTCCGGCCCCGCGGCGGGCGGGCGGCGGTATCCTGAGCCCTCCCCGGTTCGTTCGAACCCGCTCACAAGCCTCTCCCCCTCAAGGCCACGCCGATGAACGCCAACCTGACCGAGATCGTCGTCGTGCTGGACCGCAGCGGCTCGATGAGCTCCATGAAGACCGAGGCGGAGGGCGGCCTGGCGACCTTCGTCGCCGACCAGAAGGCGGAGGAGGGCGACGCCCGCTTCACCCTGGCGATCTTCGACGACCACTACGACGTGGTGCACGACCGCATCGATCTGCGGGAGGCGCCGGACCGCTTCACGCTGGAACCGCGGGGGATGACGGCCCTGCTGGACGCCGTCGGCCGCACGATCGACAACGTCGGCCGGGAGCTGGCGGAGACGCCGGAAGCGGAGCGCCCCGGAGCGGTGCTGTTCTGCGTGGTCACCGACGGCGGCGAGAACTCCAGCCGCGAGTACAGCGGCGACCGTATCAAACTGATGGTCGAGGAACAGACGCACAAATACAATTGGCAGTTCACCTTCCTCGGTGCCGGGCCGGAGGTGTTCGCCCAGGGGGAGCGGATGGGGATCGACGCGTCGTCCGGGGCGGCGTTCCTAGACTTGGGCGAGGCGTTGGGCGCCACCTCGGCCAAGATGTCGCGGATGCGCAAGGCCGTCCGTGCCGGGGCCTCCGGGGCCGTACTGGCGGCCGCCAACCGGATGACCGACGAAGAGCGGGCCCAGGCCGAGGGGAAATGACGCCGCTCGGCCCGCGACGACCTAGCGAATCGACGCCTCCGGCAGTTCGCCCTTGATGCCCTGATCGAGCGGCATCTCGTCCTCCCCGTCGGGACGAACTTCGGCGATGCGGCGGTCCAGTTCCGCCCGCAACTCCGCCACCATCGGTTGGAGGTCCGGCCGGGCGATCAGGTTCGTCGTCTCCCCCGGGTCGCGCTCCAGATCGTATAACTCCGCCATGTGCCGGTCCGGCGAGCCGTCGCCGTGCGGGTAGCGAGTATATTTCCAGCGATCGGTCCGCAGCGCCCGCACGTTCGGCGTGTAGGGGAACTGCTCCTCGTAATTGTATTCGTAGTACCAACTCGTGCGCCAGTCCGGGTCGCCCTCGGCGAGCAGCGTTTTCCACGACCGGCCCTGCACGTTCGGCAGCGGCTCGGCCCCGCAGATCTCCAGGATGGAGGGGGCGAAGTCGAGCGTCAGCGTCTGGGCGTCGATCGTCTTCGGATACTTCGGCGAGACCAGTT
Organism: Alienimonas californiensis; assembly: GCF_007743815.1. Lineage (GTDB taxonomy): Bacteria > Planctomycetota > Planctomycetia > Planctomycetales > Planctomycetaceae > Alienimonas > Alienimonas californiensis. The sequence continues at coordinate 231,639 of NZ_CP036265.1, forward strand.
CCGGGTACCGCACCACCAGCGGAATGCGGATGGAGGGCTCGTGGGCGGTGCGTTTATCGACCATCCCGTGCTCGCCCTCCAGCAGGCCGTTGTCGCTGGTGAAGATGAACAGCGTATTGTCCAGCTCCCCCGTGCGGGCAAGGTGGTCGTAGAGGCGGCCGACGGAGTCGTCCACCGACAGGATCGTGCCCCAGTAGGCCCGCACCATCCGCTCGAAATCGAGCATCGCCGCGGCGGAGGCGTCGGGGAACTCCTTCCGCCAGTCGAAGAGCGGGCCGTAGATGCCGTGCCAGGTGTTGAGCCGCTGGGTGATCCAGTCCGGCTTGTCCGCCAGATCGAACGCCGTCCGCGGATAGGGAATCCGCACCTCGTCGAACGCCGCGGCGTACTTCTGCTCGGGGAAATAAAAGCTGTGCGGGGCCTTATGGCCGACCATCAGCAGGAAGGGCTGATCGGCGGTCTGTTCGTCTTCCCGCAGCCCTTCCAGCCAGTCGATCGCCATGTCGGTGACGACCGTCGTGTAATAGCCCGGCACGACTTCGCGGGGGCCGTCGTTCGCCCGGAACTCCGTATCGAAATATTGCCCCTGCCCGCGGTGGGTGACGAAGTGATCGAACCCCGGGCGTTTGCTGTCGTCGTCCTCGCCCATGTGCCATTTACCGACGTAGGCGGTGGCGTAGCCGGCGCCTTGCAGCGCCCGCGGAAAGGTCGGCAGGTCGGCCGGATAATCGGTGAAGTTGTTGGTCACCCCGTGGGCGTGGGCGTAGAGCCCGCCGAGGATCGACGCCCGGCTAGGCGAGCAGAGCGACGTGGTGCAGAAATGATTCTTGAACAGCGCCCCCTCCGCGGCGAGTTGGTCGATCCGCGGCGTTTTCACGTGCGGATGGCCCATACAACCCAGCGCCTCCGCCCGCTGATCGTCCGTGAGCACGAACACGACGTTCGGCCGCTCCGCCGCGACCGCCGGCGTGCCGAGGGCGAACAGGAGCAGAACGATCCGGGAACCGGGCATGAGCGCAAGTTATCGATCAAGAGGTGAGTGAAGGCCGGCGGCCTGTTATTCCGCCGCCGCGGCACCGGGGGCGTTGAGATACTCCAGCCGCCGGGCGACGCTGTCCCCGCGGACCTGCGGCTTGAGGACGGACGGGTCGACCGGCGCCGTCCCTACGACGTGGTCCGCGAACCAGACGATTGTGTTCAGCACCTCCGCGGCGAAGATCGGGGAGTCCGTCTCGTTGAGCAGCGTCGCCAGCAGCGGTTGCGGCTCGACGGCGCCGATGCGGCCGAGGAACTCCGTCGCCCGCAGCCGCACGACGGGGGAATCGTCCTCCAACAGCGGCCGGACGAGCGGCGCCAGCGACGCGGCCCGCTCCCCGAAGGCGGTGCAGACCATCGCCGCCCAGTACCGCACCATGGGGTTCGCATCGCTCAATGCGGCTCGCAGCCCCGGCTCCGCCTCGTCGAACGGCCGCAGGGCCAGATCCGCGACGGCCGACAGCCGGGCGATCTCCTGCCGGTGAGCCTGTCCGAACGCCGCCGGGTCCGCCGCGGCCCGCTCCGCGAGCACGCTTTCGGGATAGAAGCTGAGGTCCGGCAGCCCGAGCATCGTCTCCCGCAGCGCCGACCGCAGTTCGTGCAACGTCTCCGCGTGGGCCGGATCGGCGGCGAGGTTCCTGACCTCGTGCGGGTCCGCCTCGCAGTCATAGAGAGCCTCGATCGGCTTCGGCTCGAAGAACGCCGCCTGCGTCGCGTTCAGCTCGCCGCGACGGCTCAGCTCGCGCCACTGCTGATAGGCGAGCATGTTGTAGCGGTAATTATTCTGCAATCCGTCCGGCAGCCAGGGCTGAAAGGCCCGGACGTATCGATACCGGCCCCGCCGCAGCGTGCGGACGAAGTCGTATTTCTCGTCCATGCGGTCGGCGTAGCCGAAGCTGGTTTGCCGGGCCGCGACCGCCTCCGGCGTCACGCCCGGGCCGAGGAAGGCGGCTCCGTCGATCGTGCCCTCCGGTTCGACGCCCGCCAGCCGCAGCACGGTGGGGCCGAAATCGACGAAGCTGACGAATCCGTCCACCCGCGTGCCCCGCTCAAAACCCTGCGCCAGGTGAGCGAAGTTCTTGGGAAGACGAACGACCAACGGCACGTGCAGGCCGGAGTCGTAAACGTACCCTTTGCCCCGCGGCAGCACGCCGCCGTGGTCGCCGAAATAAAAGACGAAGGTGTCCTCCAACACGCCGGCCGCCTCCAGGTCGGCGACCGTCCTGGCGACAATCTCGTCGATCGCCAGATGGTTGTCGAGGTAGCGGGCCTGCGTGCCGCGGACCAGCGGCGTGTCCGGCAGATACGGCGGCGGCGTGACCGTTGCCAAGTCGCGGTCGGACGGGCGGTTCTTCAGAGAATCCTTTTTGAAGTGCAGCGAGCTTTCGTGCGTCTGGGCGTGGGACTGCATATGAAAGAACGGTTGCTCCGCGTCCGGCCGCTTCTTCCAGCTCGCCTTTTTCGAGGACTCGTCCCACGTGTCTTCGGGCACGACGAAGTTGAAGTCCGTTTTGCTGTTGTTCGTTACGTAATACCCGGCCCGCCGGAGGGCGCCGTAGACCGTCGGCTGGCCGTTCGGCAGCGGCGGCTGGAAATCCCTCCGGTGGAACTGCGTGCCGATCCGCGGGCCGTAACACATTGTGGCCAGCGTGGTGCGGGCCACGGAACAGACCGGAGCGTTGGAGAAGGCGTGGTTGAACGTCAGCCCATCAGCGGCGAGAGCCTCGATCGCGGGGGCCTCGGCGCCGCCCTCAAAGAAATGGCGGAGGTAGTGGACCGAATTGTCCTCCGACACGATCCAGACGAAGTTCGGCCGCTCCGCCGCCGTCGCCCGGCCGCCGAACAGAGCGACCGCGGCGAGGGCCAGCGCCGGGAAGGCTCGGAGGTGAAAAGTCATGCGTGTGTCCGGGGTTCGACGGCTCCCGCCGGGCGGGATCGGGCGGCGGGGCGTGCGGGGACCGATTCGACGGGTTCGATGCGTCGGGCGTCAAGCGTCGCCGCCTCTGTTCACGGGGCGCTTCCGGACGGGACGGCGGGGCGCCCGGGAAATTCGGACCAAGTCTTGAGCCGAACCGGACCGATACCGACGGGGCGGGTCCTGCCGGTTGCGCCGGCGGCCGCCGCACGCCTCCACTGCCCCGGCTCCCCCGTCATGTTCCGACGCCGCGATCGCTCCCGCGTGTCCGCCGTCCGCGGAGCGTTCGCTTTGGGCGCGCGGGGACCGCGCCGGCTGGCCGCGGCGGCTCTGCTGGTTCTGTTGGCGGCGACGTCCGGGTGCGCGGCGTTTCGTTCGCTGGAGGGCGTGCCCGCGGGGGATCTCTCGCCGGACTTCCGTCAGCCGGTCCGCAGCGGGCTGGAGACGATCGACCTCACCCTGCTGCGGCGGACCCCGCCCCCGCAGCACCGCGTCGACGCCGGCGACGTACTGAGCGTCTACATCGAGGGCGTACTCGGCGGGCCGGACCAGGCCCCGCCGATTTCCTCCGCGACCCTCGCCCTGGACCGGCCGTCGGTGGGCTATCCGATTGAGGTGCGGGAGGACGGCACGCTCGCCCTGCCCTTCGCCGGGGCCGTGTCTGTCCGGGGGCTCACCCTGCCGCAGGTCGAAGCGACCCTGCGCGAGGAGTTCACGGAGCGTCGCGCCCTGTTGAAGACCGGCCAGGAGCGGGTCCTCGTCAGCCTGCAACGGCCGCGGACGCACTCCGTGCTGGTGATTCGGCAGGAATCAGGGAACCGGCAGGGCAACCTGGGGTCCGCCGGCACGGTCAACTTCGAACTCGACAAGCGGGGCACCGGGCGGATCGTCGACCTGCCGGTCTATCAGAACGACGTACTGCACGCCCTGGCCGCCACCGGCGGCCTGCCGGGGCTGGACGCACAGAACGTGATTTATGTCCTCCGCCGTCCCCGCGTGCAGACGATTCCGCCGGAACAGCACCCCGGGCCGGAGGCGCCCGTCGCCCCGGCCGCCCCCGCCGAAGACGCCGACTCAGAGAACGGTTCCGAGGGCGAGAGAACCTATGAAGAGGACCTCGACGAGGAGGCCGAGGCGTTCCAGCCGACCCCGCCCGCAAACTTCCGGCCGGCCGCCCCGATGACGGTCTGGCGCGGGCAGTCGCCGGACGGTCCGACGGCGGCGTCCTACGGCGCCCCGCAGTTCGCCCTCCCGGCGGGGTTCTCGCTGAACGACCGCATGGCCGGCCCGCCGCCCGCCCCGGCGCCGGTTCCCTCGGCCGGGCCGTCGCTGCCGGCGCTGCCCGAGGCGCAGACCTTCCCCGCCCCGACGCCTCTGCGGGCGACCCCCGTTTCGACGGCGCCGCCCGCCATCCCCGCTCCGGCGCCCTGGCCGATCTCCGAGGAGGTGGCGTACTCACCGGAATTCGCCGGGTCGCAGTTCATCGACGCGGCCCCCGGCGAGCCGACGTTCGCCCCCGACGGACGGTTACGGGTGCCGGCGGAGCGTTGCCCGGCGGACGGCTTCGGCATCGCCGCGGCGACGATGCCCTGTGCGGAGAACGGCTTCCCGCCCTTCCCGCTGCTCGGCCGGTCGACGATGGGCGGCCCGCACGTGCTGCGGATTCCCGTCCGGCTGACCCCCGGCTGCCCGGTGCCCTTCACCGAGGAGGACGTCACCCTCTACGACGGCGACATCGTCTTCGTCGAACACCGCGAGCCGGACGTATTTTATACCGGCGGCCTGCTGGGCGGCGGGCAATATCAACTCCCGCAGAACTACGACATCGACGTGCTGGAAGCGTTGGCGATCGTGCGGCAGCGGGGCGGCTCCACGGACAAGTCCCCGCTGACCGTCGGCGGGCCGTCGTCGCTCAATCAGGACGTGACCGTGGGCGCCAGCCGGCTGATTATCCTGCGGAAGGACGAACTGGGGCGGGAACTGCGGGTGGAGGTCGATCTCGAAGCCGCCCTCCGCGATCCCGGCGAACGCGTGCTGGTGCGGCCGGGGGACTACCTCGTCCTGCGATACACCAAGTGCGAGGCCTGCGGCGCCTTCGTGGAGCGGCTGGTGTTCGAATCCTTCCTCAGCGCCCTCGCCAACGCGGCGCTGTTCCGGCAGTTCGAATAAGGCGAATTGAACAGCGGGGCGCTCTTGGTGAGCCCGAAGCGCAAGCGAGGATCGGAGTCTCCCTGCCTCGCTTGCGCTTCGGGCTCACCGAATCCGGCCGCCCCGCCCAATCACCGGGGTTTATTGGGGCGGACTTCGCGGGCGACGGCGGCGACGGTGCGGGCGATCAGCGACAGGTCTCCGCGGACGGTGCGGCGGCGGGCGTAACGGAGGTCCATGCGGACCCATTCTTCGAACGGGACCGCCATCCGGCGGTCCTGCACCTGCCAGCCGCAGGTCAGGCCGGGGGTGACGGTCAGGCGGCGTCGCTGCCAGGGACGGCAGGCGTCGGCCTCGGCGATCGGCAGCGGACGCGGGCCGACCAGCGACATTTCGCCCTTCAATACGTTCCACAACTGGGGCAGTTCGTCGACGCTCGTTTTGCGGATCAGGCGCCCGACGGCCGTGATCCGCGGGTCTTGTTCCATCTTGAACGCGGGGCCGTCCTGCTCGTTCTGCGTGAGCATCGCCGCTTGGCGGGCCTCCGCGTCCACGGTCATGGAGCGGAACTTATAAAGATGGAACACCCGCCCCCCCAGGCCGGCCCGACGCTGCACGAACAGGGCCGGCCCGGGGGAGGTGAGCCGCACGGCGGCGTACACCGCCAGCAGCGCCGGCGAGAGGACCGTCAGCCCGACCAGAGCGCCGACCACGTCGAGCGACCGCTTCCAGAACGGCATCGGCCGCACCAGCAGGGCCTCCACCGGCAGCACGGAGTCGTGACCGCCGTCGGCCGGATCGGCCCCCGGTTCCAGCGCCGGGACGGGCAGCGGGTGCGAATAGAGAACCGTGCCGCCGCGGTTCCCCGGGACGTCCGCCGCGTGTCCGGCGGAGCGGAGGAACCGACGGGCAGCGTCGGCGTCGGTGTCCCACAGGATCAGGGCCAACCGGTCCCGGTTCAGCCAGACGACGCGATCGGTGGTGCGCACGCGGGAGGCCCAGGCGGTCGCCATCGCGGCGCGGGCGTCCCCCGCCGGAGCCCGCAGCGTCACGACCGACAGCGACCGCCCGCTGCGATCCGACCGCATGCGTTCCACCTCCACCAGCGCCCGGAACGCCTCCCTTGAAAGGGATTCGACGGCGACCGTGCCGACGGCCACCGCGATCGGCGCCGCGAAGGACTGCGGGACCGACGCCGCGGCGGCCTCCGCCGGCGGCGGGGGAACGGGCCGTGAGGGGGCCGGACGCGCCGTCTCCGAGGACGGCGAGGCGGGGTCGGACCACTGCGGGGCGGAGGACGCGATGAACACTCGGGACTCAGCGGGGAAGGTCGACGTGCCCGTCGCCCGCGAACGCGGGGCGCCCGATCGGACGGCGCGGCTCCGCCGGTTCGGCTGGGGCGGCGGGTTCAGCGGGTTCGGGTTCGAACGTCACCGGATCGGCGTCCGCGGCCGGCTCCGGAGTTGGTCGCCCGGCCGCGGCGCCGGCGAAGGAGGGCAGCACGGAGAGCAGCCCCAGGGCGACGGCGCCGCCGCTGGCCAGCAGGAAGGCGAGAATCGCCACCACCGGCTTGTTCGGGCTCACCGGTTTGAACACCAGCGTGGGCGGCTGGGCGACCTTCACGTTCGTGATGCGGCCGTCGGCCAGCTCGCGGTTCATCCGGGCCTGTTCCAGCCGCTCCGAGTACTCCCCGTACTTGGCGGCGAGGAGGTCCGACTCGCGCTGGAGCCGGTCGATCTCCGCCTCGCGGGCGTTCAGGGCCCGCAGATCGGCGAGCAAATCCCGCTTCTGGGCCTGAGTCGTTTCGATGCGACGGTCGAGGGCCTCGCCGGCGGCCTGTTCCTCCAGCGCCCGCAGGTGCAGGCCCTGCAATGTGGGGTTGGTCGAGGCGGCGGCGGCGTCGCCCGGCCCGCGGGCGCCGGCCAGCAGCGCCTCCGCGGCGGCAAGGCGCTCGCGGGCGGCGAGGACCTCCGGGTGCCGCTCCGTATAGCGGGACAGCAGTTCCTGCTCCCGCAGGCGGAGGCCGTCCACCTGCTTGCGGAGCGAATCGGCGGCGTCGTCCGGGGAGCCGCTCGCCACGCCCATGCCGGAGCCGCCGACGGCGGTGCCCTCCAACAGCTCGGCGATCGCGGTCCGCAGGGCGTCGCGCTCCGCCGTTTTGGCGTCGCGTTCGGCGAGGGCCAGCAGCAAACGGTCGTCGATCGCCTCTAATTGATGCTGCAACGCCGTCCGCCGGCCCTCGACGCTGGTCGCCTGGATCGCGTCCTTGGCGTCCCGCAGCGCGGCGCCGGCCGTGTCGTGCCGCTCGCCCAGCAGGGCGACCTGCTCTTCGAAGAATTCAAAGGAGCCGGAGCGGAACATCTCCAGATACACGCCCTGGAAGGCGCCGAGGAACTCGGTCAGCAGCGTGCGGGCCAGCTCCGGGGAGTCCGCCCGGCAGGTGACGTCGATCACCGAGGAATCCTCCGCGCTATAGACGTCGAAGGATTGGGAGAGCGCCTTGACGGCCCTTTCCCGCTCCGTGAGGGCCTCCCGTTCGGGGTCCTCGTCGCCGTCTCCGCCGGTCGCCGCGGCGAGCAGCCCGAAGATCGGATCCGCCGGCGACCAGCCGCCCTGTTCCAAAATCACGTCCGGGCCGACGCGTTCGGCGACGCGTTCGTACACCTCCCGGGTGGTGATGACGTTCAGGACGGAATTCATTTCCGTCTTGCGGGACTCCTGCAGGGAGAACGTCTGCCCGGTGGTGGCCGTCGGGTCCAGGCCGATGCTCTCCCGACCCACGCGCACGAACAGCTTCGCCTGGGACCCGTACTCCCGCGGGGCGAACATCAGGCCCACGAACGCCAGGCCCATCACCGCCACAAAGAACGCCAGCATCCGCGGCCAGGCCCGCCGCACCGCCGTACCGGCCAGCCGCAACGGAGCCGTCGGATCGAACGTACCAGCGTCGGGCGGGGGAATCTGCACGTGCGGAACGGCCCCGGGGTGCGGGGATCAGGAGGAGGGGGGTGACGGAACGCGGCAGGGGGACCCGGCGTCCCGCCCGCGGGGCGGGCCGATCGGTCCCGAGAGGGGTCTTCAATCCTAGTTTCGCCAAGGGGCTCCCGCACATCCCCCGCTTCCCCAGGCGCCAAAATTTACCCGACCCGCGTCAAACCCCCAGAACGTGACGGTAGAGTGGATGCGTCGGGCGGCGCCTCCGCTCGTCGCACGCCGGACGGCCCGTCCGGGGGACGGATCCCGCTCTCGCCCCGTTCCCCGTCTTTCGCCGAGCGCAACGACCTCGATTGCCGAGCGTAACGACCCCCAACGCCGTCGTCCCGCTGCGATCCGCCCCGCCGCTCGCGGCGTCGGCGCACCCGTTCGCGCAGCGTTGGCCCATACCGCGGCCGATGACCGTGCTGCTGTTCTGGGCGGCGCTGGCGGCGTTCTTTACCTTTACCCTCGGTAAAGGAATTGATCCGAATCGGTCGGTCGATTGGGTGGCGCTGGTGAAACTGGCGATCCGGGCCGGGGCGGGCCTGTGCGCGGGGTGGCTGATCGTCACCGCCCCGAAGGCTCGTCTCAAGGCGACGTGGCCGTGGTTGCTGCCGGGGGCGCTGTTCGTGGCCTACGCGGTCGCCTCGACGACGTGGTCGCCGCTGCGGCGGATGTCGCTGTTCCAGGCGGGCACGCTGGGCTCGCTGTATCTGACGGCGGTCGCCGTCGCGCTGTATGCGCCGCAGGCGAACTTCTCCCGCGTCCTGCGGACCTTCGCCGTCGTCCTGCTGCTGATTTCCGCCGGGCTGCTGGCCGCCCGCGTCGTCGCCCCGGACCTGGCGGTGATGAAGCGGGAGGGGGTCTCGCTGTTTCACGCCACCAACACCGCGGCGACGGCCTCGCTGGGGATGATCCTCACGGTCGCCGCCCGATTGGGGTGGGGGTGGCTTTGGACGAAGCGGCTGTGGCCGGTCGCGGTCCCGCTGCACGCCGCGGTCCTGGCGATCTCCTCGAACCGGATGGCGCTGGTCCTCACCCTGCTGGCGGTGGCGGCGGTCGTGTTCGTCCGGCTGGGGCTTCGCTGGCAGCTGACCGCGGCGGTCGTCGCGGCGGCGCTGGGCACGTCGTATCTCGCCGTCGACCCCAGCCTCGACGCGGTCGACAGCGTCGCCGAATCGGTCGGCGACTTTATGTCCCGCGGGCAGACGCGCGGGCAGCTCAAGAAGCTGTCCGGCCGGGAGGAGATGTGGACGAAAATGTGGGCGTCCTATCAGGAGGCCCCCGCCCTGGGGCACGGCTACTTCGTCACCTCGAAGACCGGGGTGATGCACGTCTGGTATAAAAAGGGAAACTTCACCGCCCACAACCTGCTGCTCCAGGTGTTGGTGACCTGCGGGGCGGTCGGCATGACGCTGTGGCTGGCGGGGTTCGCCGCGGTCCCCGCCCTCGCGGCGTTCCGCCTGCTGCGGGAGCCGCGGCTGCGGGGCGTGGCGGCGCTGGCCGGTCTGCTGGGCCTGTGGGTGTTCGGCTGGGGGCTGACGAACGAATCGTTCATGGGGCCGTTGCAGCCGGAATCGGTGCTGTATTTCTTCCTCTACGGCCTCGTCGTGGGCTCCGCGGCCGGGCTCCGCAAACGGGAGCACGCGTCGCCGGCTCGCTTCGTCGAACCGATCGGGGCGGCGGCATGAAGGTGCTGATCGTTCACGAACGCTACACCCAGCCGGGGGGCGAGGATCAGGTCTACCTCGACGAGGCCGCCCTGCTGGAGTCGCGCGGTCATACGGTGATCCGTTACGAGCGGCACAACGACGAATTAGCGACGACCGGCCGGCTGCGGCAGGCGGTCGAAACCGTCTGGAGCCGCCGGGCCGTCGCCCAGATCGACGCCCTGCTGAAGCGGGAGCGGCCGGACGTCATGCACTGCCACAATACCTTCCCGATCCTGTCCCCCGCGGTGCACCACGCGGCGGCGCGGCGGGGCGTGGCGACCGTCCAGACGCTGCACAATTTCCGCCTGATCTGCCCGCAGGGGGCGCTCCGCCGCGACGGCCGGATCTGCGAGGACTGCGTCGGCCGCACGTTCGCGGCGCCGGCGATCCGTCACGCCTGCTACCGCGGCAGTCGGGCGGCGACCGCCGCGACCGCCGCGATGAACGCCGCCCATCACGCATTGGGCACCTGGACGCACGTCGTCGACCGCTTTATCGCCCTGACGGAGTTCTCCCGCGACCTGTTCGTCCGAGCCGGGCTGCCGGCCGAGCGGATCGAGGTGAAGCCGAACTTCGTCGCCCCCGACCCCGGCCCCGGCCCGGCGGTGCGGACCGGCGGGATTCTGTTCGTGGGTCGCCTGTCCGAGGAAAAAGGCGTCAACACGCTGCTGGACGCCTGGAATCAGGTGCGGGGCGACGTGCGGCTGACGATCGTGGGGGACGGCCCGCTGGGCGAGGAGGTGCGGGCCGCCGCCGCCGCCGACCCCCGCATCACGGCGGCGGGGCGGCGTCCGTTCGCGGAGGTTTTGCAACGCGTCGCCGGGGCGGAGGCGCTGGTGATGCCGTCGGTCTGGTACGAGACGTTCGGCCGCACGCTGATCGAGGCGTTCGCCGCCGGCACGCCGGTGATCGCCTCGCGGTTGGGGGCGATGGCGGAATTAGTGGCCGACGACGAAACCGGCGTGCTGTTCCCCGCCGGCGACGCCGCGGCGCTCGCCGCGGCCGTGAACGCCCTGCACTCCGATCCCGCCCGCCGCGCCAGGCTGGGGGACGCCGCCCGCGACGCCTACGTGGCTGGCTTCACGGCGGATCGGAACTACGAACTGCTGCGGGCGATCTACGAACACGCCGTCGCCCGCGCCCGCCCCTCCTCCCCCTCCCTCCCCCCGGCGTCCCGCGTCACGGCCCCCGCCTGACGCCCCGTCTGTCCTCCCGCCGCAACATGCTCCCCCCGACCGATCGCCGCCCGGACGTCGCCGACGTCGCCTCCGACACCGAAACGGCCTCCGACATTCTGACCGCCGAGACCGTCGATACGGTTTCCGAGTGCGCGACGGTCGACGCCGCTCCGAGCGCGCCCCCCGCCCCCTGCCCGCCGCCGCGGTGGCCGGCGAAGCGGGACGTGTTCGGCGTGGGGATCTCGCCGACGACCTACGCCGAGGCCGCCGAGTGCGTCGTGCGGGCGGGGGCGCGGCGGGAGTCGGCGGTGGTGGGGGCGTTCGCCGTGCACGCGGTCGTCACTGCCAGCGGCGACCCGCAACTCCGGGCCGCGGTGAATCGGTTCGAGATGATCACGCCGGACGGCCAGCCGGTGCGGTGGGCGCTGAACCTGCTGCACGCCTGCGGACTGAAGGAGCGGGTGTACGGCCCGACGCTGACGCTGGAGATCTGCCGCCTCGCCGCGGAGCGGGGCGTGCCGGTCTTCCTCTACGGCGGGGCGGAGCACGTCACGCCGCGGCTGGCCGCCCGCCTGCGGAAGATGTTCCCCGCGTTGAAAATCGCCGGGGCCATGTCCCCGCCGTTCCGCTCGCTGGGCGCCCCGGAGCAGGCCGAGGACGACCGTCGGGCCGTCGAGGCGATCGAGGCCAGCGGCGCCGGGATCGTGCTGATCGGGCTGGGCTGTCCAAAGCAGGACTTCCTCGCCGCCCGGCTGCGGGACCGCCTCCACGCCGTACAGGTGTGCGTGGGGGCCGCGTTCGACTTTCACGCGGGCGTCAAACCCGTCGCCCCACGGTGGATGCAGAATCGCGGGCTGGAATGGTTCTATCGATTGGCTTCGGAACCGCAACGCCTCTGGAAGCGGTACCTGGTGACGAATTCGCAGTACCTCGGGAAGCTCGGCTTAGCGTTGTCGAACCTGCCCCGGACGCGGCGGCAACGCCGCGCCGGCCGCCGCGCCGCCGCCAAGGCCTCCTTTTGAGACATCGCGCCGTCGAACCCCGAGCCGCTGACGCGGGCCGGACGCCCGCGGCGGGCGTCGACCTTCCTCCCGTCGCCTTCCCCCGGTCCGTCCTACTTTCGTCCTCGTTCCTTCCGCCTCCCTCGACCTTCGTCCTGATGAACAATTCCACCATTCTCGTCGCCGGCGCCGGCGGTTTTATCGGCGGCCACCTCGTCGCCGACCTGCTCCGCCGCGGGTATGAAAACGTTCGGGCGGTGGACGTGAAGCCGATGGACCGTTGGTATCAGGTCTTCCCGGAGGCGGAGAACGTCGTCGCCGACCTGAAGGAACTGTCCGCCTGCCGGGCGGCCTGCGAGGGCGCCTCGGAGGTGTATAACCTCGCCGCGGATATGGGCGGGATGGGTTTTATCGAGAACAACAAGGCCTTGTGCATGCTGTCGGTGTTGATCAACACCCACCTGCTGGAGGCCTCCCGGGAGGCGGGCGTGGATCGGTTCTTCTTCGCCAGCAGCGCCTGCGTCTACGCCGCGGACAAGCAGGTGAACGCCGACGTGATTCCCCTGAAAGAATCCGACGCCTACCCCGCGATGCCCGAGGACGGCTACGGCTGGGAGAAGCTGTTCAGCGAGCGGATGTGCCGGCACTTCCGCGAGGACTTCGGCCTGACCACCCGCGTAGCCCGGTTCCACAACGTCTACGGCCCCGAAGGCACCTGGGACGGCGGCCGCGAGAAGGCCCCCGCCGCAGTCTCCCGCAAAATCGCCGTCGCCAAGCACACCGGCGAGCCGGAAATCGAAGTCTGGGGCGACGGCACGCAGACCCGCAGCTTCATGTACATCGACGACTGCGTCGCCGGAATCGACAAGATCATGCACTCGGACATCGAAGAGCCGATCAACCTCGGTTCCGATGAATTAATCACGATCGACGGCCTCGTCGATCTGGTGGCCGATCTGGCAGACGTCGAAGTCACGAAGAAGCACCTGCTGGACAAGCCCCGCGGCGTGAACGGCCGGAACAGCGACAACACGATGATCCTGGACCGCCTCGGCTGGGAGCCGATGACCTCCCTGCGGTCCGGCATGTCGAAGACCTACGAGTGGGTCGAAGCCCAGTACCTCGCCCAGTCCGGGCAGGCCGCCGACCCGACACCGGCGACCGTTCCGTTTAAGGCCCAGCCGGAACTGGTGTAGCCCTGCCGGCGTCGCCCCGCCGTCCGTCTCGTCTCCCCCGGCCCCCGCCGCATGTCCTCCGCCGCGCCGCCCGTCAGCATCGGCCTGCCCGTGTACAACGCGGAGCGGTATCTGATGGGCTGCCTCGAGTCGCTGCTCGGCCAGACCTACGGGGACTTCGAGCTGTTCATCGCCGACAACGCCTCCGGCGACGCGACGGAAGAGCTCTGCCGCGAGGCCGCCCGGCGGGACGGACGGATTCGGTACGAGCGTCGGGAGAAGAACCACGGCGCCGTCGGGAACTTCAATTACGCCTGCGAACGGGCCCGCGGCCGCTATTTTAAGTGGGCCGCCTACGACGACCGCTGCGCCCCGACGTTTCTGGAGCGCTGCGTCGAACGGCTGGAGGAGGACGCCGGCGTGGCGTGGTGCCACCCGCTCACCCGGCATATCGGGCCGGACGGCGAGGTCGTGCCCCCGGAGGTCGACCCGGCCCTGCCGCCGGGGGCGGACAGCCACAGTCTGCTGAACCCGCCCGGCCTGCGGTACGACCGCGCCGCGGAGCGTCCGTGGCAGCGTTTCCGGGCGGTCACGCTCGGGACGACCTGGTGCTCCGACGCCTTCGGCCTGTTCCGCACCGACGCCCTCCGGCGCACGCGGCTGTATCTGCCCTGCTTCGGCGCCGAAAAGCTGCTGATGGCCGAAGTCGCCCTGCTGGGCCGCTTCGCCGAGCCGCAGGAGGTCCTGTTCGATCAACGGGTGCACCCCGGGGCGGCCAGCAATCTGAGGAACCGGTCCGCGGAGGCGGCGTTCGCGACGGGGGGCGTCGCCCGGCGGTTCTCGACGGCCCGGCTCACGCTGCTGCGGGGTTACCTCTCGGCGATCCGGCGGGCGGACCTGCCCGCCGCCGACCGCGCCCGCTGTCTGGCGACCCTGGCCCTGTACGTCGGGCAGGTCGGCAAGTGGCGCCGCGTGCTGCACCACACGCTCTCCGGCCGCGGACTGGGCGACGACACCTGGAAACGGATTGCGGCCGCCAAGAGCGTCGCCGCGGCGTCGCCCGGCCCCCGTTGACCCCGCCGCTTCCGCGCCCGGCTCGTCTGATCCGGGCCCGGCGTCCTCCGCTCCGCTTCGCTTCGTCCCGTTCGTTCTCCGCTCCAAGACGCACCGTCCCATGCCCGACCGCCCGGCCCCGCCGCTCGCCGACGTCCCCGCCCCCTTCGGCGGGGCGTTCGCCGGGCGTTCCGTGTTTGTGACCGGGCACACCGGGTTCAAGGGGAGTTGGCTCTGCCTGTGGCTGGAACGGCTGGGGGCGCAGGTGACCGGCTACGCCCTCGATCCGCCGACCGACCCGGCCCACCTGATCGTCTCCGGCGCCGCGGAGCGGCTGGTCGCCGATCACCGGGCGGACGTCCGCGACCGCAAACGCTTGGCCGCGGCGATCGACGAGGCCGACCCGGACCTCATCCTGCACCTCGCCGCCCAGACCGTCGTGCGGACCGGCTACGAGGAGCCGTTCGAGACGTTCGACGTCAACGTGATGGGCACCGCCGCGGTGCTGGACGTCGTTCGAGTCCGGTCAGCCCGGGGGGAAAAGCCGGTCTCGGTCGTCTGCGTGACCAGCGATAAATGCTACGAGAACGTGGAGCAGGTCTGGGGCTACCGCGAGACCGACGCGATGGGCGATCACGACCCCTACGGCGGCAGCAAGGGGGCGGCGGAGCTGGCGATTCGCTCCTACCGGCATTCGTTCTTCCCCTCGCACAAGCTGGCGGAGCACCGCGTGCGGCTGGCGAGCGCGCGGGCCGGCAACGTGATCGGCGGGGGCGACTGGACCCGCGACGCGCTGGTGGTGGACGTGATCGCGGCATTGAACGCCGGGGACCCCGTGCCGCTCCGCAGCCCCGGCGCCTATCGGCCGTGGCAGCACGTCTTGCAGGCGCTGGACGGCTACCTGACGCTCGCCGCCGGCCTGCTGACGGCGCCGGCGGATCGGGTCGAACCGCTCCTGAGCGGGTTCAACGTCGGTCCGCTGCCGGGACACGCCCTGTCGGTGCGGGAGGTGGTCGAGATCCTGTTCGAAGAATGGGGCGCCGGCGAGTGGACCGACGAGAGCGGCGGGAATCACCCCCGCGAAGCCGGCCTGCTGCATCTCGCGATCGATAAAGCGATGAGCGTGCTCGGCTGGAAGCCGGTCTGGGACGTGCGGGAGGCCCTGCGGCAGACGGCGCACTGGTACAAGGAGTACCGCGACGAGCCCGCCGCCGCCCGCCGCATCGGCGAGGGGCAGATCGCCCAGTACGAAGCCGCCATGCGCATGCGGCGGGACGTGACCCGGGAATTCTGACCCCCAACGCCCCTCTTCGCAGCCGATTCGACCCGACCGTTCGCTAATGGCCGACCGCGATTTGCGGAATCGTCCGCCCCAACGGACGCCTCCCCCTAACCGGGCGGCTCCGGAGGTACGGTAAAGTCTCCGCCGCCGCGCTCGCGAGTCCGTTCCGCCAGCCAGCCCGCCCGCCCCCTTGATCGCCCCGCCCCAGATTCGCACCGAGATCTCCCCTGTTTCGCCCGCGGCCCGGGCGCTGCAGCGGCGGGCCCACGACCTGATCCCCGGCGGGTGTCACACCTACGCCAAGGGGGACGATCAATTCCCGGAGAACGCCCCGCCGTTCTTCGTCCGCGGCGAAGGCTGCCACGTTTGGGACTTGGACGGGAACCGCTATATCGAATACGGCATGGGCTGCCGGGCCGTCGGCCTGGGCCACGCCTATGCGCCGGTGCTGGACGCGGTGCGGGACGCCCTGTCGCTGGGCACGAACTTCACCCGGCCGCACGTGATCGAAGTCGAGGCCGCCGAGGCCTTCCTTGAGATCGTGCCGGGGGCGGAGATGGTCAAGTTCTGCAAGAACGGCTCCGACGCCACCACCGCCGCGATCAAGCTGGCCCGGGCGGCGACCGGCCGGGACCTCGTCGCGTTGTGCGGCGATCATCCGTTCTTCTCGGTGGACGACTGGTTCATCGGCACCACGCCGATCGACGCCGGCATCCCGCAGAGCGTCAAGGCCCAGTCGCTCACCTTCCGCTATAACGACCTGGCCAGCCTGCGGGCGTTGTTCGACGCCCATCCCGGCGAGATCGCCGCGGTAATTCTCGAACCGGCCAAATACGACGCCCCCGGGGACGGCTTCCTGCATAAAGCCCAGGCCCTCTGTCGGGAGCGGGGAGCGGTTTATATCCTCGACGAGATGATCGCCGGCTTCCGCTATCACAACGGCGGCGGGCAGACGCTCTACGGAATCGAGCCGGACCTGTCCACGTTCGGCAAGGCGATGGCCAACGGCTTTTCCCTTTCAGCGCTGGCCGGCAAGCGGGAGCTGATGGAACTCGGCGGGCTGCGGCACGACACGGAGCGGGTCTTCCTGCTCTCCACCACCCACGGCGCCGAAACGCACGCCCTGGCCGCGTTCCTCGCCGTGGCGAAGATCTATCAGGACGAGCCGGTCTGCGAAACGATGGCCGACCGCGGCGACCTGCTGCGGGCCGGGATCGAGGCCGCCGCGAAGCAGCGGGGGCTCATCGAGTTCGTGCCGATATTTGGCCCCGGCTGCAACCTCGTGTTCGGCGCCTGCGGACCGGACGGACAGTCGGACCAAGCCTATCGGAGCCTGTTAATTCAGGAATTGACCAAACGCGGCGTGTTCGGCCCGTCGTTGGTCATCAGCTATTCGCACTCCGAACGCGACGTGGAGGACACCGTCGCCGCCTTCGAGGGGGCGCTGGACGTCTACGCCCGAGCGCTGGAGGACGGGGTCGAGCGCCACCTCGTCGGCCAGCCCTCGCGGGTCGTGTATCGCAAATTCAATTAGCCCCGGTCCGCTGGCCGCCCCCCCGTCCAATCCGCCGACCTTTCGCCCCGCCCCGGACGCGGGTCAGCGGGCGCTGCGCCTGGCGGAGGAACTGTTCGGCATCTATCGGGCGAAGACGGGCGAGGGCGTGCGGCGGTCGCTCGCCCTGCTGGCAGACGAATTATCGGGGGAAGGAGGCGAATGGACGGTGCACGAAGTGCCCACCGGCACGCCGATCCTCGATTGGGAGGCGCCGCCGGAGTGGAATGTCCGCGACGCCTGGATCGCCGACCCGGCCGACCCCGCCGCCGGCCGGATTGTCGATTTTCGGCGCTGCAATCTGCACGTCCTCAGCGGGTCCGCCCCGGTCGATCGCCGCGTGCCGTGGTCGGAGCTGAAGGAGCATCTCGATACGGCGCCGGACCGCCCGGCCGACGTCCCGTTCCGCACCTGCGAACCGGGGGCGCGGTGGGGGTTCTGCGTCTCGCAGGAGCAATACGACGCCCTCGCCGCCCGCGGGGAGCGGGACTATGCGGTGCGAATCGACGCGACCGTCGCCCCCGGCTCCCTCACCTATGCCGAGTGGTTCCTCCCGGCCGACGCCCCCAAATGGCCGGGGAACGAACCGGCGGAAGTCCTGATTTCCACGCACGTCTGCCACCCGGCGCTGGCGCACGACGGCGTCAGCGGGATGGCCGTCGCCGCGGAGTTGGCCCGGACGCTCGCCGCCCGGCCCGGGCGGCGGTTCGGGTATCGCCTGTTATTCGTCCCGGCGACGGTCGGGGCGATCGCCTGGCTGGCCGCGAACCGGGACCGGCTGCTCGGGGACGGGGCGGACCGCATTGCCGCCGGGCTGACGTTGGCCTGCTGCGGGGACGACGGCCCGTTCACGCTGCGGCGCTCCCGCCGCGGGGACGCAATCATCGACCGGGCCGCGGCGGTCGTGTTGAACCACCGGGACGAGCCGTCCGAACTGCGGGACTTCGCCCCCTTCGGCTACGACCAGCGGCAGTATTGCTCGCCGGGGTTCAACCTGCCGATCGCCGGGCTGACCCGCACGCCGGACGGGGAGTACCCGCAATATCACACCTCCGCGGACGACCTGTCGCTGCTGTCGGCGGCGGGATTGGGGGGGACTGTTGGGGTCTGCGCCGCAATTTTCGACGTGCTGGAGGCCAATCGGACCTACGTTAATCGTAAGCCGTACGGAGAACCGCGGCTCGGCCCCAGCGGTCTGTACGCCGCGTTCGGGTCCGATCCCGCCTCCGCCGCGGCCCAGCGGGCCGTGCAGTGGGTGTTGAACCTCAGCGACGGCCGGCATTCGCTGCTGGACGTCGCGGAACGCTCCGGCCTGCCCTTCCCCGCCGTCGCCCGGGCCGCCGCCGCCCTGAGCGCCCACAATTTTCTGACCGAACCCGCGGCGGGCGACCGTCGCCCCCGTCCCGCCCGCTTCGCCCTCCCCGCGACTTCATGTCCACGATGACCCTGCCCGCCCCCGCGTCTTCGCCCGCCGCCGACGCGTCGGTCTCCGTCGATCGTCCCTGCCGGTTCTGCGCCGCCCCGGTGCGGCAACTCGTGGTGGACCTCGGCATGTCGCCGCTGTGCGAGAACTTCCTCACCCGGGACGAATTGAACCGGATGGAGCCGTTCTATCCGCTGTCGGCGTGGGTCTGCGAAAAATGCCTGCTCGTGCAGGTCGAGGAGTTCGTCAGCGGGCGGGAGATCTTCGGCGGGGAGTACGCCTACTTCAGTTCGTTCAGCGATTCCTGGCTGCAGTTCTCCCGGGAGTACGCCGACCGCATGATCGACCGGCTGAATCTCGGTTCCGACAGCTTCGTGCTGGAACTGGCCAGCAACGACGGCTACCTGCTGAAGAACTTCGTCGAGCGGGGCGTTCCCTGCCTCGGAATCGAACCGGCGGCGAACTGCGCCGCGGCGGCAGAGAAGATCGGCGTGCCCAGCCGGGTCGAATACTTCGGCGTGGAGGTCGCGGAGAGACTCGCCGCGGAGGGGATCTCCGCGGACCTGCTGATCGCCAATAACTGCGCCGCCCACGTGCCGGACCTGAACGACTTCATCGGCGGGATGAAGCGGGTCCTGAAGCCCGGCGGGACGATCACCGTCGAGGTCGCCCACTGGCTGAACATGTTCGAGCAGACGCAGTTCGACCAGATTTATCAGGAGCATTACTGCTACTTCTCCCTCCTGACCCTGCGGGAGGTGTTCGCCGCCCACGGCATGACGCTGTACGACGTGGACGAGATCCCCACCCACGGCGGGTCGCTGCGGGTCTACGCCCGCCACGAAGACGCGGATTATCAGGGCGAACCGCTGCCCGTGACCGCCGCCGTCGAGGCGCTGTGCGACCGGGAGCGGTCCATCGGCCTGGCGGAGATGCGCACCTACGAGGACTACGGCCGCCGTGTGGAGCGAGTGAAGCGGGACCTGCTGGACTTTCTGATCACGGCGAAGCGCAACGGGAAAACCGTCGTCGGCTACGGGGCGCCCGGCAAGGGCAACACGCTGCTGAACTACTGCGGCATCCGCGAGGACTTCCTCGACTACGTCGTCGACCGCAACCCGTACAAGCACGGCAAGTTCCTGCCCGGCACGCACATCCCGGTTCACCCGACCGAGCGTATCGCCGAGACGAAACCGGACTACGTTCTGATCCTGCCGTGGAACCTGCGGCCCGAAATCAGCGCCCAGTTGGAGTACGTTCGGGAGTGGGGGGCCAAACTGGTCGTCCCGATTCCGGAGTTGGACGTCTTCTGAACGTCGCCCGCTCCGCCCCCTTCCCGCCGCCGTTCCCCTCCCACAATAATTATTAGCGCCATGAAGGTCGTTCTGTTCTGCGGCGGATTCGGGATGCGGCTGCGGGAGTATTCGGAGTCGGTCCCCAAGCCGCTGGTCGAGATCGGCGATCGGCCGATCCTGTGGCACATCATGAAGTACTACGCCCACTTCGGGCACACGGACTTCATCCTCTGCCTGGGGTGGCGGGCGCGGGCGTTCAAGCGGTACTTCCTGGAGTACGACGAGTGCGTCTCCAACGACTTCACGCTGTCGTTCGGCCCGGAACGCCGCGGACTGGCCGACCGCCGCGGCGGGGACGCGCCCGTCGAAGGCCGGGCGGACGCCGCCGGCGCCGAGAGCGGCCGGCGACATAGCCGGCGGGTGCAACTCGCCGCCCGGGACCTGCACGACTGGAATATCACGTTCGTCGACACCGGCACGACCTCCTCCATCGGCGAGCGCCTGCGGGCCGTGCGGCCCCATCTGGAGGGCGAGGAAACCTTCCTGGCCAACTACGCCGACGGCCTGTCCGACGTGAACTTGGACTCCCTGATCAGCTTCCACAAGCGTCAGCGGGCCGCCGTCACCTTTATGACGGTCAAGCCGTCGCAGACGTTCCACACGGTCGATATGGCCGAGGACGGCCGCGTGCGGGAATTAAAAGCCGTCACCGACACGGAGACCTGGATCAACGCCGGGTTTTTCGTGCTGAACCATGAGGTGTTCGACGTGCTGGGGCCGGGCGAGGATCTGGTGGCCGAGCCGATCGACCGGCTGGCGAAGGCCGGCAAGGTGTCGGCGTTGAAACACGACGGCTTTTTCGGGTGCATGGACACCTTCAAGGAAAAGCAGATGCTCGACGACCTGTACGCCGGCGGCCAGGCGCCGTGGGAACTGTGGCGCCAGAGCCCCGCGGCGACCGAGGCCGACGGGCCCAGCCTGTTCCCGGCCGCCGCCTGACCCCTGCCGCGATCGCATGTTTCACCCGTCCCTCACCGGCCTGCGCGAGGTGTTGTGCCTCGGCGCCCATTCGGACGACATCGAAATCGGCTGCGGCGGCACGCTGTTGCGATTGATCGCCACGAACCCCGGCCTGCGGATCACCTGGGTCGTGTTCAGCGGGGCGGACGATGAAGTCCGCCGAGAAGAGGCGCTTCGCGGAGCCGAATTGTTTTGCGCCGGGGCGCCCGAACCGACGGTGCACGTCGAGGGGTTCCGCGACGGCTATTTTCCGTTCAATAGTCAGTTGAAAGACCGCTTCCGGGCGCTGGCGGGGGCGGTCAATCCGGACCTGATCTTCACCCATCGCCGGGACGACGCCCATCAGGACCACCGGGCGCTGGCGGACCTGACGTGGCAGCACTTCCGGAACCATCTGACGCTGGAATACGAGATCCCGAAGTACGAGGGGGACCTTGGCCAGCCGAACCTGTTCGTCCCGCTGGACCGGACGACGGCGGAGCGGAAGGTCGAACTGCTGAACGAAATCTTCGCCTCGCAGCGGACCCGGGCGTGGTTCACGCCGGACACGTTCCGGGCGACGCTGCGGCTCCGCGGGATCGAGGCGAACGCCGACGGCGGCTTCGCGGAAGGCTTTCACGTGCGGAAGATCGTGCTGTGACGCAGGCGGCCGACGCCCCGCCCGACGCGACTGCCGACGCCCCGCCCAACACCGTCGGCCCGTTTCGCGGCGTGCGATCGTTGGTCGAGCGGGCGCTGTCCGATCCGGCGTTGGCGATCGCGGATCAGGCGGCGGTTTCGGGCACGCGGTTCGTCACCACCGTGACGGTCGGCCGCTTCGCGGGGGCGGAGGAACTGGGCGTCTACGCCCTGGCGACCGCCGGCCTGATCCTCGCCGGCTGCGTGCAGGAATCGATCGTCACCAAACCCTACACCGTGCTGCGGACCGGCCGCGGCGACCGGCGGTACGCCGGCAGCGCGCTGGCCTTTCACCTCCTCTTCGGACTCGGGCTGGCGGGGGCCCTGCTGATCGCGGCGGCGGTGTGCGGGGCGGCGGGGGCCCCGGGGGCGGGGCTCGTGCTGGCCTGCCTGGCGGGCGTGGCGCCGCTGACGCTGTTGTGGGAATTCGCCCGGCGGATGAGCTTCGCCCACCTGCGATTCCGCAGCGCGCTGGCGGTGGACGGCGGGCTCGGGGCGCTGCAACTGTCCGGGCTGGCGGCGCTGGCGCTGGCGGGGTCGCTGAACGCCCTCACGGCGTTGGCGGTCGTCGGCGCCGCGGCGGCGCTGGCGGGCGGAACCTGGCTGGCGCTGCGGCGGAGGCAGTTCGCGCCGCGGCGGACGCGGCTGCGGTCGGACTGGGGCCGCAACTGGCGCTTCGGCCGGTGGGTTCTCGCGGGGCAGCTTTGCGGCACCTCGGCGAACGGCGCCCCGCAGTGGATCCTCGCGGCGACCGCGGGCGTCGCCGCCGCCGGTCTGTACGCCGGCGCCCAGAACGTCGTGCTGCTGTGCAACCCGCTGATCCTGGCGATGGCCAGCCTGCTGGTGCCGCAAACCGCGGAGGCCCGGCGCTCCGGCGGGACGGCGGCGGTGCGGCGGGTCGTCCTGCGGGCGGCGGCGCTGCTGGCGGCGGTCGCCGGGCTGTTCTGGCTCGGGCTGCTGCTCTTCGGCGGGACGCTGCTCCGACAGATCTACGGAGCGGAGTTCGCCGGCGCCGGGTCGGCGATTCGCGTGCTCGGGCTGGCTCCGCTCGCCTGGTCGTTCATCGTCGCCTTCGAGGCCGGCCTGTCGGCGATCGATCGGCCGGACCTCAGCTTTCGCGCCATTCTGGTCGGCCTGATCGTGACCGCCGCCGGCGCCGCCGCACTCTCCGGACCGTTCGGCCCGGCGGGCGCCGCGGCGGGGCTGGCGCTGGGCGCCGCCGTGTCGGCGGCCGTGCTCGCATTCGACTTTCTCCGCCTGACGTCGATCGCGGCCGCGGTGCCGCCGGAGTCCGTGTGACCGGCGCCGGGTCCGTCTCCGCCGAGCGGTTCGCGGCGGGGGCGAGGAAGCAGGCGAGCCCGGCCGCCCCGCGGGGCGCAGTGCTCACCGCCGGCCGGATTCGGCCGCGGCGTCGTTGTCCGGATCGGCCTCGGGATCGTCGGCCGGCGGGGCGGCGAGGGGCTCGGGGGATTCGCCGCGGACGGCGGCGATCAGTAGATCGGAGGGGCCGGTCTTGTTGAGGAAGCATTCGGCGCCGGCGGCCCGCATCGCCTCGCCCACGGCCGCTTCGGAGTGCATCGACAGCCCGACCACCCGCACGCCGGGCACCTCGCGGACGATGCGAGCGGTCGCCTCGACCCCGCCGAGCTTCGGCAGGGAGACGTCCATCACGACCACGTCCGGCCGCAACTCCTTCGCCCGTTCGACCGCCTCCAGCCCGTCGCTGGCCTCGCCGACGATCTCCACCCCGCCCCGCACGTTCAGCAGCGACGCCAGCCCGCTGCGAATGACCGTATGGTCGTCGACCAGCAAGGCCCGGACGGCGTCAGTCTTCGCGGCGGCTTCGTGCTGCGGCTGGGCGTCGCGGGGGAGGTCGGCGGCGAGGCGGGCGGCGTCCACGCCGTCGTCGGCCCGATCGCGCGCCAGTCGCTCCAGTTCCTCGGCGGGCAGGGAGATCGAGATCGCGGCGCCGGCGCCCGGCGCGGACTGCACCGCCAGCGTGCCGCCGAGCAGTTCGACCCGCTCCCGAATGTTGGCCAGCCCGAACCCGCCGGCGAGGTGCGAAGGCGAGTCGCCCGCCAGCAGCCGCTCCGGTTCGCAGCCGCGACCCTCGTCGCGGACGGTCAGCGTCAGCCCGCCGCCGGGTCGGGCGAGGGCGAGGGCCGCGGACTGGCCGCCGGAGTGTTTCAGGGCGTTGAGCAGCAGTTCCCGGGCACTTTGGAACAGGAACGCCTCCACCTGCCGGGGCAGCGCGGCGACGGCCGCGAGGTCGTCGTCTTTGTCACGGTCGCCGCCGGCGTCACGGTCGTCGCGGCCGGGGACGGTCACCGCGACGGCGAACCGGTGCTGGTCCCGAAAGGTGCGGCCGAGCCATTGCAGCGCCTCGGCAAGGCCGCGGTCGTAGAGCACCGGCGGGCAGAGGTCGACCGCCAGCGTGCGGGAGGCCTCGATCGCCTCGTCCACCAAAGGGGCGAGCCGGCGGAGGGCTTCCCGCCCATCCGCCCCCCCCGCCTGGGCCAGCTCAGCCCACATCTTCGTGCCCACCAATAACTGCTGGAAATGATCGTGCAGGGTGTAGGCGATGCGGCGGCGCTCCTCCTGCTCGGCGGCGGTCAGTTTGGCGGCGAGGCGGCGGAGTTGGTCGGTCCGTTCGGCGACGCGGCGTTCGAGGTCCTCGGTCAGGGACCGCAGTTCCCGCTCCGCCCGTTTCAGATCGGTCACGTCGCGAATCGTGCCGACGTGCCGCACCGCCCGGCGGTTGGGCCCCGCGCCCTCGAACGTCACCTCCCCGTTGACGGCGACCCACCGCAGCTCCCCGTCCTGACGGACGATGCGGTGCTCCACGTCGATGCGGCCGTCCCCGGCGGCGTCGACCGCGGCGGCGATCGCGGCTTCCAGCAGCGGGTGATCGGCGGGCGGGACCATCGCCAGGTACGCCGCCGCATCCGGCCCCGGCCCCACGGCGGGGTCGAGCCCGAGGATGCGGAGGGCCTCGTCGGACCAGTTCATTCCCCCGGAGAAGGCGGCCACGAACCGCTCCGGCGCCTCGGCGGGCGTGCCGCCCTGCGGGAGAGCGTCCGCCTCGGGAGCCGAGGCGGGCGGGCGGTATTCCCAAGCCCCCATGCGGGCCGCGGTAACGGCCAGCCGCAGGCGGTTCTCGCTTTCGGCGACGGCCCGGGCGGACATCTCGGAGGCGGTGACGTCCTGGATGACGCCGACGATCCGGTTCTCCCGCGCGTCGCGGCGACCGTGCAGCACGACGTAGCGGTCCGGGCCGCCGTCGGCCGGTCGGATGCGATACGCCATGGGCTCCCACCGCTCGGCGCCGGAAGCGATCGCCGCCGCCATGTCCGCCTTCAGGGCCTCCCGGTCATCCGGGTGGACGCAGCCGTCGATCGCGGTGTGCAGGCCGTCCCGGTCGGACGGCAGCCCGTTGATCTCCGCGGTGCGGGCGTCCCAACTGACCTCCATCGTGTCGAGGTCAATCTCCCAGGTGCCCAGCTGGCCCGCGTCCAGGGCCAGGCGGAGGCGGCCCTCGCTCTGGGCGAGGCCGCGGGCGGCCTCCTCGGAGGCGGTCACGTCCTGCACGACGCCGACCACGCGGCCCTCCTCGCGGGGGCCGTCCGGGCACCCCTGGAACGCCACGTACTTCACGCGGCCGTCGGTCATCAGCAGCCGGAAGGTCATCCGCGGCCACTGCTCGGCGTCGGACGCGAGCGCCTCGGCGATCTCCGCCCGCACCCGCGTGCGGTCCTCCGGGTGCACGCAGGCGTCGACGACGGCGTCGAGATCGCCGGACCGGCCGGGCAACTCGTTCACCTCGGCGGAACGGTCGTCCCAACTAATGACGCCGGTCCGCCCGTCGATCTGCCAGGTGCCGAGATTCGCGGCGTGCAGGGCGAGCCGCCGCACCTCCGCGGCGCGGCGAAAGCGGGCCTCGGCGGTCCGCAGTTCCGCCCGATCGACGAGAACCCGGCCGTGATCCGTCTCGCCCGCGACGCCGTCCGTTCCCAGCGCGGTACGGCTTCCCCGCCGCACGCTCGCGCCCTCCGCTCCGGCGTCCGCAAACGTCGCGTCCGCGAACGCGGCGAGCGTCGCGAAACCCCCGCCCCCCACCGCGAACAACTCGGCGGCCGGGGGGTCGGACGGGGAACCGGCGGCGGACATGCGGGCGGGGCGAAGGCGGCGGATGCGGGCGCCCATGATAGCGGGGCCGTCCCGCCGCGGGGCGACCTCCCGATCCGGATTCCCGCCCGTCCGCCCCTGCGAGAAACGCCCCGGCGGGGGCTAACGCATCTTCTTCATCTCAAATTGCTCCCCGGCGAGGGCCCGTTTGGCGAAGGCGCCCCAGTAGGGCGTGGGGGTGTAGCTCCAGTCGGAGATCATCACCGGGCTCGCCTTGGGGTGCAGGCACCAGCCGGTCCAATTGAGGCGATGCTTCTGAATGAACCCGAGCATATCGGGCACCCAGGTGTATGGATCCTCCTGAACCTCGGCGGGGACGAAGCTCATCTTGGTCACGTCGGCACCGCATTCGCCGACGAAGATCGGGTACTTCTCCGCGACGGGCAGGACGCTCGCCCAGCCGGGGTGCCAGTTATAGGTGTGCCAGGCGTACATAATGCCGTGGCCGCCCTGGTCGTCGAGGGCGTAGCCCTTCACGATGCCGCTGAGGTCGTTCGAATAGAACATCCCGGAGGCGATAATCACGTTCTTGGCGCCGGTGGACCGCACGGCGTCGACGAGGCCCTGCATGCCGACCGAGCGGTAGGCGTTGTTGGCGAGTTTTTCCTCGTCGGTCAGGAAGGTCGCCTCGTCGACGCCCTCGGGCAGGCCGACCCAGCCGCCGTTGCGCCACACCTCCCAACTGATCCCGTGCGGCTCGTTGAAGACGTCGAACAGCACCGCCGGATGATCTTTATACTTCGCGGCGAAGTCCTTCCAGAAGGCGGCGTGCTCCGGCTTGGGCGCCCGGAAGCGGTGCAGGTCGATCGCGATATAGGCCCCGCGGTTGGCCGCGAGGGTGATGATCTGGTCGATAATCTCCCGATATTCCTCGCCGCCGTCCTTCTGGTAGGCGCTGTCGCCGTACCAGAACGACTCCTTCATCGGGACGCGGACGCAGTTCGCCTTCCAGTCGTCGATCGCCACGACCACCGATTTAATCATCTGCCGGTCGGCCGGCAGCGTTTCCAGGCCGCCGGCGTTCACGCCCTGCAGCCAGACCTCGTTGCCGTCCGCGTCGTGCAGGCGATTGCCGACCACGCGGAGTTCGCTGGGCCAGTTCTCGCGTTGCGGCTCCTCGGGGGGCACGAACCGGGCCTGCCGTTCCGCCTCCCGCTGCGCGGCGGCGATCCGCAGCGGCTCCGGGTCGGTCGGCCTTAAAACAAGGTCGTCCAGTTCGAACGTGCCCGCGTTCGCCTCGAACAGGCAGGGCATGAGGACCAGCGTGAGCGCCTCCTCCGGGACGAGGAAGCTCTTGCTCACTTCGACCCAGCCGTCGGTGTCTTTTTGCGTATAAGCGGGAGAGGGCGAGCCGCCGAGTTTCTTGCCGTCGACCCCGTGGTACTCCATCAGGATGCGGGCGTCGTGCCAGGGGGCCTCGCCCTTTTTCAAGCCGGTCACGCGCTGCCGCCACGACAGTTCCAGCGCCTTCACGTCGGCGGGGATATCGAAGGTGCGATAGACCATCACCATCGCCCCCGGCTCCGGCACGGTCAGGCGGAGAAAGCGGTTGCCGTCCTCCGCCGGCCAGCTCCCGCCGTCCTTCGGCACTCCCCAGTCTTTGGGCCGATCGCCGGTTTTCGCCTTGGGATCGGCCGTTTCAAAGTCGCCGTTGGAGATTAAATTGTCCTCCGCCGCCAGCCGCTCGGCGGCCTTGGCCCGGCGTTTGGCGGCGTCGGCCTGCAACTTGGCGTCGCGGACGGCGGTTTTCTGATCGAGCGCCTCCCGAAGCGGGCCGGGATCGACGGGCCGCAGGGCGAGGTCGTCCAGATCGAACGTGCCGGCCTGCACCTGGAACAGCGACGGCATGAACTTCAGCCCCCGGGCGCCGGCGGGCACGAGAAACTCGACCTCCCGCTCGACCCAGCCGTCGGTGTCCTTCCGCGAGGAGGGCGCCGGCGGGCCGGGGCTGACCTTTTTCCGCTCCGCGTCCATAAATTCCATCATGATGCGGGCGTCGAACCAGGACTGCCGGCCGACCTTCAACCCCTCGACCCGCTGCCGCCAGGAGAGCTTCAGCGCCTCGACCCCCTCCGGGATCGTCAGCTCCTGATAGAGCATCACCGTTTCGCCCGGCTTCGGGCTGGTCAGCCGCAGGAAGCGGTTGCCGTCCTCGACGGCCCAAGAACCGCCGGTCGGGGCGTCCGCCCAGCCGTCCGGCTTGCCGTCGCCGTTCTGGTCGACTTCGAAGTCGGGGTTGGGGGTGAGGGAGGCCGCGGGCGTTTGGGCGTCCTGAGCGAACGCCGTCGGCGTGAGGGCTCCCGCCGCCCCGAGCAGCACCAGACCGAGGGCGAACGCGGCGCCGCGCACCACGGCGCCGAACGGGCGAGCGACGGCAAATTGCGGGGGAGCGGGACGCGGCATCCAAGAGTCTCCGAGGATCGAATCAGGCCGATGGGTTCTTTGCGGGAAGTGTGATCGCTCCCCGCAGCGTTGTCGACCGGCCGCCGATACCCGGGCACGGTCTTCGGGGCACGGGCTTCGGGGCATGGCCCCGGGGGGAGGACGCTCGCCGGCCCGCTACCGCGGGCCGGGACGGGACGGCACGATCTGCTGATGTCGACGGTGCCCGCTCCCCCGCCTGTCTCCCGCACGCCCCGAGTCGTGCCCGGCGCGGCGCCGGACGCGACCACCAAAACGGCAGCGTGGGTCGCGTTCACGATCGCCGTCCTCTACTTCGCCCAGGAGGTGTTGCTCCCCTTCGCCCTGGCGGTCCTGTTGACGTTCCTGCTGGCGCCGCTGGTCTCGCGGTTGCGGCGGTGGGGCCTGGGCCGCGTGCCGGCGGTAATCCTCGTCACCGCCCTGACGGCGGCGATCGTCGTGTCGCTGGCGGCGGTGGTCGCCTGGCAGATCGCCGGCCTGGCGCAGGATCTCCCGAAGTACGAACGGAACCTCTCCGCCAAGATCGACTCCATGGAGGCCGGCACGGAGAACGGCACCGTCGCCCGGCTGCGGAAAATGTACGACCGGCTGTCGGCCCGGCTGGGCGCCGACGACGAGGTCCCTGCCGCCGGGGCCGACGACAAGCCGGTGCCGGTGGAAGTGGTGGAGGTCGACGCCGGCGAGAGCGCCACCGGGCCGCTGGAGTTCGCCCTCGGCTATCTCGGTTCGCTGCTGGCGCCGATCGGCGTGGCGGCGGTCGTGCTGGTGTTCGCCGTGTTCATGCTGATCGACCGCGAGGATCTGCGGGACCGCCTGTTCCGGCTCAGCGGCGTCGACCGCCTCGGCGCCACCACCCAGGTGTTGGAGGAAGCCGGCAAGCGGGTCAGCCGCTATCTCCTCATGCAACTGATCGTCAACGCCTCCTACGGCGCCGCGGTGGCCGTCGGGCTCCTGGTGATCGGCCTGCCCAACGCGATCCTCTGGGGGTTGTTGGCGACGACGCTACGCTACGTGCCGTACGTCGGTCCGTGGATCGCGGCGGCGTTCCCGATCACGCTGTCGGTGGTGGTTTCCAAGGGTTGGAGCGACCCGCTGCTGATCGTCGGGATGTTCGTCGTGCTGGAATTAATCAGCAACAACGTGATCGAGCCGTGGCTGTACGGCAGCGGCACGGGGGTCTCGACGATGGGCGTGCTGCTGGCGGCGGCGTTCTGGCTGTGGCTGTGGGGGCCGGTCGGGCTGATCCTGGCAATGCCGTTAACCGTCTGCCTGACGGTCGTCGGTCGGCACGTCCCGCAACTGGCCTTCCTGCAGGTTATTTTAGGCGACGAGCCGGTGCTGGACCCGGCGGCCCGGCTGTATCAGCGGTTCCTCTCGATGGACGCCGACGAGGTGGACGACCTCGTCGAGCACCTGTTCGACCCCGACGAACCCGCCGGCTGGGCCTCCGGCGAGGCGACCGGCGCTGCGGAGTCTCCGCCGGAGCGGACGACGATGGCGTTCTACGACGCGGTCCTGCTGCCGGCCCTGACGCTGGCGGAGCGCGACCGGCGCCGCGGTTCTCTGGACGAACGGCACGAGCGGTTCGCCCACGACGAGGCCCGTGCCCTCATTGCCGAACTCGCCGACCGCACCGCCGCCGAGGCCCCGAAAAACGGCGGTCCCGTCGGTGCGACGACGACCGCGGACGGTCCCCCGGCCGGGACGCCGCGGGCGCTGGTCGTGTCGGCCCGCGACGAGGCGGACGCGATCGCCGGCACGGCGCTCGTCCAGTTGCTGCGGGCCCGGGGCTGGGACGCCGAGGCGTTGACCGAGGAGACGTTGGTCAGCGAGGTCGCGGAGCGGACGGCGACCGGACCGCACGTGGTGGTCGTCAGTGCCCTGCCCCCCGGCGCCGGGGCGCACGCCCGGTCGTGGACCCGGCGTTTGCGGGCCGCGGCGCCGAAGCTGCCAATTATCGTGGGCCTCTGGGGCGGCGGCCCGGGGGCAGAGCGCCTCCGCAACCGTCTGAAGGACGCGGGCGCCGACCGCCTCAGCGTGACGCTCGCGGAGGCGGTCGCCCACGTCCGCGCCCTCGCCGCCGCCGCCGCCGCCACCCCGAGAACCCACGACGCCGCCCCGACCAGCCACGGCGACTGCCCCAATTCAAACCCCCGCCCCCCGGAATCACAATCCGGCTCCACGACCACGAAACGCTAGCATAGTAGACTCTGCGGCGCGGCCGTGAGACGTTTTCTACGCGATCTTCGCGCAAAAACGTCTCACGAAGTGTCTCACGCCCCGGGCCGGCCGCCCTCTCAATAAGCCATTTTTTCATCGCCCGCCCCAGCGAACAGGGAAGCCACCGAGGGGCTTCCCTCCTCAGTCCAACGCCTGCCGCTCGTCGCAGGAGTCGGACTGACGATTGCGGTTCCGCCGCCTGCCGGCGACGGAACAGCCCTTCTTCCCTGTCGAACAAACGGGACGTCGAACAACTCGGAAGGATTTGACCATAACTCATTGAGCGACGTCCGCGGGCCCGGTAAACCTGTCGCCGCCCCGTCGCCCCCGGCCGCCGTACAGGTCTCGCCCCCACGTGCAGTTTAACTCTCTGCTGTTCGCCCTGTTTTTCGGGGTCGTGCTGCTGGCGTATTACGTGCCGCCGTGGAGCGGGCGGGCCGGGTGGGGGATGCAGAAGGGCCTGCTGCTGGCCTTCAGCTACCTGTTCTACGCCGCAGCCCACCCGCCGTTCGCGGCGCTGCTGGCGTTCAGCACGGTCGTGGATTGGTTCGCCGCCAAGGGGATGCACCGGGCGGACTCGCTGGTCGCCCGGCGGGGCTGGCTCCTCGCCAGCCTCGCCACGAATCTGGGCATGCTGGGCTTCTTCAAGTACGGCGAGTTCCTGCTGGTGAACTTCGCCGACGCCGTCCACGGTCTGGGCTGGACCGGCTACGAGCCGCCGGAGTGGAGCATCCTGCTGCCGGTCGGGATCAGCTTTTTCACCTTCCAGACGCTCTCCTACACGATCGACGTCTATCGCGGGAACGCGGAGCCGTGGGACAGCTTCCTGGACTTCGCCCTGTACGTCAGCTTCTTCCCGCAGCTGGTCGCCGGGCCGATCGTGCGGGCGACGGACTTCCTGCCGCAGCTCGCCCCGGAGGAACGGGAGGGGTCGACGAAGGTCGGCCGGCGGGCGAGCGGGCCTCAATTCAGTTGGGGCCTGAGCTTGCTGGTCGTGGGCCTGTTCGAAAAGGTAGTTGTCGCCGATGGCCTCTTGGCCCCAGTGGCGAACCAGGTGTTCGGCTCGCCCGGGGCCGAGGGGGCCACAGAACGGCTGGCCGAGGGCTACACGTTCGTGAGCGCCTGGGTCGGCACGTTGGCGTTCGCGGGGCAAATCTTCTGCGACTTCGCCGGGTACAGCACCTGCGCGATCGGCGTGGCGATGTGCCTGGGCTTCGCCCTGCCGGAGAACTTTCGCTACCCCTACGCCGCCGTCGGTTTCAGCGACTTCTGGCGGCGCTGGCATATCTCGCTTTCCACCTGGCTGCGGGACTACCTGTATATCCCGTTGGGCGGCAACCGCGGGGGACGAGCGTTCGTTTATCGCAATTTAATGCTGACGATGCTGCTGGGCGGGATCTGGCACGGGGCGGCGTGGACGTTCCTCGCCTGGGGCGGGCTGCACGGGGCGTTGCTGATCCTCGAACGCGGCCTGCGGGCACTGCCGAGCGCCCGCTGGGAATTGTGGCGGCGGTGGTACGGGGAGCTGTTTCTTATCTCCGTGACCTTCGCGGCGATTTGTGTGACGTGGGTGTTCTTCCGGGCGGGCACCTTCGAGCAGGCATGGTCAATGCTTTCCGCACTATCCGGTGCGTCCGGCATGGGCAAGGGCGGCCTGCTGTTGCGGGACGTGGGGTTGACCGGTGTCGGCGTCGGCGGCGTCTTGGCAGTCCACTACCTACTGCGCAACACGACGCTGGAAGCGGTCGCCGACCGGCTGCCGTGGTGGGTGACGTCCTGCACACTGGCGGCGATGACCGTCTTGATCGTTCTCTCTCCGCCGTCGGACGAGGCGTTTATCTACTTTCAGTTCTGACAGACGAGTATCGTTCGAAACATGACACCCACTTCCGCTTTTCCTGCCGCACGCACACCCGAACTGCCGCTCGGGCGGAGGGCAGCACTGTGCCTGTTGCTGATCGCCGCCTCAGTCGTCGGGCTGGAATTCTTTTGGCGGTCACGCGGCTGGGGACCGGGCGTGTCCGACACCTGGGCATTGCGGGCGTGGTTTCTGACTCAGGCGGAAGGCATCCGACCCGACGGCGTTGTGACGCTCGGCACGTCCAGAATGGCCAGCGGGTTCGACACTGAGGTCTTCAGGCGAAGGTTCCCGAACACGCGCCTCGTTAACGTGTCCCTCCCGGCGCTACAGCCGACGGCCTTTGCTGAGCACCTATCGGACAACGGTTTTGCCGGGCTACTCATAATTGACGTGCAGAGCTTTCATTTTCAGAGCAGCAGAATGAACAAAGGCCTTGCAGAATTAGACCAGACGTTAGAGGTTTCGACCCTCGAAGCGTGGAACGCGCGGCTCTCTTCATACGGCCAAAGCGTGCTTTGTTGCACGCATATGTCGCTGGGATGGAGGAGGCTCATCGATGAGGCGATCGACCGTCGGGCACTGCCGCGACGCCCGTATCAAGCGATGCGGCGGGACCGTTATCGCCCGTCCGACTTTCGCATCCTCGCCGCCCAGGGAGAGTTACAGGAACGTCGTCGCCGTAGTGTGCGCCGCATGTTGGCGGCGACCACAAGCACGAGCCAGGAGCGGTGGGAGGCAAACGCGGAGACGTTTGGGGCCGTGGTGAGACGAATACAGGAGCGAGGGGGGCAGGTTGTGCTGATCCGATTCCCAACTTCGGGCGAGCGTTGGACCCACAACCAGATCGTCTACCCGAAAGCGTCTCACTGGGACCGGCTCGCCGAATTGACGGCTGCCGAAACGATTCACTTCCGTGACGTGCCGGCCCTCTCTGATTTTGAATGCCCCGACACGTCCCACCTAGACATGCGGGACGCTCCGGCTTTCACCGCCGCACTGTTAGACGAGTTAGAAAGACGAGGCATTTTGTAGTCGAGCAGCAACGTAGAACACTGATTCTTAGTGCAGCGTCAAGCGGTTACTGACGGGTAGAGACGACTCAGTTTAATTCGCGCGTCGGCCGTCGTGAACTGCCACCGGACCGTCGCCCCCGCCGCGTTGCGGGCCGCGACCCAGGCCTCGATCTCACGCCGCAGCGTCTCGATCCCGCCCAGTCGCCGGCGGCCCAGACACTGCCGCACCATCGCGGAGAACTCGCACTCCACCACGTCGAGCCAACTGCCGTGCACCGGCGTATAAATAAACTCGACGCGGTCCGCCAGTCGCCGCGCCTCGGCGGCCGGATATCGTTCGTAGAAAGCGGACGCCGTGTGCGTGTTGAGGTTGTCGCACACGATCCGGACGACCTCGGCGTCGGGATAAACCTCGTCGCACAACTCGCGGACGATCTCGGCGAACTCCAGCCGCCGCCGCTGCGGCCGGACCCACGCTCTGCGCCACGCCCGCAGGGGCTCGAAGGCTAAAAACGCACAGCAGAGCCCGCCCCGGACGTACTCGCAGTCCTGCCGCGCGTCGGCGCCGGGCCGCATCGGCAGCGGGTCGCGGCCCTCGCCGACCAACGCGCACGGCCGCTCGTCCAGGCCCACGACCGGCCGCTTGGGGTCGCGGGGCTCGGCATAGACGTCGAGCGTCCGCTCCATATCCGCCACGAACGCCGCGCTCCGCCCCGGCGGAATTACCCACTGCTTGACCCGGTGGGGCCGCAACACGTTTTTTTCAGCGTTTGCCGCACGGTTTCGCAACTGACGGGCCCGTCGAGCCAGCCTTCGGCGACGCCGAGGGAGACGTAGCGGTCGGCGAGCAGCCGCACCGTCCAGGCGGCCCGGCCCGCGGGCGGCTCCGAACAGGCCAAGGCGACCAGGTGCGCCTCGGCGGCGCCGTCGATCTTGGGCTGGCGTCGCGGTCCGCCTCTGCGGACGCGCAGGGCCTGGTCGAGCCCCTCCTCGACGAACCGCTTGCGGGTCCGCGCGACGGTGGCGGGGCTGCAGCCGACCGCGGCGGCCACGCGCTCGTCGTCCCAGGCGGGGCCGTCGTCGGAGGCGTCGGCGAGCAGCAGCGTGCGGGCGTGCCGAATCGCCCGCGCGTGGGAGCGCCCCGTGCGGGTCAGGTCGTCGAGGCGGTCGCGCTGCGCGTCGGAGAGGGAAACGGCGTACTTGGCGGACATGGCGGTAAAATCGGTCGAGGCGGTGCGTCCCAACCTAGCAGTAACCGCTTGACGCTGCACTTAGTACTACAGTTGCACGTTGGCCGGCGTGCGGCGACAGTTTGAGCGGCGGGGGAGTCGTTCTCAAGGATCTGAGAGGGCGTGTGAGAAGCGTCAGTCCAGCCTCCGGAGCATGAGGTGGATCATGGCGATTTGCACGAACGCTTCGCTGGAGGCGGTCGTGTACTCGTAGTCCTTCGACAGCCGCCGGCACTTGCCCAGCCACGCGAACGTCCGCTCCGCCACCCACCGCCGCGGCAACAGTTCCGAGCCCTTCGACTTCCGGCGGACGATCTCGACCCGCCAGAGCGTGTTCGCCGCGACCCAGCCCACGAACCGCCCGGCGTACCCGCCGTCGGCCCAGATCAGCCGCAGCCGGCCGAAGGAGGCGGTCGCCTTCGCCATGACGCGCTCGCCGCCGTCGCGGTCCTGTACGTCGGCGCCGTGCACCACGACCGCCAACAGCAAGCCTATCGTGTCCGTCAGGACGTGCCGCTTACGACCCTTCACATTTTTTCCCCGTGTCGTAGCCGCTCTCGCCGCCCCGATCGGTCGTCTTCACGCTCTGGCTGTCGATCGCCCCGGCGCTCGGCTCGGGGTTCCGGCCGGCCCGTCGGCGTACCCGCTCCCGCAGCCGGGCGTTCATCCTCTCCCACACGCCCTCGTCGCGCCACTTGCGGAAGTAGTACCAGACGGTGCCCCACGGCGGGAAATCGTGCGGCAGCAGCCGCCAGGAGCAGCCGGTGCGGTCGACGTAGAGGATCGCGCTAACGACCTCCCGCATGTCCGCCGAGCGGGGTCGCCCGCCGGGCTTGGCCTTGGGGACGTGCGGCCTGAGCCGCTCCCACTGGGCGTCGGTGAGATCGGTGGAGTAGGCGGGTCGGTCCGTCATACCACGACCCTACGGGCCGCCGCCCGCCTCCTCCAGCCTTCTCACACGCTCTCTGAGGGGTGGCTGCGGTTCGCGTTCGGGAGGCGCTTCGGTGGGCCCGCGAGGTCGACGCCGCGGCCAGGCGGATCGGGCCGCGGTTCCGGCGGCCGGAGTTGCGGGGTCGGGCCGGGCAGTACCTGCGGGGCCTGATCAGTCGGGTCGAACGCAAGAACGGCTGGCAACTCGCCGAGGAGGTCGGCGAGTCCAAACCGACGAACCTGCAGCACTTCATCGCCCGGGCCCGCTGGGACGCCGACGCGGTGCGGGACGACCTGCGGGGCTATGTCCTCGAGCGGCTCGGCGACCGATCGAGAGCCGAAGAAGCCGTGCTGATCGTGGACGAGACCGGCTTCCTGAAGAAGGGGACCAAGTCCGTCGGCGTGAAGCGCATGTATTCAGGCACGGCCGGCCGTATCGAGAATTGCCAGATCGGCGTCTTCTTGGCCCTGCGCACTCCCCGCGGCCACGCGCTGATCGACCGGGCCCTGTACCTGCCGCAGGAGTGGGCCGAGGACGCCGAACGCCGAACCGCCGCCAAGATCCTCGCGGACGTCGAGTTCGCGACCAAACCCGCCCTGGCCTATGCGATGGTCGAGCGGGCGTTGGACGCCGGCGTCCCCTGCGGCTGGGCGACCGCGGACGAGGCCTACGGCGGGGATTATCGGTTCCGGCGGCTGCTGGAAGATCGCGGCGTGGGCTACGTCGTCGCGGTCTCCAGGGCGCAGCGGCTGTGGACGCCGGACCTGCAGCAGTTGAAGGTCGAAGAGTACGTGCGGGAGTTCGCCGGCGACTCCGACGGCGAGGCTTGGGAGGAGCTGTCCTGCGGCTTCGGGACGAAGGGGGAGCGACGCTACCGCTGGGCGGCACTGCGGCACAGCGCGCCGCTGGAGCGGGAAGACGGTGTCGTCTTTCGCAGGGCGTTGTTGGTCCGCGAAAGCCTCGGCGCGTCCGAGACGGGCGTTTGCGAGCGGGCCTATTATTTCACCTGCGCCCCGGAGGGAACGACGCTGCAAAAGCTGGCCGAGATCGCCGGCAGCCGCTGGGCGATCGAGGAGTGCTTCGAGCAGGCCAAGCAGGAGACGGGGCTGGACGAGGACGAGGTCCGGAGTTGGGACGGCTGGCATCGGCACGTGACGCTGTCGATGCTGGCGCACGCCACCTTGGCGGCGATTCGGGCCAAGGCCGCGGACGCCCCCAAAAAACGGACGAGAAAGCGAACGAAGCCGCCTGCGACAATGCGGGCGACAACGACCTGATCCCACTGACGGTTCCCGAAATCCGTCGCGTGCTGGTGAGATTAATCTTCGGCCGCAGGCGCTGCGACGAGGCCGTTCTGGCGTGGTCGCGGTGGCGCCGGCGGCATCAATACGCCGCCATGCTCTGCCACTACAAAGCCCGCGGCCATACCGCTCCCCGGGTCACTGACGTGCAACTGTAGTGCTAAAGCGAACCGCGATCAGGCGTAGCGTGTATAGCCGCAGTGGCGGAGATAGTTCCGGCACTCGGACGGCGGAAAGCGGTCGAGCAGTTCGCCGATGCGGCGCCACAGCCCCTCGACCGTCCGCTCGCCCGCGGCCCGGATCAGACGCTTGAGCTTGCTGAACAGCAGTTCGATCGGGTTCAGGTCGGGGCTGTACGGCGGCAGGTACCGCGCCTTCGCACCGACGGCCCGGATCGCCTCCGCCACGCCCGCCACCTTGTGGGCGGAGAGGTTGTCCATCACCACCACGTCGCCGCGGCGCAGGACCGGGCACAGGTGTTGCCGGACCCACGCCAGAAACAGCGGCCCGTCGATCGCCCCGTCGACGACCAGCGGGGCGACCGGACCGTCGGCCCGCAACCCGCATAAAAACGTCGTGGTGCGCCAGTGGCCGTGCGGCACGGACGCCAGCAGCCGGCGTCCCCGCGGCGCCCAGCCGCGGGTCGGGGTCATGTTCGTCTTGGCCCACGTCTCGTCCAGAAAGACCAGCCGCCCGGCCCGGAAGCCGCCGCGGGCCCGCCGCCAACGCCGCCGGGCGTCGGCGACGTCGGGGCGGGTTTGCTCGCAGGCGATCAGCGTCTTTTTTTGTAGCGAAAGCCGAGCCGGCGGAGTTCTCGCCGCAGCGTCTCCGCCGAGCAGCCCAGGCCCAGATCGGCCTTCAGCTGCCGCACGGTGCGGTCGGTTCGGGCGTTCATCGCCGCGACGATCTCCGCCTCCCGGCCGGCCAGAACCCGCGTCCGTCCCGGCGCGGTCCGGGCGGCGGGGACCTCGCTGACGCCGCTCTCCCGGCGTCGCTGGACCAGTCGCCGCACCCAGGCGGGACTGACGGCGAAACGGTCGGCCACGACCTTCGTCGGCTCGCCGGCGTCGCGGGCGGCCAAGACGCGTTCCCTCAGGTCCTCCGAATACGCACGCACCGACTCGACTCCGTGAGCGGGATGGACGCCGACATTTTGCCGTCGCCCCATCCGCTACGCCACACCTGGGTTTGCTCTAGCAAGTCGACAGCATGCTCGAACATTCTCTCTCGCATCTTATTGCCCAGAGGCGGGCAGCAACGCCGAAGACACTTTGCAGCCCACGTCCGCAGAGAATGAGCGACGCTAACTAGTGTCCCGAGTTAGAAGTTCGCAGCTACTTTCCCGGCGGCCGGGACGGATAATGGGCGATCGCGAAGCCCGAAGGAGGTTGCGATGCCATGGCGTGAACCGATGGAGATCACGGCGGAGGAACGGGCGGCGTTGGAACGCTGGGCCCGTCGGCCGAAGACCGCCCAGGCGCTGGCGCTGCGCAGCCGGATCGTGCTGGCCTGCTCGGATCCGGCACGCACCGGACGCCGGCAGACCGACGTCGCCGTCGCCAAGGATTTGGGCGTGACCAACACGACCGTCCACAAGTGGCGCACCCGGTTTGAGGTCGACCGGCTCGACGGCCTCTCCGACGAACCCCGCTGCGGGGCCCCCCGCAGAATCACCGACGAGCAGGTGGAGGCGGTCGTCACGCGGACGCTGGAGTCGACGCCGGAGAACGCCACGCACTGGAGCACCCGCGGGATGGCGACGGCGTCTGGCCTGTCGCAGACGGCCGTCTCGCGGACCTGGCGGGCGTTCGGCCTGAAGCCCCACCTGTCGGAGACGTTTAAGCTCTCCAAGGACCCGCAGTTCGTGGAGAAGGTCCGCGACGTCGTTGGCCTGTACCTTGCGCCGCCGCAACACGCGATCGTGCTCTCGGTCGACGAGAAGAGCCAGTGTCAGGCGCTCGAGCGTTCGGCGCCGGTCGAGCCGGTGCGGCCCGGGCGGCCGGAGTCGCACACGCACGATTACGTCCGGCACGGGACGACGAGCCTGTTCTCGGCGTTGAACGTGGCCACCGGCGAGGTCGTCGGCAAGTGCATGCGGCGCCACCGCAGCGCGGAGTTCGTGCGGTTCCTCAATCCAGCTCGACGCGGCGATTCCCCGAACGGACGCGGAGGGCGAGGCCGTCGAACTGCACGTGATCATGGACAATTACGCCACGCACAAGACCGACCGGGTGCGGCGGTGGTTTGCCAAGCGGCCGCGGTCTCACGGGCGCTTCACGCCGACCGGAGCCTCGTGGATCAACCAGGTCGAGCGGTTCTTCTCGGAACTGACGACCAAACGGCTGCGGCGGGGCGTGTTCAAAAGCGTGCCGGCGTTGGAGCGGGCGATCAACGACTACGTCGCCCAACACAACCGGAACGCCAAGCCGTTCGTGTGGACGGCCGACGCCGATTTAATCCTCGACCGCGTCCGCAGAAAATGCGAACGAACTTCCAACTCAGGACACTAGAGGTGCTTGAGGAAGAGCGACCGATTGCGGTTTGGGTTCCTGCTTGAAGCGGGGGGGGCGAACGTGGAAGATCAGCAGCCCGCCCCGCGCACCAATGTCGCGGCCCCTCCCCCACCGCCCCGCCAACCTGTGTCCGCTCGCCATTGCTCGCGCCGTCGAACGTGGATCGCAGTGTTGGTTGCGTTGTGGTTCGTTCCGGCCTCCGCGGAATCCGCTGCGGCCGGACCGGTTATTTCCCTCTTCCGCTCGATCGAGCGGGATCTGGGACGCTTGCGTCCATTTCAGCCGGACGTCGTCGTCTGCCCCCCTCAGCAGATCACGTTCGGTCCCGTCCCGCCGATCATGTGCTGCGTGCCGCTCTCGTCGATCGACGGGGCCGCGACGACGGGTGATGAAGCCGCCGGCGCCACAGAATCGGCCGCGGGCTTTGCGGGTGGAGCGTCCGCCGCCGCAGGCGGCGGCGTGATGAGCGGAACCGGCGTGGTCGGCACGTTCGGTTCGACGATGGGCTCCCTCGGAGTGCCGGGCGGAGGCGGTCTCGCCGGCGGCGGCGCCGGGGCGGGCGGATTCGGAGGCGGGGCGGGCGGCTTCGGCGGGGCCGGGGTCGCGGCGTTCGGTCCCGCCTCCTTCTCGGGCGATCCCGGCGGCGGCTCACCGGGACCAGGAGATCCGCCGCTGACAGTTCACCCGACCCCGGAGCCGACCTCCGTCGCATTGGCGACGCTCTGGGGCATCGGCCTGCTGGCCGGGAAGGGACGGCGTTTCAGGGATCTGGCGGTCACGCGCGGCCAATAATGGCGGCTTCCCAAGTTCCGCAGATCCTGTTGACATCATCACTGCTGGCCGAGGAGCGTCGCGGGAACGGGTTTGCGGACCGCCCGAAGCTTCTGCCCCGGCTGGTCGCAGTCGCGGCACTGATCTTGTGGGCGACTGGCACCGCCGACGCGGACGTCATGACGGTGGGATCAGACGCCGAGTTGCGGCGGGCGCTGTCGGACGCGGGCCCCGGCGACACCGTTCTAATTCTCCCCGGCGAGTACCGGGGCGGCATCCGTTGGTCCCCCCGCGGTGAGCCGGGGCGACCGATCACGCTCGCGGGCACTAATCGAGACGATCCACCTGTTTTCCGAGGCGGGTTCGAAGTATTCAGACTGCATCGCCCCACGCACACCGTGCTGCGCGACCTCATCATCGAAGGGTCCGGCGACAACGGACTCAACGCGGATGATAGTGGACGTCGGGATCAACCCGCGGGACCGCTAACTCTCCAGAGGATCACCTCGCGCGACAGCGGCGGCCGGGGGAATCACGACGGATTCAAGCTGACCGGGATCGATGACTTGAAGATCGTCGACTGCACCGTCTCCGGGTGGGGACGGGGGGGACAGGGAATCGACTTGGTCGGCTGTCATAACGTAATCGTTCGTGGCTGCCGAATCGACGGCGGGGGGAAAAGTGCTGTCGGCCTCCAAGCGAAAGGCGGTAGCCGAGACGTTCTCTTCGCTGACTGTCGGGTCGAGGGCGTGACGGAGCGGTGCGTGAACGTCGGCGGCTTAACAGGCGACCAGTTCTTCCGGCCGCCCGGAGCGACTGCGGAAGCGACGGAAGTACGCGTGCTTGGCTGCGAGTTAGTCGGCGCGAGTGCCGCGGTGGCCTTCATCGGTTCGGACAGCACTCGCGTCGAGAATTGCGTGCTCTACCGCCAAACCCGCTACCCGATCCGCATCCTCCGGGAAAACAACGGCGAGCGGATGGTTCCGACTCGGGGGGGTGAGTTCGTCGGCAACACCGTCGTTTGGCACGACGGGGACTTATTGACGTTCGTGAACGTCGGCGCCAACTCCCGTCCGGAAACCTTCACATTCGCCGGAAACATCTGGTACTGCGTCACTCACCCGGCCCGCAGCACGCCGAGCGGACTTCCGGTTGAGGAAGTCAGCGGCGTATACGGCGTCGATCCAAAACTGAAGGACCCGCCGCAGAATCTCACGCCGACCCGCCCGGCGGCGGATCTTCATAAAGAGGCCTCTGTCCGTGCCGAACGGCATCGCCTGCGACTGACTGTCGCGGCCGTACTGACGCCGCTGGCGTTGGGGATCCTTTGGTGGCTGCACCGGACGGCGGCGAGAGCGATTCGGCCGCGGCCCGTCACCACCGACGCCCGTTTCGCCGCCCCCCCGCCCCGCCGCTCACACGCTGTTTTTGCGCTGGCCGGTTGGATCTCGCTGATGGCCGCCGCCTCCCTGGCACCGTTCTCGCCGGCCGATGGCGGATCGTGGCTGAGCGTGGATTGGGGCACCACGTTCCGTCGCTTCGCCGACCTGCCCTTCGACGCTGAGGCGATCAGCAACGTCGACTGGACGGTTAACACCCTCGCGGGCGTGCCACTGGGGTTCTTCGCGGTTGCCGTCGCAATGATCGGGCGTGGGTTCGGCCGCCCCGGCGGCGCCTTTTCCGTCGAACGTCGTTCGCTGTTCTGGAGTATTACGGGAGTCGTCGCGGCCATCGGTGGTTCGGCGGCACTCGCGTTCATCCTAGAATCATCGCAGCTGCTGCTTGAAGGTCGGACATCGACGAAATACGACCTTTACGCTCAGGTTTGCGGGGCCGTCATGGGGGTGGCTGCTTGGTTTGCCGTTGGCCCGTCCGCGACCCAGTGGGTGAAAAAGCGGCTGAGTCGCTCCAGAGCGGTCCGCACGCTCCAGCCGATTGACTTCGCGGCGGTTATCGCGGTCGCACTCGTCGCGGTGTGGACGCTTCGGCCGTTCGATCCGCTCGTTCATCCCGTCGACCTTTATCACAAGCTGCAGGGAGGCGGTTTCCGCCCCGTGCCCTTCGGCCCCGGCTGGACGGTCGAGGATTTCACTTGGTCGGTCCTGCGGGCGGTGCCGTTCGGTTTGTTGGCGGCGATCTTCTGGACGCCCCCAGATCGGCCGACACGCACCTTCCGGCCGGCGTGGGTGGTAGGTCTTGTCGCCGCCGCCGCATTGGAGGGCGGGCAGTTCTTCGTCCGCGGGCGGGTTTGCGACGTCACGGACGTGCTGGCGGCCGCCGTCGGCGCCGCCGTGGGAGCAAGCCTTGCGTCCGTCTTCGCGCGTTCCCCGTTCCTGACGCCGGTGCCGATGGCCGGGCGGGGACTGAATGTGGTCCGCTGGACCGTCGGCGTCGGGCTCGCCTCCGTCGCCTGCCTGATTTACGCGGGCTCCGTCGACTCGCTCGGCTGAGCGAGCCGGAACTTTACCACCAGTTCGTCGTACGCCGCCGCGACGCGGTCCATGCGGGCGGCGAAGCTGTAGCGGGTCTCGACCGTCGCCCGGCCCTCCTCCCCCAAGCGGCGACGCTGGACTTCGTCGTCGGCGAGTCGCGCCAGTGCCGCCGTCAACGCAGGCGTGTCGGCGGGGGGGACGAGTAGGCCGGTCTCGCCGTCGGCGATCAGGCGGGGGACGCCGGCGATGGCGGTGGCGGCGACGGGGAGCCCGCGGGCCATCGCCTCCAGCACGACGTTCGGCAGACCCTCCCGCAGGCTGGAGAGACAGAATGCGTCCGCCGCGGCGAGCAGGTCGTTCACGTCGGTGCGGTAGCCGAGCAGCCGGAACCGGGCGGGCTTCGGGAGGGCGTCGATCCGCGTTTGGAGGGCCGCCCGCTCCGCGCCGTCGCCGGCGATGAGGAGCTCGGCGTCGACGCCGTCCGCCCGCAGGGCGGCGACGGCGTCGATCAGTCGGTCGAACGCCTTCTCCGGGTTCAGCCGTCCCACGCCGAGGACCACGAACCGCCCCTCCGGCAGGTCCAGCCGCTCCCGTGAGGCGGCTCGCTCTGCGGCGGTCGGCGGGCGGTTGGCCTCCACGTCGATCGCGTTCTCCACCAGCTCCAGCCGGTCCCGCCGCAGGCCCG
This sequence comes from Alienimonas californiensis, assembly GCF_007743815.1. Classification (GTDB taxonomy): domain Bacteria; phylum Planctomycetota; class Planctomycetia; order Planctomycetales; family Planctomycetaceae; genus Alienimonas; species Alienimonas californiensis. The sequence continues at coordinate 274,644 of NZ_CP036265.1, forward strand.
CCGCGGCGCACTCCTCCACCAGGTCCGGCGAGACGCAAAGAATCCGGCGGTAGAACCGCAGCGCCGCCTTGTCGATCCGCGTGTACAGCGGCATGCGACCTGTTTTGTCCACCCAGCCGTGGACCGTCGTGACCAATTCCATGCGGTGGAACGGACGCACCAGCAGGCCCAGCACGTTGCTCTTGTAGTCGTGCCCGTGCCAGATCCGGACCTCCCGCTCCCGGCACAGCCGCACCAGCGAACGCACGACCGACAGGTCTCGCAGCCCGCGGTCCGGCATGGCGACGATCTCCGTGCCGGCCGCCCGGCCGCGGCGGCGGAGGTCCTCGATGCCAGGATCGCCCGGCGGGTGCAGGAAGACGCACAGCCCCGCGTAGCCGCGGTCGGCTAGCAGGCGGGGGGAGTTTAGGATCGTCTTCTCCGGCCCCCCGCCCGTCCCCGTCACCACCCGCACGTGCAGGACCACGGGGGAAGCGACCGGCACGGGGCGAATGATCCAGAACGTCGGGAGAGCGAGGCGGACGCAACATCGCCTCGGCCCCCCCGCAGGTCAATCCGTCCGCCGTAGGAGCGGGCTGACGCCGTACCGCCGCCACGTCCGCAGCCCCGAGGACGACGAGATTGAGGTCGTTCGTCTCGCACGCCTCTGATGAAGGGGGGCACCTGCGTGGGGGTGGCGTCCGGATTGGGTACCGACGGGGCATTCCGGGCGTGATTCGCGGACCCTTTAGTGCCTCCCGGGGGAGCTTGAGAGCCGTTTAGATCCCGCCGCGGAGTCACCGCCTCGCTGCCGGGGCGTCGCCATAGCATTGGGCACGGAAATACCTGAGATCTGACCCTCTCTTCGTCCCGAATTCGATAGAATCGGTGGAAGCCCGGTCGCGCATCCCGCGGCTCCCTGAGTCCCCGTCCACCTGAGGCACCGACGCAATGAAGTTTCCCCGCCCTTGCCGACCGCACGCCTTCGCGCGGCGGGGCTCCGTCCGCACCGGCTTCACGCTGATCGAACTGCTGGTCGTGATCAGCATCATCGCGGTGCTGATCTCGCTGGTGGCCCCCGCCGTCCAACAGGCCCGCGCCGCCGCCCGGCTGATGCAGTGCCAGAACAATGTTAAGCAGATTACGCTGGCATTGACCAATAAGGCCACCAGCGACAGCGGCAAGCTGCCCCATATTCGCGACGGCGTCTACCGCCTCGCCCCCGCGTCCGCCGGGGCCGCCGGCGCCGATGCCGCCGTCGGGGCCCGCAATACGTGGCCGCGGGCGATCCTGCCGCAGATGGACGCCCGGTCGCAGGATCGGACGATCAACAGCCTCGAAGAACTACACCTGACGGCGGCCACCGCGGCGCCGTTCACGAACAGAATCGCCGTGCTCGGCCTCGGCACCGGCCAGATTAAGAGCTACATCTGCCCGGATGACAGCGCCAATAGTGGCGCCAACTTCGGTCTGAGCTACCGAGCCAACGGCGGCTACTTCGTCGATAGCATCGTGCCGAACGTCGACGGCACGGGCTCGGATCCCGGGTCTCATCGACCAAACAGCTACACTTGGGTCGTGGCTGGTGCTTTAGCACCCAACAAGACTGACGTTCATTTAAAGTCCGGGGCGATGCATAACCCAATTGGCGGCGATGTCGACGCTGCGGGCGGCGCCTCGGCCCAGCTGACTCTCGATCAGATCGGCAACTGGGACGGCACAACGAACACGATGTGGATCTCCGAGAACGACACCGCCGCCAACTGGCTGAACGACAACACCTTCGGCCTCGCCTTCGGAGCCGTACTCCCGGACGACGGATGGGTTGTAGAATTTCCAGGCGACTCCGCCCCCGCAGGCCCGTACGGAACGTTCACCGAGCCCGGCAGGCCGAACGCAAAGTTTAACAGTAACGTGCCGCGGCCGCGGCCGTCGTCGGAGCACTCCGGCGGGGCGATCATCGTCGGCTTCTGCGACGGGCGGGCAACCAGCTTCAACGATACGATCGCCCGCGACGTGTACCTCCGATTGATCTCCAGCGGCGGATCGACTTTAGTGTTCCCCCGAAATGGGGGTGCGCGCTCTGGGATGCCGCTGCAGGCCCCGGTTAGTTCCTCCGACTACGATTGAACCTCGCCGGACCCTTCGGCTCCCGCGCCGTGGTCGGGTAACCGGCCGCGGCGCTTTCGTGCGCAGAGGACGGCCCCCGACATGGGAACTTGCGGCCGGACCGGCGGTCCTACCGGCCCGGTCCCTTTTTCGGGTTCAGCCGTCTCACGCGGAGGACGCTTAACGGGTCCGCCAGTAGGTCCAGTCCCCCCGGGCAGCGGCTCGCTCCGCGGTCGTCGGCGGGCCAAGCCGCCGCAAGCTCAACCACATGTCCACCTGATCCAGCCCGCAGCGCAGCGCGTTCTCGAACTCCTCCGCAAAGCCTGGCGAGACGCGCCGATAGAGCCGCAGTACTGCCTTGTTAATCGCACGAAGGCTCCGCCGATCGGCACGAACTCGATTTCCGTCCCTGCCATCAAAACGCGTCGTCAGCGGCCAGACAAGCAGCACCCGGCGGTGGACGGCGATGGGGCCAAGGAAACGGCAGTAAAATTGTAAAAGGGCGGGGCGTCGCCGCCCCGCCCTTGAGATATCGAGCGGCAGAAACCGTCAGACAGCTGAGGGAATCTGCTTCCGGCGCCGACCTCCAAAAACCATCCCGCACGCCGTTAGCCCGAGCAAAGCGAGAGACGCCGGTTCCGGCACAGCGGAACCCTCAACCGACTCCTGCTGATAATCGATCTGCGCCTGCACGAAATCTCCGCCCCCAGGAATCTGATTTACCCGGTCGCCGAATTCGAAGATTAAGGCAAAGGTTCCACCAGAACTGAACGGAGAGCCGATAAATATAGAGGCTGTACCAACGTTCGTACCGTCGACGCCTACATCGTTGGCCGTGTTAAACGTAAAACCATCGTCCGTGGTGACACTGTTCAGGATGTTCCCCAACGACACGCCCCCAAAGGTAATCGAGGCGAATTCGGGATCACCGGCCGCAAAACTCTGCAGGCCGAAGTCACCAAATAGCGTGAGCGTCAAAGTCGCCAGACTGCCTGCTTTCGGATTGTTCAGCGTGAGACTGGTTACAACATCGTCAGCAGTGCCTGGATTCCCGGAGAAGGTAAGACTGATCGGGCCAGTCGTCGACATGGCAGCTGACGCTGATCCGGCGAAGCCAATCACGGCAATAGCGGCCAGTACCGTCATCTTCAAGAGGGAGATCACTAGCAGGAGCGGGATTGGGGGGCAGGATGGGGTGCAACCGGAGACTACGCTCGTGGATCGCACCGCGTGAGGGCCATATCTGTCGTTGAAGCGACGCTGAGAATAAGCCTTGACTCGCCTTCATGCCAGCGCAAACGTTACGAACTTTTCAGTCCGTTTCTCCCAAGAAACATCGATCAAAAAGGTGGACCAGATCGTCCGCTCCACGTGGCTCAACGAGGGGTTCAGGCGATGCACAACCCCGTTGACAAACGCCGGGGGGTCAGCGGCGAGGTCGCAGGCGCCGGCGTAAGGAAGCGTCGCCGGCAAATCCCGCACGACCACCGGCTTGCCGCAGGCGAGGTACTCCAGCAGTTTGAGCGGCTGCATCGCCCGGGTGACGGGTGCGTCGCGGTAGGGCATCACCAGCACGGCGGCCGCCGCGGCGAGGGCGGGCAGCGTGGCGTGCGGGACGGCGGGGATCCGCAAGACGTTCGGGCGGTTCGTCAGCTCCGGCGGTTCGTCCTGCCCCGGGCCGACGAGGAGCACGGTCGCCGGGCGGGGGGAGTTGGGGCCGACGGCGTCGGCGATTGCGTGCACCGCCTCGACGTCCAGCCGGCGATCAATTAGTCCCCAGAACACCACCAGCGGCCCCTCCGGCAGCCGATGCGGGAACGGAACTTTCGGGTTCGACCAGAACTCCAGATCGACGCCGTGCTCCACCACGTGCACCTCCGCCCGCCGCTCCATCGTCATCAGCCGGTCGCGGAGCCCCGGGCCGGCGGCGACGAGACGGTCGGCCTTCGCCACCACTTCCCGTTCCAGTTCCCCCGCCGTCGCCCCGTCCACGCCGGGCCAGACGGAGAAATCGTCCACGCAATAATAAATCCAGCGGTCGACCGGCAGCGCCCCGACCAGCGGGGCCATAACCGGGACTGTGGTGATCGCCGCGACAGGGCCGTCCCGCCGGGCCTCTTCAATTGGTCCGACGAGCTGCCGGGCGAGCAGTTGGCGGTTCAGGCGACGGTCGTGGGGGCGACGGAACCAGGGCCACATCTTTGGGTTTAATACCGTCGGCTCCGGCCCGGCGTCGGCGGGTGCCGAAGCGGCTCCCCCGCCGCCCGTCCAATGGCGGAACTTGCCGGCGGCCCGGGTGACGGTGGCGAGGTCCAGCCGCGGCGGGCGGAGACCGATCGTGTTCACCCAGAGGACGCGGTGATCGTCCAGAAGATGCCGCACGATGTGCTGGCAGCTGGAGGGGTGCCGGCCCCAGTCGTCGCTGAAGACGACGAGAGTGTGAAATTGTGATCGGGCGGCGGGCGGCGGGTCAACTTCGGGAACTTCCGTCACGGAATCCCTCGCACAATCTTCGGCCCCAGTCGATTCGCGATCGGCAGCGGGAGTTTTTTCCAAGCCTCCACCGCCAAACGGAAACCGCCGGCCTCGGGGCTGAGGCCGCCGGGTTCGCCCTTCCGCACGTGGAACTGCCAGCAGGCGGGGTGCGGCTCGGCCCCCCACTGCTTCTTAAACCGATAGGTGGGCGAATCGACCGTGCTCCGGCCGAAGTCGAACTCGCCGGCCCCCCGCCCGACCGCCCGGTCGAGCAGCTGCCAGTACATCGCCATGTTCACTCCGGCCGGATTGTAGGCCCGCAGCGTACTGGCGCTCGGCACCGCCGTGCGAATGGCCCCGTCAGTCCCGGGCTGATCGTGAATGAGAAGCGCCCCGGCGACGGGCTTTGGACCGTCGAAGCCGACGCACACTTCTGCGTCGCCGTCAAACTCCGTCAGAATCGCGGCGAACAGTTCCCGACCAAAAACCGGGGTGCCGAGGTCCCGCATGTTCTCGGCGAAGACGGCGTGAAAGTCGTTCAGCACCTCCTCCCCGCCCCACCGGAAGGTGACGTCGGTCTCCAGACACTTTCTAAGCTGCGACCGCCGCTTGCTCTTGAATGAGGCCATCAGGGCCTCTTCGTCGCCCGGTAGGCGCAGCCGCATGTGCACCTTGTGGGAGAGCCGGTGCGTGAGGGCCGGGTGATCGACCGGCGCCTCGTGCCGCAGTTCGAGCCATTTCGCGTCGTACTCCGCGGCGAGGGCGACGGCGGCGTCGATCAGCGGACCGAACGCCGTCGGGCCACCGGTCGCTCCCGCGGTATTGACGTACGGCAGGGCGACGGCGAATCGCCCGAACAGCCGCGACCGCGTCAGGCAAAGCGGCAGATGGGCAATGGGTCGGCCGTCACAGCCGGGAACGGTGAGCAGGACCGGCTCGTGCCGGAACGCCGCAGCCAGCACCCGCAGCCAGCGTTTGTCCCGCCGCAAGGCGGGTCCGTCCGCGGAGTCCGCGGCGACATCAGCCAGTGTCGTTTGCGCTGAAGAAACCGGCGGCGGCGGGGCGTGAGGCATTGGGACGGGGACTGTCCCGGTGCCTGCGGGGCTGCGTCAACGCCCGACGCCCAGATTCCGCACGCCCGGCCCGATCAGTCCGCCCGCCGCCCGTGCGAGGCGGCCATCTGTTGATAGAGCTCGGCGTAGGCCTCGACCATGCGGTCCTCACCGAACCGCTCGAACGCCCGCCGCCGCCCGACGGTGCCGAGCGTCGCCGCGGCGGCCGGAGCGTCGGCGAACTCGCGGAGGGCGGCCCCCAGTGCCGCCGCGTCCCCGGCCCCCGCCAACCGACCGCACGACTCCACCCGCGCCCCGCCAAGAACTTCTCGCAACCCGCCGACGTCCGTGGCGACGACCGGTCGTCCGGCGGCCATCGCCTCGATCACCGTCAGCGGGATGCCCTCGGAAACGCTGGTCAGCAACCCACAGTCCGCCGCCGCCCAAAGCCGCGGCACGTCCCGCCGCAGCCCGGCGAGCGTAACGAAGTCGCCGGCCCCCTCCGCCCGGATCACCTCTTCAACTCGCCCCCGCTCCGGTCCCTCGCCGACGACGAGCAGGCGAACGCGGCGGCCTTCCGCCCGATTCGCCTCGCGGACGGCCCGCACGGCGGTCGCGTGGTCCTTGATCGGGTCCAGCCGGGCCACCTGCACGGCGAGGAAGTTGTCGTCGGGCACCCCGAATTCCCCCCGCACCGCCGCCCGATGCTCCGCGGCCGCCGCGTCCGGCTCGGCGGCGTAGGGGGCGAGATCAACGCCGTTGTAAATGACGCGGATGCGCTCGGCCGGCAGGCCTTCGTTGTCGATCAGCGCCCGCTTCACGCCCTCCCCTACGGCGACCACCCGATCCCGCCGACGCAGCGCCAGCCGGTTGAACGCGGCCCGCTTGCGGCTCGGCAGGTCCGGATGAAACCGCCCGTGCTCGGTGAACAGGATTGGCGGCCCCCCAAGTGCCCGCCGTGTCGGGGGCAACCGCGACAGTGCGGCGTAGACGAACGGTGTGTACTGGTGAGCGTGGAGCAGGTCGACCCGCCGGTCCGCGGCCCATTCTCGCACTCGCCGCGCGCACCGCAGATCCAGCCCCGCCCTCCGGTCGAGCGTCTCGACGGGATGCCCCGCCGCGGCGAGCTCCTCCGCCATCGTCCCCGCCCGGTCCAGACAGGCAAACGCGAACCGCACCCGCGGCCCCGCCCCCGCCGGAGCCAACGCCGCCGCCGTCCGCGCCACCAACACCTCCGCCCCGCCCACATCTAAGCTATGCAGGAGAACGCCGATGGTGGGGAGGACAGACATCCGGGCAGACTACTGCCGCCGTGCGACGGTCCGAAACCTATGCATCGACTCGTGGACGATCTTTCATCTCAATCTCAAGATGCCGTACCGGTTTGACCACCTTGCGAGGAACAGCGCGGCCCACAGCGGATCATCAAGCCCGCCGAAGGAGGCCGACCTCCTAAGTGCAGCGCACACTGGTTAGGGCAATCCCCTCGTAAAGCGTACCGAACGCAGAGTTTATCCAACCGAACTGCTCGTCCAAGGAGTGACCGTGCCAGCTATCGATCAGCACTTCCAACCACCGCACGCGTAGCCAAAGGACTCCTCTGGCGAAAGACCTCCGCAGGCCTTGCAGAGGTTTGCATCAGTACTACACAATAACTGCATCTCAGCGGACATACAATCAGACTTTGAAACTCGAGAGGGTCGTTCAGTCGGAACTCAGGGACGACCACGTTTCAGGTTCGGGAGGTGTGTCGGTGGGCCCGCGAGTGCGGCACTTCAGCGGAACGAATCGGGCCGCGGTTCCGGCGGCCCGAGCTTCCCGGCCGGGCCGGCCAATATCTACAGGGTTTGATAAGCCGCATCGAACGCGGGAACGGCTGACAATTGGCCGAGGAAGTCGGCGAGGCGAAGCCAGCCAACCTCCAGTCCCGCAGCGGGTCGGCTGACGCCGGTAAGCGCGTCGCCCAGATTAGGAAGGGCATCGACGACACCGACAGCGAATACGACCGCGAGAAGTTCCAGGAGCGCCTCGCCAAGCTGGTCGGCGGCGTGGCCGTGGTCAGCGTCGGCGCCGCCACCGAGGCGGAGATGAAGCAGACCAAGGCCCGCATGGAAGACGCCCTGCACGCCACCCGCGCGGCGGTGGAGGAAGGCATTCTCCCCGGCGGCGGCACGGCCCTGCTGCGGTGCGTCAAGGGTCTGGACGAGGTGAAGGCCAAGGGCGACGAGAAGATCGGCGTGGAGATCGTCCGCCGGGCGCTGCAGAGCCCGACGAAGCAGATCGCCAAGAACGCCGGCCAGGACGGCAGCGTCGTCGCCGACGAGGTCCACCGGGCCGAGGATCCCCACGGCTACAACGCCCTGACGGGGGTGTATGAAGACCTGTTCGCCGCCGGCGTGATCGACCCGACGAAGGTGGTGAAGAGCGCCCTGACGAACGCCGCCAGCATCGCCGGCCTGATGCTGACGACCCAGTGCCTCGTCACCAAAACCGGCGAAGGCGAAGACAAGCTCCCGACCGTCGCAGGCGCGGTGCGGTAGACCGACGAGAAGTCCCACGCAGACCCCTTCGCGAAATACTTCAGAACACACTTGACACCCCGCTGGCCTTCGGGTGGGCTGTTTTGAAGTGAGTCGTGGACCATACGCGGCCCCATTCTTTCTTTGCAGCGACAGGCCATTCTGTGTAGGACCGGCCCAGAATCTCCTAATCCGCGTAGCGGCGTAGCCGGGCCGCCCACAAGATTGGCAGCGTACAATGGACACGAGCCGCGTCACTTCGCCGCAATCTGTCGGCGTACCACGATACCCCCCTCCCACATTAGCCCCGGCTAACCTGCCGACGAACGCAGATAAATGACGCCAAAGAGCTTATTCCGCAAAGCACTCTCTTTAATCCGAGATGATGGCAGCTCGACTTTCGATCCCTCGCGATGGCTGGCATCAGAAGATTTCGCCTCGAGGTTTGGCGCAAAATGGACACCCGTATACATCCGAAGCCATGCCGAACGCTGTGCCCCTATCGTGCACGGCAAAGGCGAACCGCAGTGGGGCGAGAATCTTGACGACCACTTTCCCGACTCCGGCGTCTTAGAGATCAAAGATGCGATAATACACAATAAAGACGGATGGATCTTTGGCGAAGAGGGTCGGTTTCTTCCTGACCATTCGTGGTATACGCAACATGCGGACGAGCTCCGACACCGAGTGATGCCGCGAAAGGAAGTGCGACACATAAGGGGTCGCTGCCTGACTCTCGCGAGCGACTTCGGCACAGGAAGCTATGGGCATTTCCTATTGGATTGCATCGGGCGCCTTCACCTTTTTGAAGCGGCCGGCAATACTTTCGCTGACGTAGACCATATCCTGTGCCCTAAGCCTCCCTCTGAGACCGCCGACAAGATCCTTCAACACATAGGCGTCCCCAGAGATAAATGTATCTGGGCGGACGAGCTGAACAGCTACAGCCTCTGCGCCGAATGCCTGATCGCACCGACCTTTCCCGGGACCAGGCGTAATTACCCGCCATGGCTGCCGAGTTATCTGAGAAGCAAACTTCTGGACGACAGTCACGGGGGCGAACGCCGACTTTACATATCACGACATGGCTGCCGAAGGAACGCCTCTAATGAACGAGCTGTAGAGAGAATTGTAAAGAGCTTCGACTTTGAGGTGTACGATCCGTCCGGTGGAGGTGGATCGTATAGGGACTTCGCTGAGGCCGCCGTCATCGTTGGGCCTCACGGGGGAGGGCTATCGGATTTAGCGTTCTGCGGTAAGGGAACGGCGGTCCTCGAACTTGTACCGTCCGACCATCAGCACCCTTATTTTTACACGCTTTCTGCTGCCGCTGGGCTTCAGTATCATTGCATGGTGTGTCGCAGCGAGAAGGAAAGGCCTCCAGGAACGTTTGGTCCGAGTCTTAGCGATTTTCACGTCGATGAACAGACTTTGGAAGCCGCCGTGTCCGAGCTCATTACCTCGAGATAGCAGCCTGCCTAGAGCCTGTTGTTGACTTTCGCTCTGCAGGAGTCGCGAATGGGACATGAACGCGCCACGGAAAGGCTACCCCAGCGACGTGACGGACGCGGAATGGGAGTTTCTCACGCCGTACCTGACGCTGATGCGGGAGGACGCCCCGCAACGACTTCACCCGTCCCGGAAGCTGTTCGACGCGCTGCGGTACGTGGTCAAAACCGGCTGCGTCTGGCGGTATCTGCCGAACGACTTTCCGCCGTGGGAGGCCGTCTACCAGCAGGCCCGCCGCTGGCAGGCCGCCGGCGTGTTCGAGGCGATCGCCCACGACCTGCGGATCGTCGAGCGATTGCTGAAGGACCGCCGGGAGAACCCGACCGCCACGATCTTCGACGCCCGCACTCTGCAATCCACGCCCGAGAGCGGCGCCAGGGCGGGCTACGACGGGGCCAAAAAGAGGAACGGCTCCAAGGTCCACGCTGCGGTCGACACGCTGGGCAACCTCTTGGCGTTGACGATCACCGCCGCCAGCGAGCAGGAGCGGGCGCAGGTCGCCGAACTGGCCCGGCGGGTTCAGGAGGCGACCGGCGGGACGGTGGAGCTGGCCTGGGCCGACCAGGGCTACACCGGACCGGACGCGGCGGGCGCCGCCGCCGAGGAGGGGATCGAACTGGAGATCGTCAAGCACGACGGGGCGAAGAAGGGGTTCGTGCTGCTGCCGCGGCGGTGGGTCGTGGAGCGGACCTTCGGCTGGCTGGGCCGCAGCCGAAGGCTGGCCCGGGACTACGAGCGGCTGGCGGAGACGCTGGCCGGCTACCACTGGGTCGCCTTCCTCGGCCTCCTGCTCGGACGAATTATCCGACAAACTTCATAACAGGCTCTACGGCGAGGTGGTGTCGAACGCCGTGAGGCTCAGCGGTAGAATTATCGCTGCAGCCTCTTGTGCCCGTCTACGTTCCGAGCGTGGTCTGGGGGGACGCGGCGGGCGGCCCTGCGACTTTTGAGAAAGGTCGCGGGGGCGATTGGGGCCGCGACACGAGTAGCACTCGATCACGCAGAAGGCGAGCCTTAGCTTCAAGCGCCGACTCCACGGCCGGCCGCGGCGGGCAGCGTGATGCAGCCGACGCCGCACGACTTTCAAGCCCGCCGCCGAGAATCGCTCGTTCATGCCGTCCGGAAATCCGTCTACTCGTTTCTTTTCAGGGGGGCGTACGGGATGGTACAACCGAATCCGGGACTCCAGGTCGGTCACGCAGAACAACTGGTCTTGACCGCTTCGAGAACCTCGCATCGCCCACCGATGAGATCTGTTCGGTCGACCAAGTGCACGTAGGATCTCCCATTCGAGTGTTTCGGCAGACTGCTAGATATGCGGCGGCGGTCCACCCCCCAGAGGGACTCACCAGTATCCCGAGGGGAGCCCCCTTTGGCTTTCTCCCCTCCGCGGCTTTCATCCTGTCGTACTCACTTCGCCAGCGGTTGTCGATCGCTTCAGCGGCCTCGAGCACCTGCAGCACTGCCACCAAGGTCGGTGCTAAGCATCGTGCCGGCATCCCGCAGCTTGCGGACGACGCCTTCGGATTTGTGCTGCTTGTGCCGTTCTCCAAGGGTCGGTTCTACATGTCGACTTCATTGACTTCAGGATTTTTCAGTCATTGAACCAGTTTTGGCGGATAGGCCAAACGCCGAAGTCACTGAATGACAGGAACAACTTAGTACCGCGTCAGGCTGACATTGGCGGGTGAGATGGCCATGCTGACGACTCCCCCCTCTACGGATGGAGTCCCGGCGATGGCCAAGCGGTACTGCGTTGAACTGACGGACCTCGAACGCGACCGGCTCTCCGCCCTGACCAAACAGGCCCGGATCGACCGCCGAGTCTTTCAGCGGGCGCAGATCCTGCTGAAGGCCGATCAGGCCCCCGGGGGGGCGGCTTGGCCGGACCTCCGGCTGACGGACGCCTTCGACGTCTCGGTCCGTACCGTCGAACGCCTGCGGCAGCGGTTCGTGGAGGCCGGTCTGGACGAGACGCTCCGCCCGACGCCCACGCCCAGACCGCCGCGGAAGATCGACGGCGCCGCTCAGGCCCGCATCGTCGCGTTGGCCTGCTCGGAGCCGCCGCCCGGCTTCGCCCGCTGGAGCCTGACGCTGCTGGCCGCCCGCGTCGTGGAACTGGAGATCGTGGATTCGATCTCCCACGAGACGGTCCGGCAGGTTTTGAAAAAAACGTCCTGCAGCCGCACCGCAAGCGCTGCTGGGTGATTCCGCCGAAGCAGTCCGGCGGGTTCGTCTGCCGGATGGAGGAGGTCTTGGCGATCTATCAGCGGCCGTACGACGCACGATTTCCCGTGGTTTGTCTGGACGAGACGAACACGCAGTTGGTCTCCGAAACTCGCACGCCGCTGTCCGTGCGGCCGGGCGAGCCGGCCCGCTACGACCACGAAGATCGGCGGGAGGGCGTGGCTCAACTGTTTCTGGCGTTCGAGCCGCTGACGAACCGCCGCTGGACCTGGGTCCGGCCGCACAAGGCCGCCGTCGACTTCGCCGAGGTCGTTCGCGAGTTGGCGGACCGGTTTCCCGAAGCCGCACGAATCCTGTTGGTCTCGGACAACTTAAACACGCACGGCGGCGGCAGCTTTTATACGCGGTTCCCGCCGGCGGAGGCCCGCCGGCTGTGCGAACGGATCCAATTTGTGCACACGCCAAGCACGGCTCGTGGCTCAATATGGCCGAGATCGAGTTGAGCGTGCTGGGGCGACAATGTCTGAGCCGGCGGATCGGTGACGCGGAGACGCTCCGCCGGGAAGTCGCCGCGTGGACCGCGGCCCGCAACGCCGCCGCCGGCACGGTGACCTGGCAGTTCGCCGCCGAGGACGCCCGTGTGAAGCTCCGCTCGCTCTACCCGTCGAACCCAGATTGAGGCAGTACTAGAGCACGCCTAGCAGCACGCGCTGAAAGTTTCGCAGGCCGGCACGGTGGTGAATGCTGGCGCGAGCCGTGCGAGTTGAGGCGGGACTTGGGGACCGAAGGTCGCTACCAAAGTGCTCGGTGATGATGATCACCTTGATCGTGGGCGAGGAGGCGATTCATGCGGGCGAAAACGCAAGCAACACGGTAACTTCTGCCTGATCCACTTCCGCCCTGCGATGCAGACTCAGAAAGCAACAATCTTGTGTTCGACTACACCCCGACCAGGGCCGTCCGGCTACATGCCTCAACTAGACGGCCTGCGGGCAGTTGCGGTTCTGGCCGTAATGATACATCATTGGTTTCCGGCCCACATGTTGTACTTCGACGCCGGCAACTATGCGGTCCTGCTCTTTTTTACCCTCTCTGGATTTCTCATCACCGGGATACTCGTGCGTGCTCGCTGCGAAACCGAGCGATCCGAGGGGGCTAAAAGGCGACAGGTGTTTAAAGCATTCTATGCCCGTCGGGCGTTGCGGATCTTCCCCGTGTATTACGCGGCGGTCGTCATTTTGCTCGCCTTCGATGTCGGGTCGGCGCGGTCGGTTTCACTCCCTTTGGTGACCTATACACATAATCTTTGGGTCGGCTGGAACCATTGGACTCCGCCATACGGCCATTTTTGGACGTTGGCAGTGGAGGAGCAGTTCTACCTTTTCTGGCCCTTAGTGGTTCTGCTATTGCCAAGAAGGCTCGCAGTCTGGATAGCCTTCACTGCAGTCGCCGCAACGCCGTTTCTAAGGGGGCTCGCGGGAATGAATGGTGCTGCAGTTGCTTCCGTGTTAACCACCTCAAATCTCGCCCCACTCGCGGGCGGATCTGCTCTAGCTTTGCTGGGTCGAGATTCGGCGCTCGGCAAACGCCTCACGAACCTTGCGGCCGGGTTGGGAGCACTCGTCTACGTCCCGCTGACTCTCACTCTCGTCTTTTTGACCGTTGAATCGCCTGGGCCAAATGGCCGATTCTTTAATGAGACGATCTATGGATTTCGGCAGCTTTCTGTATCTGCGATCGCGGTGTGGCTCGTAGCGGCGGCCGGGAGGGGCGCCCCCGGAATCACAGGCCGAGTGCTGCAATGGCCCCCGCTCGTGTATTGTGGCACAATCAGCTATGGCCTATATATCTATCACAGTTTCGCCCCGCCTGTGTGGTCTCACGCAGCATTATTTCTCGGCCTGCCGGAAATCGTATCAACAAACGACTGGGTACGTTGGCCTTTTCTTCTCCTGCTCACGTTCTTCACTTCGGCTATGTCGTGGCACTGTTTCGAACGCCCGATTAACAAATACAAGCATCGTTATCCGTACGTTCCAGATTCAGTCGCTGCCGGAACAATCGTCGAGAGACCCCGGGCCGGCTCTGAGATTCCTGTGCCGTAGGAGCGAATAAACATGTCCATGCAGGAACTGTAGAAGCAATCGCAGTTCGGAAACTGAGTCCGTGTTTTGACGACGGAGCAAGGGCCATGCAGATACATTGTCACCGCCCTGCAAGGTGTGCCGGCCTATATCTTGCCAGGAAGTTGCGAATAATGAGGCAGAGCAGGAGGCCGGCAAAGGCGAGCCAGTGGTAGCACGCCAGGGTCTCCGCCAGCCGCTCGTAGTCGCGGGCCAATCTTTGGGACCGTCCCAGCCAACCGAACGCCCGTTTCACGACCCACCGCCGCGGCAGCAGGAAGAGCCCCCTCTACGGATTCGGCTGCCGCCCGATCTCCAGTTCGACTTCCTTCGCGGCGGCCGCCCCAGCCGGATCTGCGCCGGTGTAGCCCTGTTCCGCCCACGGCAGTTCCACCTGCCCCTCGGCGACCTGCTGCATGCGGGCTAGCAGCGCGCCGACCTCCGCCCTCCTGTTTGCTAGCGGCGGTGACGGTCAGTGCCAGCAGTTTTCCGAGCGTGTCGCGCGGCGTGGACCTTCGAGCCATTCTTCTGTCTGGCCCCGTCATGGCCGGCACGCCCGCAGCTCTTAGGCGTGCTGGCCTGCCCCCGGAAACTGGTCCACTGGTTGTGAGAGTCTCGAGCCGATGAGATCGGCATGGAGATTCGACCATGACCAAACGACGCAAGCGGCACACGCCCGAGGAGATCGTCCGCAGCCTGCGGGACGCCTACGCGATGTTGAACGCGGGCCGCGACCTGGCGGCCGTGCTGCAGGCGCTCGAAGTCACCGAGGCGACCTATCACCGCTGGCGGAACCAGTACGGCGGGATGAAGGCGACCGAGGCCAAGAAGCTCAGGGAACTCGAAGTCGAGAACGCCCGGCTCAAAAACTGCTGGCCGAGGCCGAGCTGGACAAGGCGACGCTCAAGGAACTCGCCTCGGGAAACTGGCGGCCCTTCGCGGAAACGGGACGCCGCCCGGCATCTAGCGAAGACGTTCGCCGTGTCGCAGCGGCGGGCCTGCCGGGTCGTCGACCAGCATCGCAGCACGCAGCGGTACGAGCCGACGCCCAGGTCCGACGAGGGGCCGCTGCTGAAACGCATGTCCGAACTGGTCCGACGACGCCCGCGCTACGGGTACCGCCGGATCGGCGCGCTGCTGAGGGCGGAAGGCTTCCGGCTGAACGCCAAGCGGACGTTCCGGCTCTGGCGTCGGGAAGGCTTCAAGGCGCCGCGAAAACAAGAGAAGAAGCGACGCACGGGGGATTCCGCGAACGCCTGCCACCGTCGGCGGGCGTCCGGGAAGAACGACGTGTGGGCCTGGGACTTCGCCTTCGACCGGACGACCGGCGGATCGACGCTGAAGCGGCTCTCGGTCGTGGACGAATTCACGCGGGAATGCCTGGCGCTGGAGGTCGCCCGCAGCGTCACGGCGGAGGATCTGATCGAGACGCTGGCGGCGCCGTTCCGCCATCGGGGGGGGGGGCGCCGAACCATCTCCGCAGCGACAACGGCCCGGAGTTCGCGGCGAAGGCGATCCGGCACTGGACCGAGCGGCTGCAGATCGGCACGCTGTACGTCGCTCCGGCCTCGCCGTGGGAGAACGGCGACGCGGAGAGTTTTCACTCGAAACTGCGGGACGAGTTCCTGGCCGCCGAGGAGTTCGGCAGCCTGCGGGAGGCTCGAGCTTTGACGAGCGCCTGGAAGCGTGAGTACAACGAAGTGCGACCGCACAGTTCGCTGGGACTCGCGGCCCCGGCGGCGTTCGCGCGGACGTGCGGGGCGTCCGTTCGGCCTCCGGCCTCATTCCCGCCCCGCACGTCCTGCCCCCCCGTCCCCGCTCTCATAGCGACTGGACCAGTTTCTGGGGGCAGGCCAATCGCATCGCCTACCTATGAGATCTGTTCGGTCGACCGAGGAAATATAGCATCTTCGGATCGAGTTTTTCAGCAGCCTGCTAGAGGAAAGACGCAAACATGGATCTACTGACCGTTGCAGTTCGCGGGGCACTCAGCCGCCGCAGGTTGCCCGCCAAGCCGACAAATCACGGTTAATCGTAGACTCAAGGCGGTCGATGTCTGCAAGAAAGCGTTCGGCTAACTCCTCCCACACCGCACCCGATGCTGGATCAGAAGCCGTGGCAGCTCGCTGGCGGGCGGTTCGCTTGATAATCGCCCCGATGGCCGAACTGCTTATCAAAGAAACGACCCAACCAAGCCTAACGTCATAGAAGTGCTTCTGTAGACGTGGGAAAAGTACCCGATTGAATGTCTCCCCGGTCGCTTCGGGGACGACCTCGTCATCCACTCCGAGGAATCGACAGACCGCTGCGAATGTCCCAATGGGGTCTTGACTAACATCATCGTGCAGCCAGACCCCCACCCGTTCCACTCCGAATGTATTCTGCCAGCGGGTGAGTGCGTCCGCGTACAGGCTGCGGGTGACAAGGTGCGTCGACTCGCGTAGTGCCTGTGACAGCGTCACCTCCGGCTTCTCGCGGTAGTACAACTCGAACGCCGATCGGGTCCTAGCCATTGGCTGGCGAAGGATCACGATCAGCCTTGCGTTAGGTAGCGCATCCCGCACGGCAGCTGGATCGGCGTCGTGCAAATACGATGGAGAGATCTCCCCGGCCATAATGCCGGCGGGAGCCTCCGCGAAATGCTTGGTATACCAGCCGAGACTCCTTTCCCGATGAGTAGAGTAATAGTGCACTTCCTTCCCTGGTGGCACAAATACGTCGGGATGCTGGGCTAAGCAATTGTGCAACCATGTGGTGGCGGCCCGTTCCGCTCCTAATCCGAGAAAATCCGGTAGTCGACCGACCCCGGGGTCTACTTCGCCGCTCATGGTCGCCATCGCTCCACTAGCCGCTTTGACAGCACCCCGGTTGCCGCTGTCCGGCTACCGCCCCATGCATCCCGTCCGCCCCCCCCCCGCGGCGACTCGCCAGGCTGCTCGGGGACCCGCAGGACCGACGGGGTTGTGTCGTGCTTGCGGGCACTGTTCTTCACGCTCACCGGCGAATCCAGCGACACGTTCTCCTCAATATTCACCGTTCCAAGCACGCCGGACGGACTGCAGTAGCTGTGGGAACCCAAGGCGACGCCTGGAGAGGTGAGCAACGCACTGAAGCTAACGTGCACGTCCCCACCGCACGCTAAGATTGTCCGCGGGACAAAGGCCCGCCGCAACATGGCCTTGGCCGGACGGGCTCGAAGTGAAAAGGCCAGCGGATAACATGGAACCGTCCACTCCCCCCCAGCTAGAACCCTCCGGCATGCCACCGAAGCTAGCAACACGAGTGCCGCGGAGCAGGAATACACAACAGTTCTTGAATTCGGCATTTGCGACGATCGAATAGCATGCTCGTCGGCAGCCGACGCGGCGGTCATACGTTTGCAAGTTCCAGCGGTCATACTATTGCAAGTTCCGCCGGAGAAGCCCCAGGCCCCATGTCGAACAGCGACCGGGCCACCTCTACCCTCGTCGGCCAATCGAACCGCCGCTCCACTCGCTTCCGGCCCGCGTATCCCATCGCGTTGCTGCGACCCGGGTTAGTCAAGAGCGAGACTATTTCCGAGGCGACTGCGGAGGGATCCTCGCAGTCCATCCGAACGCCGGTCGCCCCGTCCTCGATCGCCTCGCCCGTCCCGCCGGCGGTTCCGCACACCGTCGGCTTCCGGCAGGCGGCGGCTTCTAGCAACACAATGCCAAACCCCTCTGTGTTAGACTCGACGTCACGGTTTGGTAGCGCGAACAAGTCGCACTGCTGATGAGCCGCGAGCATCGTGTCCTCCGCAACCGCCCCGTGGAACAGAACCGCATCGGCGACGCCGCACTCTTCGGCGAGCGAACGCAACGTTGCCTCATAATCGCCTGCGCCGACGACCGCGTAAAGCACGTCCGGGACGGATTGTCGAATAGCCGGCATTGCCCGAATCAACACATCCTGGCCCTTCCTCGCCTGAAGCCGACCGACCGTCAGTACCACCGGACGGTCACCCCAACCGAGCGCGGCCCGGGACGCCGGGTTCCGCGGGGCCGGTACGAAGCGGGACGCGTCGACGCCGGGATGCAAAACGCATACTTTCTCTGACTGCAACTCCCAGTATTTGTCGAGAAGTGAGGCGGTATTTTGCGTATTTGCCACGATCCGCGACGCGCGGCGGAAGGTCAGCCGGGCCAGCGCGTTCAACTCCCGCCCTAACGCTGCCCCGCGGACCTCCTCCCCATGAACATAAACCGTCAGTGGGAGGCGAAACCGAGCCGCGAGCGCGGCCCCCAACAGTCCTTCTGGCAGCACGCACCCAGCGTGAACGGCGGCGACTCGATCCCTGCACACGATCCGCCTCAGGTCGCGGTAACACCTCATATAGTCTAAAGCGGATGACGGACGAATGAGACCGGTCCCCGGGGGGGGGAAGAAGACGCGCTCGACCGCAATCGGTGAGGCGACGTCATGGACCGCGTCGGCGACCGGATCGTCCGACGGCCCAGCTGCGACGACTGTGCTGCCTAAGCGAGCGTAGAGGTCCTCAAACCATCGCCCGCTGCCGCCGTGACGCGGCGGGTAGACGGCAGTTATAAGCAGCACGGGCACGCCTGCAGATTGAAGTGCCGGTCCAATCATGCCGCCGCCGTGGGTAAGTCGTTCACTGTGCCCGCATCTACTTTGCCACCACCTATCCCATCGGCGGCCGAGTCTAGTTGACGGAGATGTCGTCGGATCACCAGTACGGCGGCGCACCCCAGTGCTCCGAGACCATATGGTGTTTCAATAAGCGGCGAAGTGGCAAACATCCCACTAACAAAGTACCCAACGAGGCCGCAGAGATAGGCAAGCGTAGAAACCCGCGCCCACGACGGCAGCACCTGCCGCCCGCGGATCCAGATTCTCAGCAAAGCGAGCCATGGGGCGATGAAGAAAGAATAGTAAGCGAAAGTCGCAGGCACGCCGGAACCCGTCGAGATGTCGAAAATAATATTATGCAGGCTCTTGTTTGTCGTATCTAACCCGCCGGCGTAGTAACGTGGAACGAGCCGCCGTCCGGCGTTCGGCCCAACGCCCAGAAGCGGGTAATCAAGGGTGATATTCCACCCGGCCTCCCAGAGCTTAAAGCGGCTGTCGGCGGAAGAATCCAAGTCCTCGCCGCTTTCGAAAGACGAGGCAAACTCACGTGTCACGCTCGGCCCGGCTAGCAGAGCGGCGGCAGTCACAACTGCAGCTGCGGCCAACAGCGAGTATTTAGTTTTCGGGATCAAGAGAAAACAAAACGCCCCCATTGCAATTCCGCCCAACATCGCTCCACGACTGGCGAGCAGCATGACTTCATGCATTTGCAGTGTGAAGATCCCTCCGGCGAGGAGTCGCTGCCACGTCCGCGTTCCTCCGACCATCAACCCCAAGCTGCATCCAGCGGCGGGCATCGTCAGCATTGAGTAAATATTATTGTCTTGGTACGCCCACCCGCGGAGTGCGTACCACGCGATTCCGGTACGAAAGTAGTCTTCGTTGATCCTAAGTGCATTATACCCCTGCGCCAGCACGAATACCCAGACCAACGCCGTCAATCTCCCTGGCCGGTCCAGCAGAGCCACTCCCACCACAGCCATCAACACGATCTTCCACATGAAGGACAGGAACCAAGCAGAGTCGCGGGGATTGACGCTCATAAAATAACTAATGTAAGACAGACCCAAATAGGCGACCAAAGAGCAGCAGGCAAAAAGAGACACGCCTTTAATCTGATTTCCCCTAAGGCCGCCCACCAAAAACCCGATCAAACAGGCTGCCGCCAAGTACTTTTGAAACCCTGCGTCTTGGCTTAACGACCACCGCCAATTGTACGTGGGCACTAGGGTGCTGAACCCATAGTAGCCCAACAATGCCCAATGCGGCCGGAACAGACCAACCCCGCAACAGAGGGCCAGCAGCGTGTAAATAAAGACCGCACCAAGCATCCGAATCAATGAGAAGGAGTGACGGGAACGGACGTCAGTCTCGCCGTAGAAGGGATCGTAACACAGGACCGGGGAGGAGCGAACCTAGCCAGTATTTCGCCCAAACTTTGAATGTAAGTTCCCCCGGTTCAGCGGTCCAGAGCACCGCGCGGGCGGCGGTCCCGTCGCCGGCCCGCAAACTGTGGTAAACCGCCGCCAGCCGCCGCCGTGTCTGCGCCGACCGGACCGCAGATCGCTCGGCGGCGGCAAGTGGTGGTCGCAATAGTCTGTCGTCCGGCCCTGCTGGTGGCGGATCGGCGCGTAGGCCGTCGAGCACCTTGAGATCGTTCCGCATCAACTTGGCGACGTTCCCAGTCAGGTTGTCGCCGCCAGAGTGCATGGTCGTCAGCACCGAATCCACGGCCGCGAACCGATGAGCTAGTATAAGGTTCAGCCAGACCGCCCAGTCTTCGCTACCCCAGATATGATTAGGGAAATGAAGGCCAGGGAGCCCCCGACGAGCCAATACCGCGCTAGTGATGACTCGACAAGATTCAAGCCAAGTTGGAAAGGAGCGTCGGTCAAACACCCGGTACCCGCCAATGGGTTCACAGTCAACATTTCGCACCCCGCCGAGAGCGAACCGGCTCTCCATCAGTACCCGCCCTGGAGCAGCGGCGGTGCCGCAGAGCGTGCGGGTATCGGCGAATACCGCGTCGGCACCTGTCGCCGCAGCGGCGTTTAACTGGCGCTCGAGTTTGTCCGGAGCCCAAGTGTCGTCACTATCCAAAAAGGCGACCCAGTCCCCCCGACACTCGACCAGACCGCGATTGCGGGCCGCGGCGGCCCCACCATTGCGTTGACGCACGACCCGTATCGGCACGCCACCGGCAACATTGAGGGCGTCAGCCGCGTTTGCACTACCATCAGTGCTGCCGTCGTCAACGACGATGATCTCCAGCGGCCGGACAGTCTGGTTCAACGCACTGCGAACGGACTCTGGCAGGCTGTCCGCTCGATTGTAACAGGGAATGAGAACGGAGACGGTATGGGCCTGGGCGGAACTCATGCGACTGGCTCCCGGGGCGGAGCAAGCCCGAGCAGGCCCCTGATG
The DNA here is from genome assembly GCF_007743815.1 of Alienimonas californiensis. Classification (GTDB taxonomy): domain Bacteria; phylum Planctomycetota; class Planctomycetia; order Planctomycetales; family Planctomycetaceae; genus Alienimonas; species Alienimonas californiensis. The sequence continues at coordinate 295,632 of NZ_CP036265.1, forward strand.
CGGCAGGCGAGTAAAGTCTTCCGAAACGGAAGGTGCCGAGGCCTTAAGGCGACAGCTTCACGAAAAACTTGAAGCGCTTCAGCGTGGCGGCCCAGTGACCAATACCCATTGTATCCTAAGCCCCAGAATAGATCGTTGCCCAGTCGCTCCCGTAGGGCCGCCCGCTCCTCAGCCGTCCACCCGCCCTCGTTCAGTAGGTCCCGAAACCCCGTCGTCAAACTTTCATAGACGCGGGCCGTCTTCTCCGCCGTCACCCGCCCGCCGGTTCCCTCAACGAGCGAGGAGTGATTTCCGTGAAGGCGGTATAGTCCTGTCGTGGCGGCGACGTGCATTAGGCCTACGCCAGCACGGGCCGCGGCGGCGAGAAAAACGCGGTCCCCTCCGTTCCGCAGGTCCGGGCGGAGGCGAGCCTGATCAAATACCTCACGCCGGATTAGAGAAAACTGCAAACCAGGGTTTACGTCGTGAAGAATTAGAGTTGCCGCCAGTCCCGCCCCGTCCAGCCGGTGTCCCCCACCGGAGGGCACTGCGAATGGCCGCAGCGGCTCCGGCACCGGCCGCTCGCCGGGGATATCGAAGACCGCCAGGGGGCTGCCGACAACGTGAAGGGACGTACTGAACGCCCACCCGACGTCGGGATGAGCATTAAGCGCTCCCCCGAGCGTGGCGAGGTGGTCCGGGAGCCAGACATCGTCACTGTCGTAAAACGCGATCCGCCCGCCGCGAGCTGCGCGAAGCCCATGAGCTCGTGCCGCGTACGCGCCGGAGTTATCCTGTCGTAAGCTCACCACCGGCCGGTCGGACTGGGCCGCGAAGTCCTCAACTACCTGCGGTGTGGCATCGGTGCTGCCGTCGTCGACGATGATCAGCTCCCAATCCCGAAACGTCTGCCCGGCAATCGCCGCGAAGGCGTCCGGCAGGAAATCGGCCCGGTCATATGTAGGTAAGATCACGCTAACAGCCGGCCCGGGGGAGTTAGTATCGGCGGCTGCGTCAGCACTCATATCCTAGCCCTCGCATTTCCGCCCCCGCGTACTGAGCAAACCATGCTTTCCACCACCATGGCCAACTCTGCCAGCGGCCGACCGGTTTGAAGTCCTTCGGCTTTTCCACCGGTTTCCAATGTACCTCTGTTCGCCCGCCACGGTGGGACGAACTACCCCGTAGCGGCAAGGCGTCAAACGCAGCCCGGTCGAATCCCGCCGGGTCCAGGTCGCAAAACCGCACTAAGTCCAACAGTGCATCCGCCCCGCCGGCTAGCAGGTCCTCGTACCGTACCAGCGTCCAGTCCCTGTCACGGGCGGCGACGCGGGATGCGCTGAACTCTGCAATCAGACGGGCTCCCTCTCGCCACTGCCCGGCCCAGTATCGGCGGCCGGCGTAGGGAAAGCTGCGGGCGGCGGACTCCGTCACGTCCCGCCCGTCCCGCACCAGCAAAATCAACTTGGCGGTCGGCAGCAGCGCGTGCAAAGCGTCTAGGCCGTGAGCCCGTGGCGTTTTCGTTACCAACCGAGAACCCGCAGGGGGTGGCTCATCCCGGCCTGCCTCATCCAACGCGGTAATCAATTCCCGCCCAAGTCCTCGCAAAAACCGCCCCTCCACCGCGAGTGCATGGTCGCCCCACCGGTGTGCGGTGTCGCGGGCATAGGACGTGAGTCGGCCGGCGTGCTCTAGCAGATAGTCCTCCCCAATCGCAGGCCGCCGCACATCCCTATGACACCCTAACGCGTCTGCAAGAAAGTTGGTCCCACTACGGTTCATCCCACCTACAATGAACACTGGCCGGTCCCACGCTGGGGCGCCGGTGCTGCCGGGTTGAAAAACTGTGGTCGCGGCTGTCACGGAGCGGACTTCGTAACAGGAATAAGGGCCCGCCGGACGGCGGCGAGGACGTGGCCGGCGGCGTCCTTGGCCGCGACGACGGTGACTGGTGGGAGGCGGCGGGTGAGTTGTGGCGGGTGAGCGGCGGGGGGGAGGTCGAAGCGGTCAGCGGCAGCCCTGCGGCATGCCTGCACCGTCTTCCAGTCCCGCTCCCAGTATGCCAACTCGTGCGCTGACACCAGTCGCGCGACTAGCCCTCTCCGGACGGCAGCTTGGTCTTCACCAGTCAGCGCGTCACCATGGGCCGCCAGCCACGCTAATCGATTGAGTGCCCCCAATAAACGATGCCGAGCCCCACCGGACTGTTGCGACGGTCCCCGCCGCCACCCGGTCAGCCGGCCGGGAACCCGCACAAAATCCCCATGCCGCCGTACGTCTAGCAGAAAGAGCAAATCCTCATTCTCCCGCACTTCCTCAGGGAATCTAACCGCCGCGGCAACGCTCCGCCTTACGGCCGCGGCGCTCGGCAGCACGCCGCCGTTCACCAGCATTGACCGCAGGTCTGCCGAGACGCCCTTCCCTGTAGGAAAGTCAGTTCGCTCCGGCGGGTCCGGCCGGCGGCCGGCGCCGTCAAATATGTAGTGCCCATTAAATATACACGTCACTCGAGGTCCGGCCGCCGCCGCGACCTTCCCGACTGCTGCCAGCCGGGTCGGCTCCCACACATCGTCGGCGTCCAGAAACGCCACCCACTCCCCGACTGCTAAATCCACCCCGCGATTCCGGGCGACGCTCTCTCCGCGGTTCTCCTGCCGCACCACCCGCAGGTCGATACCGGCGGTGCGAAGACGATCGGCGAAGGATTCGGCGACGGCGGCACTGTCGTCAGTGCTGCCGTCATCTACGAACACCACTTCTCGAGGCGTAACTGTCTGGGTTAGCACGCTACATAGCGTCTCAGACAGAAACGAAGCCCCATTATAGCAGGGAACGACGACTGAAAACCCACTCACCGCCCGCCCCCTTCAACAGCCGGATCATCGGACAAGTCGCCAAAGTCCTCTTCGACCGCCCTGGGATCCTCAACGCCGACAACTCTCGAAGGGCCGATCTCGGAGCAGCCACGGTGAAGCAGGCGGTCCGCCGAATCCTTCATCCTCAGCAGCCAGGCAGGGGGCACGCGGCGGGCCAGAGCGGCGGCGGCGGTGGGGTGGTCAGCATATTGTTCCAAATACCGTCGCGTAATCCAGTACGCCGACCAGTCCCGTTTCCAATAGGCATCTTCGGTAAGGCGGGCCAGCTTGGCGACCGACGCCCGCCGGGTCCAGGCAACCTCGGCGGGATCTAGTTCGCCCTCACGCTCCGAGAGCCACCGCAGCATGGTCCTATGCCGCTCCACAGCGGCGTCGGGCGAGGCACTCTGCTGGCCGGCGTGCAAACGGTACCCGGTGAGCGGGTCGCGGACCAACTCGATTCGCCCATGCCGCAGTAACTCAAGGGTATAGATGCGATCTTCAGCGAACCGTGTCCATGTCGGAAAACGGGCCGGGCAGGCCTGCCGAACCAGCAGCGACGACGGCCGGCATGGGTTCCCTCGGACGTTCACCCGCGTCAGCGAGTACCGCTGCTCCGGGGCCTCCTCCCCAGGATCGGATATATAACTGGCCGCCCCAAAGGCGTAGTCGGCGGTGTGAACGGCGACCACTCCGGGGCCGGCTAAGGCAAGTTGCCGTTCGATCTTCGTCGGCTCCCAAAGGTCGTCGGCATCTAAGAACGCCACCCAAGTTCCGACGGCCTCTTCGATCCCCCGATTGCGGGCCACGCTTTCCCCGCTGTTGAGTTGCCGCAGCACGCGCACCGGATCGCCAAATGCTTCGGCGATCGCGGCCGAGTCGTCCGTGCTGCCGTCGTCGATGATGATTACCTCACGCGGCGGCACAGTCTGGACTAGAGCACTTGCGACCGCTTTCCGCAAGTGGGCTGCCCCGTTGTAGCAGGGGATGACGGCGGAGACACTAAAGTTGTTCACGCGTCAACCTCCGCGAGCGATCTCGCGGCCTTGGGGGGGGCGGCCAGTGCGGCGAAGGCGGAAGGGAAGAGGTCGGGCTTTCGGCCGCGGCCGGCGGCGAAAAGCAGTACTTCCGCCAGTCGGCCGAGGCTGGAGTCTCGATCAAAGTAGCTCCGTACGCGGGTCGCAGCCGCTGCTCCTAGAAGCGAGGCCCGCGCGGGATCATCCAGCACCTCTGCCATATTCGCTGCCATCCCTGCCACGTCCCGTTCGTCGCACAACAGCCCGGTCTCGCCGTCGATCACTACGTCCGGAATCCCGGCGTGCCTAGTCGCAACTACTGGCAGACCCGCCGAACCAGCTTCCACCACAGATACTGGCGTTCCTTCGCAGTCTCCATCGGCTGCCTCCACGCTGTGCTGCACAAACGCCCGCGCTGCCCTCATCTCTGCCGCTACCTCGGCGTGCTGTCGCGAGCCTAAAAAACTCACTTGATCCGCCACTCCAAGTCCAACCGCTAAATCAAGGCAAACTTTTTCAAGGGGTCCCTCCCCGATGACGCGCAGCCGCGCGTCCGGCCGCTCACGGGCGACCTCAGCGAAGGCGCACACCGTAAGATGCGGGGCCTTTTTCGGCACTAGCCGCCCGACGGCCAAGAGCACGGGCGGCGCAGACGCCGGAGCTGCCCCGGCGAAACTACCGACGTCTACCCCGCACGGGTTGACGAATAGCTTACCTGGCAGGCCCCCTAGTTCCTCCAGCCGATCTCGCATATGACGCGAGACGGCCACGACAGCCGAAGCGGCTTTGAACATGTCAACATATCCGCCCCCGAAACGCTCTAGCACCGTGTGACGGGTGGCGTCGTGGCCGTGAAAATGGACAACCAACGGAATGCCTTCCTCCCCACAGGCATCTACCAGCCCCACTCCTACCGTTCCGTATTCCCCCAGCACCACGTCCGGTCGACTCTGACGGATTGCAGCCCGATACCCGCGGGTCAACTCGTATTCCCACGGCAAACCACGAGTCACACGGTGCAGCTTGCGGGCGATGCGTCGCAGTGGCCCGCCGGATAGTACAGGGCCGGACTCGGTGCGAGGCGATTTGGTCGGGAGGTCCCGCTGCGGGTGCCACTCCAGCACAGTAGTCAGTGCGACCCCCGGATAACGCGGCAAGTCCTTGGCATGGGCCACTAGGAACGTCTCCGACAATTCCCCCAGGTGCGGCTGCACGATCAGCACCCGCAGCCCGCAATCCGATTTTTCACGTCCGTCTGACCTCATGACGCAATCCCGGTGAGTCGGTCGACAGCATCCTTGAACCAAAAAACGATCCGTGGCAGTACCGGACGATCGAGTTCAGCGTCCAGTTCAGCCGAAAACCCCCGCAGCCGGGCCAAGCGACGGCGGGCGGTGCGAAGCCGGGCCACGTCCCGCTCCCAGTAGGCCGCACGAACGACCGGAGCCAAACGGTGGGCCCACGCCCGGTCAATACCGGCTCGCTCCTTGCCAGTGACAGCCCCAGTGGCATCCAGCCAGTCAGCGACGGCGGCGTACCAGTCCAGTTCTATTCCGCGCGCAGCACTCTGTCCAGCGCCGTGCTTCCGATAGCGTGTGAGGGCAGCAGGGTCGAAAACGAAACCGCCCGGCCCGGCACAACGTGCCAACTCTAGAAAGAAAATCTGATCTTCCCCGTAGTGTAGGTCCTCATGAAACGCCGGACACGCCGCCCGCCGGACCAGCACCGCCGAAGGGGTCAAGAAGTTGTTTCGCACCGCCAGTCGGGCCACCGCGTATCGCCGTGACGGCGGGTCCGATCCTAGGTCCGTAATCCGTGTCTCCGCCCCAAACAACTCTACGTTGCTATGAGCTGCGGCAGCACCTGCCCCTGCTACCTCGGCCGCGGATAGCAGCCGCTCCAACTTGTCCAGTGCCCACAGGTCATCAGCGTCGCAGAACGCAATCCACTCGGTTTCCGCCGCCCGCACCCCTCGATTGCGGGCAACGCTCTCCCCGCTGTTCTGCTGCCGCAGCACCCGCACTAGCCCGCCGAAGGATTCGGCGACGTCGGCTGAGTCGTCCGTGCTACCGTCGTCGACCACGACCACCGCCGCTGGAGGACGGGTCTGGCCAAGGATACTTTCGAGCGTCTCGCGGAGATACCGTGAGCCGTTGTAGCAAGGGACGACGGCAGTGACTGGGGCGGAACTCACAGGACCACCCCCAAGAGTCCGGGAGCAGACTCGTCGGAGGGTTCCGCGGCGGGGCCGGTCCGCAGAAAGTCTGGGTCAGTGTAGGGAACCGTGGTGCCGTCGGCTGCGGCCCGCAGGACGCTCGCTAGCCGATCGAGGCTGGCGACCCGGTCAAAGTGCGCTCGCACCCGCGCCGCCGCCCCAGACCCCAGCCGCCCTGCCGCTGCTGGGTCTGCCAGCAGCCGGACCATGCTCGTGGCCATCCCCGTCACGTCCCGCTCGTCGCATAGTAGGCCAGTCTCACCATCGATCACCACGTCTGGAATTCCGGCGTGCCGAGTCGCGACCACCGGCAGGCCAGCGGCTCCGGCTTCAAGGACGGCGACGGGAGTGCCCTCGCAATCTCCGTCCTCCGCCTCAACGCTGTGCTGGACAAACGCTCGCGCCGCCCGCATCCAGCCCGCGACCTCCGCGTGAGGTAGGGCTCCAAGGAACTCTACTTGATTCACCACCCCCAGCCCGATGGCCAAATCCCGGCACGCGGCGAGGAGAGGCCCATCCCCGATCATCACCAGCCGGGCGCCGGCCGGCACATCAGGGTGAACTAAGGTTTGGGCGAACGCTAGCAGCGTCAGGTGCGGAGCTTTCTTGTCCACGAACCGTCCCACTGCCAATAGCGTCGGCGGGGCACTAGATGCGTCGGCGGCAGGAAACAGCTCTGACTCACAGCCGCACGGCACGACGGCGATTTTTTGCGTTGCACACCCGGCGGTCGCGAGTCGTTCACGCATGTGGCGTGATACGGCAACGACCGCGGGGACGACGCGGAACATTTCTGCATAAACCTCACGGTGCCGCTCCAGCACGTCCCGCCGGGTCGCGTCATACCCATGAAAGTGTGGAACCAGCGGCACCCCAGCGGCCCGGCAGGGGTCAACCCAGCCGACCGCGTGTGGCCCGTACTCGGCTAGCACGACATCCGGCCGGGATTCTCGGAGAGCTCGCAGCCGTGCCCTAGGAAACTGCCCAGCCAATTCCCCTGATCCTAACCCGCCCCGGCTGAGCCTCCGGGCCAGCCGACTCCCTATGCGTCGCGGGAGCCCAGCGAGGCCGGGCGAACGAAACTGCCCCGGCACAGGGCGGCCGTCCAGCAGCACTGCTCGCCGGCCGTCGGATATGTCACCGTTCTCGGCCACCCCGCACAGGACCGTCCCGGCATCGGGAAGGTAGTGCTCGTGAGCCAGCAGGAATGTCTCCGACGACTCCGGAGTTTTGGGCCTTGCCAGCAGAACGCGGGGAGAGGCGGGACGATGGGCGCTCATCGGTTCCCCCCAACGGTCGCGGGTGCGATTGCGAGTGGGAGGGCGAGTTGAGGACCGTCAAGCAAGTCCGCTACTTTGTGCGGAGCCGGCGGGCGGCGGCAGGACACGAGGGCAAGCACGTCCCACGCGGCCCGCCGCAGTGGCGTCCGCAGCACCCCCTTGGCCGCCGACACCACGGCCCGCCGCGGTGCCCCGCGGGCCAGCAGCCCGACGATCTGCCGGTCCCGCGCTAAAGCCGGGTCGGCCGGTCTATAGCGGTCTTCCCGGGAGAGGGCCGGCGGGCGAGATCTGCCCGACCGGGCGAAGTCTTCGGCCAAAGCCCGCTCCTTGCGGGCGGTCTGCTCGGTACGGCGGATGCGGCAGACCGCGCCAGGGTGCTTGCGGTACCCGTAGAAGTACCGCGGCAGGTTGGCGAACGTGCCGTGGTCGGCGAGACGCAAATAGAGGTCCAGATCTTCCACCCACGCGAACTCCTTCCGATACCCGCCGACCGCCCGCAGCGCGTCTTGGCGGAACATTGCCGAAGCGTGCAATAGGGCTCCGCCAGCCCCCCGACGGACGCGGGCCACGATGTCCTTGTGGGCCGTTACTTCCCCCTGCAGGTCCAGCACCCGTCCGCCGGCCCCGAACAGAACCGCGAACGTCCCGACCGCCACGCATTCCGGGTTGTCCCGCAGGAACGCGACCTGCCGCCGCAGCCGGTCCGGGTGGCAGACGTCGTCGGCGTCCATCCTCGCCACCAACGGAGCCCGGCACTGTTCCAGCCCGTCGTTGAGCGCCCCCACGATCCCGGTGTTCGGTCGGCTGATCACCCGCACCCGGGGGTCCTTCGCGGCGTACCCGTCGAGGAGCGCCTTCGTCCCGTCGGTGCTGCCGTCGTCGACCGCCACCACTTCGAAGTCCGTTAGCGTCTGCGACAGCACGCTCCCCGCCGCCGCAGGAAGATAGCGGGCGGCGTTATAGCACGGCATGAGGACGGAAACAGCGGGGGCGGTCATCGCGAAACCTCCGTTGCCACAGGTGGGCAGAGCCAGCGGAGCGGGCACAGCCCGCAGGCAGCGGCACTCTTCAGCCACCAAACTCGCCCGAACCGACGACGGGGGATGCGACGGAGGTATTTCCACGCCGTCCTCGCCCGTCCCTCTCGCAGGGCGAATGCGACGTACCCGCGATACGTGGCAGCCGTCCCGCGGGCGCCTACCCGGTACGGGTACGGCGGGTCCGCCCGAAGGCCTCGGGCGATTCGGGCGGCGGCGACCAGCCGTCGGACCTTTTCCACCTGAAGCTCCCGCCGCTCCGCTGATACGCTGCCTCCGTGGACCCTGTATTTCAGAAGTGCCTCAGGCATGTTGCGGATCTCCCCAAGGGCTGTCAGCCGCAGCCACAGGTCGTAGTCTTCTATCCACAAGGCCTCCTTCCGGTATCCGCCGACTGCTAGGACGGCATCAGTCCGCATCACCACCGAAGGGTGGATCGGCTGGGCCGACTCGGCCGATTCGCACAGCAGGCGAGCCACCACTGCTGCGTGTGCCCCGCCACGGATCATGCGACCGACGGGAGCGCCGTCTTCATCGATCACCTCCACCGCTGTCCCGACCGCCACGCATTCCGGGTTGTCCCGCAGGAACGCGACCTGCCGCCGCAGCCGGTCCGGGTGGCAGACGTCGTCGGCGTCCATCCTCGCCACCAACGGAGCCCGGCACTGTTCCAGCCCGTCGTTGAGCGCCCCCACGATCCCGGTGTTCGGTCGGCTGATCACCCGCACCCGGGGGTCCTTCGCGGCGTACCCGTCGAGGAGCGCCTTCGTCCCGTCGGTGCTGCCGTCGTCGACCGCCACCACTTCGAAGTCCGTTAGCGTCTGCGACAGCACGCTCCCCGCCGCCGCAGGAAGATAGCGGGCGGCGTTATAGCACGGCATGAGGACGGAAACAGCGGGGGCGGTCATCGCGAAACCTCCGCCAAGAGTTGGTCGTAGGCTGCCTCGCAAGCGGCGGCTTGACGACAGGCGGCGGCGTAAATTGCGGCACGCCGATCAGGACCGGCGTTCCAGGCATCAGTAACCGCTGCGGTCAGTCGCGCCGCTAAATGAGGACCGGTCGTCTCCAGCGGGGTACAGGCCCCCGGACCGAACTGGGCGGCGAGGCCGCCAAACTTCCAGGCGTAATAATCAGAGGCAACAAGCCCAACCACCGGCACGCCTCGGGACAGTGCGAACACCCCTGCGTGGTAGCTGCCGGTGACAACCGCGCGGCACTGTCCGGCGACAGACGCGACGGCTTCCGGGGTATCTTCCACCACATCTCCGCCAGCGGCTAATCTGTTCGACGGGACTAGTTCGAGCGTTCGGTCCAAATCACGCTCCTTGTCGTGGAAGCTGACCGGCACGCACCGAACGTGGGCATTCATCGCGGCAACTGCCCCCGCGATCGCCTCCCGAAGCCGGTCAGCCCGGCCGACTATCCCTGAGTACTTCGCCGCCCGCACGTTCAGCCCCAGCACATCTCCGCATGCGGCGTCGGCCGGCCCGAGCGCCGCAGCTGGGCCGACCGCATCGTCCCCAGTACAGATCACATTTGAACCGAGGGCGTTCAACTCCTCCAGCAACGGCCCGCTCGCCGCCGATTCCCGCAGGGTGACGAGCACCGCCGCTCGCACCGCCTCGGCCAGCCGGTGGCGGGTCGATGCATGCGAGAGCGGGCCGAGTCCCTGTCCGAGCAACGCTGTTGGCTTTCCAAGGCTTCGGGCAAGTTCCAAAGTGTCCAGCACCCGATTTGCATGCCGACGAAACGGGTCTGTGAAGTATCCTCCGCCGGTGGCCAGCACGAGGTCCGCCCACCGGACATGGTCGTGAAACCGGCCGGCGGCACGGTCGGCCGGGTGCCAAATTCCTCGCAATGCTATCAGGGAACGGAACAGCGTCGGCCGCCGCGCTTTAAAATCCGCCCCCGCCCGCTGAGCGACGCGCCGCAGCCGGTACGGGCGAGCCTGCGGAGAGCCAGATACGAAAGTGCAATCAGCCCACTGGTCTCGACCGTCGATCTCGACAGGGCGAACACCGTCGCCCGGTCCGCCCACCGCTCCGGATAGTCGACCCGAATCAGTCGTCAGGATCCGCAGCCGCAAGTCCGGCCACCGCCGCCGCAGCCGGTCCACGGCTGCGGCTAGCATGGCTACGTCGCCAACGTTGCGGAGATGGTAGCCGGAGTTGTCGATGAGAACATTCATAGTTCGAGTCGGGTCCTGACAGTCCCGTCCAACAACCTAGTTTTCCTCAGGGCCCCGTCCCGGCATTCGCTCTGCCCCACCTTCCCCACGAACACGGAATGAGGCGGTCTCACCCGCCACTGCCCAAGGCTCGCCGTTAATGCCGTCGGCCTCGGCGGCGAGTAGGGTAGCCTTGATATCCACGACTTGCTTTGCGTCCAAAAGGCGAACTGCACGAGCTTGACCATCAGGCCTCCAAAAACTGCCAGCGATGCTCGACCATCATTGCGCAATACTCAGGGTCAGGCGTACGTCCGCCGGGGAAAAACTTCGACCCGGCGACTTCGATTGAAGCTGCGTGACCAACCCAATCGAGATTCCTGCCATTACACTGTAAATCAACGGCTAGCCGATACCGTCCCGGCAGAAAAGGAGCCGAGGGAATTTCACAAGCGGCATGCCATTCTCCCTCGGCAGGTCCCACCCAATGCTGACCAGCAAGTGCGGTCGAAAAGTTAGTGATCGCCGCACCCACCGAATTGTACATGGTCATCGTCACCCCCAAAGAAGGCAGCGGCTCCTTGATTTCAATTCTCAACCGAAGCGTCATCAACTCGCCAGCCATAACGAGCCCGTCAGAGTTGCCGCTCTCGTTAAATACCAAAACCTCTCGCAAGCGAACTCCGCCGTCCCCGGGACGGCCTGATTCGATACGCAATCCAGAAGTACGTTCGACCCCCTGCGAGTACGCGGCTAAGGCGCCTCCTACCTCGCAGTCGGCGATCTTCTCTCCGGACTGGAGCACCACCCCTCGAGAACACAATTGCCTCACCGCCCCCATATTATGGCTTACAAAAAGCACAGTCCGCCCTTGACCAGCGACGTCCTCCATCTTGCCGAGACAGCGGGCCTGAAACTCCGCATCGCCGACGGCCAGCACCTCATCAATGATCAGAATCTCCGGCTCTAGGTGGGCCGCCACGGCGAAGGCGAGCCGCACCTTCATGCCACTGCTGTACCGCTTGACCGGGGTGTCGAGGAACTTCTCGACGCCGCTAAATTCCACGATTTCGTCAAACTTACGATCGATTTCGGCCTTTGACATACCGAGAACTGTCCCATTCATATAGACATTGTCCCGGCCGGTCAACTCTGGATGGAACCCGGTGCCGACCTCCAAAAGACTGCTTACCCGGCCGCGAATCGTGGCCGACCCTCGGGTCGGGCGGGCGATGCGAGAAAGAACCTTCAACAACGTGCTCTTGCCTGCACCGTTCTGACCGATAACGCCGACGACCTCACCCTCAGCGACCTCAAAGCTCACGTCTTTAAGTGCCCAGAACAGGTCCGGGGCGTCCTCGGCGTCGTGAGTGTTCAGGCGGGCAAGATTCCGTAGATTCCGCATCGGGGCCGCCGCCAGCCGCCACGCCTTCGCCGCCGCTGACCCGGAAGTGTCCTCGGCCAAGCCGATCCGATACGCCTTTGACAGGCAGTCGACGGTGATCGCAGGGCGAGACACGGGAATTGGGTTCGGGGAGACGAGGAGGAGTAAGGATTGAGCAGGGAGGTCAGCCGGACGACGGCGACCGTAGCAGCGGGTCAGGCAACATCCGCGAAGACCGCCTCGCGGCGACGGAAAAATAGCATGCCGCTCAGCAACAGACCCGCAGCGACCGCAGAACCGATCGCGATGTCGGTCCATGGCATCGTCGGCTCTCCGAGGAATGCGGAACGGAATCCGCCGATGACCCCCACCATGGGATTCATTGCGTACAGAGGACGGTATTCCTCCGGAACCAGTTCCGCCCGATAAATTACCGGCGAGGCGTACATACCGAGCTGCACCAAAAATACTGTCGCATGATTCACGTCCCGAAACTGAATTGCCAACGCCGTCAGCCAACACGCCAATCCGGCCGCGGCAGCGACCATAACTGCGACCAGCACTGGAACCAGCAGCACCCCAACATTGGGGGCGTAGCCACTGACCGCCAAGGCAGCGATCATCAGAAGGAACGCTATGGCGAAGTCGACCAGCCCGACGCATACCTGCGATAGCGGAATGACCAAGCGAGGAAAGTACACCTTACTGATCATGTTGGCGTTGGACACCAGGCTGGCCGTCCCCCCTCGGATGCAACCCGAGAAATACGTCCAAGGAACCATCGCCACGAAGCTGAACAGAGCGTACGGGACGCCTCCGCTGTCAATCTCCGCCAGCTGACCGAACACCAATGTGAACGTAGCGACCGTTGCCAACGGCTTAATCACGGCCCACCCAATGCCGACGGCGCTCTGCGCGTACTGGGCCTTGATGCCCCGCCAGACGAGGAATCGGAACAGGTCGCGATAAGCCCAGAACTCCGCCAGGTCCAGCAGTTCCCAGCCGCGAGGAGGCGTAATGCGCACCTCCCGCACCGCCGGACCGACCACGGGGGCGGGCTCGGATGGAGGCGACGCAGCGATTGGCGGTTTGGCGAGGGTGGGACCGCTCACGGGGCGGGCGGCTTGGCGGGGGAATGAAGAGCGGGGCGAACTGTAACCCGCAGTTGGACGGCGGCGTTGAGGCGGTCCGGCGGGCGACGGCCTTCGACCGTCAACACGTTCCGCCCTAGATGGAGCGGCCACACTATCTGGCCGTTCACGGCGGCGATGATGTCACCAGCCGTATCGGCAGCGTGGAGCGGCTCGAGGCCGATACCCGCGAGGGCAAACTGTAGATTTAGCTTTGTTCCGGGAGAAGATCCCAGCGACGACCCCCGCATCAATCCCCATTGCCGTAGGACGACAGCGCCGACCGGTCCGTACAGTCGCTCCAACCCCGCGGCGGAGAGACGGGTTCCCTCTGGACAGGCCGGCGGCAATTTCCCCGAGGGTCCGTCCCACAATACGTACTGTCGTACGGCGTCCGGGTGCCCCGGCGGCAGCCAGTTGCTGAGTTGATCGTTCCGGGCGGAGTAGAAGACCGTGCGGTAAAGCGACGTCAGCGACTTCCGTCCCGCGTCCGCCGGACCGCCGCGGACGTGCGACGTTCGCAGCGCCCCGCCGGCCCGCCCGAGAACGACGGCTTCGATTCCCGTCTCACGCCGCACGACGGTCGCGTCGCCGGCGTCGAGACCGCGGCCGGCTAGATCGGCCGCGGCCGTGTGCAGGTCGCGGGCGGACAACCACTCCCCCGCGTCGTCTCCAGACCAGTCCGCGGCGCGGCGATAGGCGAGGTTGAAGTCCGGGTCGAGCAGGACCCAACGGCGGGCGGCCGGGTCGCAGTACTCTACGACGGCATGTTCGAATACCGTGCCGTCGGCGCTGAGTCCCAGCACGCGGGCGTCGTACCCGACCGCGAGCAGGGCGTGGGCCGTGAGCGCGGCGAAGTGGTGGCAGAGCAGCGGCCCGTCCCCCTCCGCCGCAAGTAGGCACAGTGCCGGGTGTGATCCAGGGTCTTCTGCGGGGACGCCGTGGGGGGCGAGCCGGCGGACGGCGTCGCACAACTCGAACGGGTCTTCGGGGATGGAGCCGCCCAGAACCCTGCGCAGATCCTCCGCGAACGCGCGGAACTCGGGGCTGTCCACGTCCTCGTGCCGGAACGGCAGCGGTTGGAGCGTCGACGGCTGGTCAATCTCCACCGTCACCTCGGCGCCGCCGGGCCAGGCGGCGGCGATCGCCGCCGCCATCGCGTCTTCATCCACCGGCCGGATGTCCGGAGTCGGGGCCGCGTCGTCGCCCCAGACGTCGAATACGCCGTAACCGACCTCGGCCGCGGACAGCGCCCACACACGGCGGGTCGAAGGGTCGACCGCCGTCATTATCCCGCCGGCGATCCCCAACAGAGCGACGACAATCGACAGAGTCAAACGGAGCCGCCGCGGGCGTGAGACCGGTTCGGGTCCTGCAGGATAAGTTTCAGCCGCGATCCCACTCATGACCGTCCTCCCGCGGGAGTGAGGTCGAGTAGTTCGAACAATGGGGCGACGCAGCGGCGCCAGTCGTGCCGTTCCTCAACGTGGCACCGGCCGGCGGAGGCGAGGGCGCGGCGGCGGTCTTCATTTGCGAACAGCCCGACGATCTCGTTCGCCCACTCGGCGGGCGCGGCTGCGGCTAGATAGTCTTGGCCGGCGACTGCCAGCAGGCCCTCGGCAGCCGCGGGGCTGGCGATGACGGGGACGCCGGCGGCCATCGCCTCCAGCACCTTGTTTTGCAGACCGCGGGCGATGCGGAGGGGGGTCACGGCGACGTGGGCCGCGGCAAGGTGGGGGCGAACGTCGGGGACGGAGCCGGTGACGGTCACGCCGTCGCGGCCGTGCAGGGCGGTGACGGCCGGGGTCGGGCGGCGGCCGACGATCTCGAAGGTCGCTTCCGGCCGCGTCTCGCGAACCTGCGGCCAAACCTCGCGGACGAACCAGGTGACGGCGTTGACGTTCGGGCGATAGTCCATTGCGCCCAAGAATACGACACGACCGCCGGTCGGCAACGGCGGAGGAGGAGGTTCCGCAGGACGAAAATAGTCGAGGTCCACGCCGTTGGTCACCGCGTGGATAAACGCGGCAGCCTTATGTTCGCCCGGAGCCGTGAGTTCGCGGCGGCCGAGTTCGGCCTCCGCCTCGGTGACGAAGGTCGCGGCGTCGCAGCGGGCGACCAACCGTCGCTCGGCGGCCCGCAGCCGCTTCGACTCGGTCCGGTACAACAGCTTGGCGGCCAGACCGGAGGGCGTGCGGCCGCAGCCGGCGGCGTAGTCGGCCCACTTACGGCTGTCGAGGTCCACGAAATCGACGACCGTCCGCACGCCCGCCAGCGCCGGCAGGTCGAGGTAACGGCCCAACCCGCCGCAGGACAGGAGGACGGCATCCGGACGGTGCGTCGCCGCGATTTCTCGGACAGCGTCGGCGAACCGGCCGGAGGCGAATGCTCCCTCCGTCGCGGAGCGTCCGCTGAGCAGTCCCCAAGCCGCCCCCGCGGCCCGCCCGGCGCGACCGACCGGGATCACCCGCAGGTCAGAGCAACAGGCTTCCAGTTCGGCCCGGCGCTCCGGCGCCACCGGCTCGTCGGCGAAGGTCACGACGGAGACGTCGCACCGCGATTGCAGCGTCCGCAGGATGTGGAACGCCCGGATGCGGTCCCCCTTGTCCGGCGGATAGGGGAACCGGTGCACCAGGTACAACACCCGCGGCCGGGCACCGCCCACCGCGGACGAATAACGCGGGCCGGCGGCGTCGGCTCTCGCCGCGCGGGCGGTGGGAGGATCGACCGTCAACATGGCCCCGCCCCCACGGCAACCCATTCGGGGGGCGAGGCTGACTCTTGGAACGACAGTTCGGACAGTCCGTTCGCCGCGGCGTGAGTCTCGACCACTTCGCCGAGCGTGCCGAACGGCAGGCGGCCCAGCATCCGGTCCAGCCGGCCTTCCGTCTTGTTGAGGTTCAGGTAGTGGCGGAACCGGTTCATCCGCGTGCCCGGCAGGCGGGGCTGGTCCGGATCGACCTCCCACGGGTGAATATAAAAGATCACGGGGCGCCCCTCCCCGTGGGCCGCCCGCCGCTGCATCGCGGCGGTGAGGGACTCGGGGAAGAAGCGAAAATAGCCGCCGCCCGCGGCCGGCAGGTTCAATCCGCGACGGCCGGCGCCGACCCGAACTACCGTGGGCGGGACCTCCCAGAGTTCGCCGCCGGCAGGGCCGGCCAGGCGGTGAATCGTCGCCGACGCGCCGGGCACGCCGTAGCGGCCGCGGCGGACGGGAAAGACGCTGCTGTCGACCGTGAACCCCTCTTCGACCAACACGTCGACTGCCCAGCGGGAGCAGTCTGTGATCGAGAACGACGGGGCTCGATAGCAGGTCGTCCGGCCCCCGCCCGCAGCGCCGATTGCGTCGACGCTCCGCCGGAGGTCCTCGCGGAACTCGCCAGGCGTCTGATCGTAAACCAACTGGTGCCAGTACCCGTGGCTGCCGATCTCGTGCCCGGCGGCCGCGATCTCCGCGACTAGGCTCGGGCAGCGGTCGGCGACCCAGCCGAGGATGAAGAACGTGCCGCGGACGTTCCGCCGCCGCAGCAACGCCAGGACGCGCCGCGTGCTGTCTTCGACCCGCAGTTCCCTGTCGTCCCAGGAGGAGACGTCGATCCGGTCCGCGAACCCGCTGACCTGGAAATAATCTTCCACGTCCACCGTGAACGCGGACAGCGGCGACCCCGCCGCGTCGGCGGCGGGATCGGAGGTCGGCGGCGGTGGGAGCGGAGCGATAATGGCGGGCGAGCAGAGAGGCGAACGATCAGCCGGGATCGCTCCCGGGGGAGCGAAGAGGACCTTGAGCGGGCGGGAACGTCAAAGGCGAGAGACGGTCGCCTCGACGCTGCCTGGCCAGACCTGTCCCTTGGGCTGCGTCGCCTGGTCGTTCCCGCTCCGGTGCGATCCGAATTCCTCGCGGCTCCCGGCCCCGACGCCGGCCAGGGCGGCGCACGGCAGTGACGCCGTCGCCGTGTATTGGCGGGCGGTTTCGAAGACGGAGTCCATACTCGGCAGCCGGCAGGGAGCCCCGAACGCCTGATGCACCGTTCGCAGCGGCAACCGGGTCTTCACGGTGGTGTAGGCCGTCCGGCCGGTGGCCCCGCAGGCCTGCAGGATCTCGCGGACCAGCAATCGCAACGTCCCAACCGAAACACGAAAGTCTAAGTTCAAACCCATGTGCTCAATGTAATAGACGTCGTGGGCCACTTTCGCGATCACGTCGTCGATCGTCTGGTCCGGCGGCAGGCGGAGCTGAGCCAAACCGGTCACACCGGGTTTGACGGTCAGACGCAATTCATAACCAGGCACCTGTTGAACGAGTTCGTCGACGAACATCGGACGTTCCGGCCGCGGGCCGATCAGTGTCATATCGCCCCGCAGCACGTTGAGAATCTGCGGAAACTCGTCGATGTGCGACGCCCGGAGGAACTTGCCGATGCGGGTGATGCGGGAGTCGTTCTTCCCGGCCCACTGCGCCCCGCCCACCTCGGCGTCGTGCCGCATCGAGCGGATCTTAATCATGCGAAACGTCCGCCCGTCCCGGCCGACCCGCATCTGCCGGTAGAAGATCGGCCCCCGCGAATCCAACCGCACGAAAATCGCCGCGACGGCGACGACCGCCCCCAGCGGCACGGCCAAGAGCGCCCCGCCGATGAGATCAAACGCCCTACGAAACGCTAGATAAACCAGCGACGGGCCGACTAACGCCAGATCGCCCGGCGGGGTCGCCGGGTCGCTCAATGCGGTTCGCCCAAGATCGAGCTGGGACATTAACGCGGCCGTGGGGGAGGAGGAAGACAAGGCGGGATACAAAACGCGGTGGGTGCGTTGGCGGGACGTCAGGGAGACGTGGATCAGGCGGCGGGAGCGTCGGCGGCGAGCGCCGAACGCAGGCGAGGCAAGAACGCATTGAGGAACGTACGAGTCGCGGGGAGCGGGGCATCGTCGACGGCCTCCTCGCCGTCGGTGCGGAACTCCGTGACGTACAACTTGTACAGGAACGGTTCGCCGGCGAAGGCGACGCGGGGCGTCTCCGGGGCCGACCAACCCGCGCCGGCGCCCCATGCCCAATGCGTGCGAATGCGGACCGGACGGCCGTCGATCTCCTTTTCAAAGGTGGCCGCCGCAAAGTCGCCGACCCCGTCGACGCCGCCCGCGGGCACGTTCGTCACCGGCGAGCATTGGCGATACCCCGCCCCGCGGAAGCAGACCGTCGGCGGGTGCACCGAGATCGGCCCCTGCGGCCCGGCCAGCAGCATGACCTCGACCGGACCCTCGCCGTTCGGCCCGACGTAGCGGCGGGCGAACCCGCCCGTCGCCTCCGCGAGCCGGAGTTGCCGCTCCCCGAGTTCCAAGGGCTCCGCCGTCCACCCGTCAATTTCGAGCGGCACCTCGTCCAGCCGATCCGCGGCGGCGGTCAGGACCGCCGGGTCGCGGAGGGCGGAGGTTTGTACCTGGTGCGCCACGCCGGCGCCGAGCAACAGCGCCACGCCCGCCGCGGGGGCGAGTCGGTGGAGCCAAGCGGTGAGCGATCCGGAGGGCATGAATTCGAGAGGTGGGGGGAGGGACGGGAGGTCGGTCGAAACGCTGCGCTGTACGGATTCTCTCCGGCGTTCCCGCCCCTAAGAGCGGGAACGGACCAGAAATTGGGACGCCGCCCCGCCTGCTCGTGGCGCCGAAGATCAGATCTTCGCGGCTTGGGCGGGCGTCCGTTCGAGCAACCGGGCTTGCCGGTGCTTCGCGTACGGGTAGCGGCCCGGGGCGTATCCGTACCGGCCGACCTCGTCATCCATCCCGATCGCCACCGCCCCCAGCACGGGGACGCCGACCGCCTGAAACCGCTCCAACGCGGCCGCGACGTTCCGCAGCCGGGTGACGCCCCGACGGACCGCGAACATCACCCCATCCACGTGCTCCGCGAGCATCAGGCCGTCAGAGACCGGCAGCGCGGGGGGAGAGTCGACGATCACGATGTCGTAGCGGGCCCGCAGGTCGTCGAGGCATTCCGCCATCGCAGCGGTGCCGAATCCGGCCAGCGCCGTGTCGCACACGTCGCCGGCAGGGATCAGTCGCAACTCGGAGCCGTGCAGCGGGATCTCGACCTCCTCCGCAGACTTTTCGCCGCGGAGTACATCCGAGAGCCCCGGCCCGGACTCGCAGCCGAACACCCGGTGCGTCGACGGCCGCCGCAGGTCGGCGTCCACGAGCACAACGCGCCGTCCGGTGCGGGCAAGGCTGGCGGCGAGGTGGCAGGAGAGGGTGGTTTTCCCCTCGGAGGCGACGGCACTGCTGATCAGCACAACTCGGCCCCCAGCGTCCAACCGGCTCTCCGGCGTCTGCCCTCGCCCGTCCCCCAACTTCCTGAGCAGCACCACGCGGGCGGCGTCCACCGACTCTTTCAGGGCCTCGTTCCAATCGCTCCCACGCTGACCCGCCCCCGCCCCCGCCCCGCCCCGCGGCAGGTGCGGCAGCGTGCCGAACAGGTCGATCGCGAGGTTGCCCTTCAGATCCTGCGTCCGCTGAACGCTGGTGAACAGAAAGCCGAGCCCAGCGGCCAAGGCCATACCGAAACCGACGCCCCCACCCCCAACGAGCACGGCCGTCTTGATCCGCTTGCCATCGTTCCGCGTGCGGGGCACCACCGCGTCCTCTTGCACGGCAATCGGCGGGGTGGCATTTGAGATCTCGAACTCGCGGCGCTCCGCCTCCGTCGCAAGCAGATTGACCAATTCTTCTTTTCGAAGGAGTTCCGCCTCCAGCCTACGTAACCCGACGCTCTCCTTTCCGGCCTGGCGCTCCTCGATCTGATTCTCTTCCAGTTGCTGCCGAAGGTTGTTCCGGAAGCTTTCCAGCTGGGCGATCGTCTCGGAAAGCTTTTGGTCGCCCGCTTCACCTTGGGCCTCCCAACTGTTCTTTAGTTGCTCTTTCACGTGGGGCCGCAAGGAAACCTGAAGTTCTTTCAACTCGGCCTGACGCCGGGTCGCCTCCGCTCGTGCCGTGGCGAGGGTCGGGCTGGTCGAGTCCGCCCCCTTGCTGCGTTCGAGCTTCCCCACATAAGTCTCCGCGGCTCGAGCGACTTCCTCCGCCTGCTTGTATTCAGGCAAATCGGCGACAAGGGCGGCGAGTTGCTCGTCGCCGAGTTCGAACTCGTCGTCGACCGAATCACGGTAAGACTGTTTCGCCCGCTCGCGGATCAGTTCCAACTCCGTTCGCGTGACCTCGCCGCGAAGCATCGTACGGAGCTCTTGGAGCCCCGCGTGCCGCTGCTCGGCCATGATCGTCGAAGCCACGCCGCCCTGGCTGGCTTCGACGAACTGCTGGTACTGTTTCCGCTTAAGGTCCAGCGCGTCTTCCGCAGTGGCGAGGACTTGACGAAGGTTCGCCAACTTACCCTCGCGGTCGTCCATCGAGCCGACGACGACCTCCTTCATGTACGCGTCGACCACACCGTTGATGATCACTGGCAGATCCTCCGCGTGCTCGCCGGACAGCCCAACGGAGATGAACTCCGCACCGGGACTTCCAACAGACAAATGCTTTTGCAGGTGCACGACGGGGTCGGGCACCTCCTGGAGAGTTGGCGTGTTCGCCACTTCCGCATTCCGCAAAGCGGCAGTCAGCACTTCGCGGCTACGGAGCAACTTCTGGTTCGTCTGCTTACGGGTGCGAAACGAAGCTTGCTGCTCACTAGTGCTGAATGCGACGCGGTCGACATACGACCGCATATAAAGTTCTGCACTCGCCACATACGGTGCGGGGATATAGATCCAAGCGGCGTAGGCCCCGCCCGCCCCCAGCGGCAGGCCGACTAATACTGCGACGTACCAAAACCGCTTCAACCCAGCGACGGCCGGGCGCCAGTCGATTTGGAAGTGCTCGTCCGCGACCGGTTGCGAGACTGGCGGGCGGGGCGTGCGGGCGGCAGCCATGGGGACAAACAAGCTGGGGAGGAGTGAGGCGGGACCCGGCGGCACCGGGCGAGCGGTGGCCGCCAGGGAGGCGGCTGCACGTCAGGACCGGGCGGGGAGCCCGGGGCCGAGCGACGGGGCGGGCACCTGCCAGGAGGCGGCGTCGGTCTCCGCGACCGGAACAAAGATGCGGTCGAGGAGCGCCAGGAACGCCCAGAGCAGGCCGAGGGCCAGCGGGACCATCAGCAGTTCCGCGTGATCGTGTAAGCCGTCCGCGAGGGCCGGGCGGCCGCCATAGTACAGCGCCGCGGTCAACGCGATACGGACGACGTTCGAAGCAATCGCGATCGGAATCGCCGCAGCGACCATCGCGAGGCGTTGCCAGAGCGGGCGGGAGTCGTTGAAGATCGCCGCAGCGGTGGTCAGGGCGAAGAACACCATCAGCATCCGCAGACCGCTGCAGGCCTCCACGACGTCCACCCGAACCTCAGGCCCGGCCAGGATCGCGTTGCCGCTGGCCACCGCCGGAATGCCGCACACCTGGAGCAGGTAGACGGCGGAGACCGTCGCGGCGGACCGCAGCGGCTCGGCCGCCGCGGTTTCCAGTCGGAACGGCAGCGGGAGCATGAAGACGAGAAACGCGCAGGCCGGCCAAGCCCACTTCAGTGCCGTCCAGCCCCCAGCGGTCAGGACCATGCCGAAGGCGCACAGGACCAAGGCGAGATGCTCAAACCACTCGACGTAGATCTCGACGGCGTAGTACCGCAGCGCCAGCCCGGCGGCGAGGACCGGCAGGCCCCAAGCGCTGGGGGACGCCGGGAAGGGCTCCTTCTCCCGCGGGCCGTTCGCGTCGGCGGGCACCGCCGGCCGCAACCGATCGCGGCGGACCCACAGGATGCCGAGGGCGATCAGCGGGACCAGGAACCCGTGCGAGTACTGCGGATCGGCGTCCCACCGGGATGCCAGCACTGCTAACGTGTCTGAAAAGGCCCAGAGGACGCCGATCGCGAGGGTGATCCCGGCGAGGATCGCGGCGAGGGGAAGTCGATCGGTTGCGCTGGAGGGCATCAGGGGGTGGTTCGGATAGCTCATGGATCGCCGTCGTGAGGCGGCCTCCGTGGCCGGGTGGGCAAGTTGGCCCGAGTTGCCATCCGGTTGTAGCGACCAAGGTACCGGTGGGGGGGCGGTGCTCAAGAGGCTGTTCCAGCAGTTTTTGGGGAAACCCCCCAAACGCCCCGCTTCGCCCCTCTTCAGTCCAGTTCATGGCACCTTAGGGAGCAGGATTGCCCGAATCACTTGCATAATAGTGGCTGAGGCGGTCGCGACGATCCGTGGAATCTGTGCGAACGACGCCGGATTTCGATGTAGACACGCAACGTATCTCGACGATCACGCTTGCCAGCCGTCCTGTCGGGCGGCTGACGGCAACGGATTGCCTCGGGAGTTTGCCCATGGACACGTCACGAATCATCGCCGTCGGCGTTGCCCGCCTCAGTGCGGTCGCACGTCGCACGTCGCCGCTGTTGATCCTGACCGCGGCGACCACGTCTGTGGCGTTGACCGGTTGCGCGTCGATCGCGGAGCGGCGGGGGGAGGCCTTCATGGCCGCCTCCAGTCACATCCCTCGGGAACTGACGAAGGTCTCCCTGCCGGAGTACCGCGTCGCCCCGCCGGACATCCTGCTGATCGAAGCGGTCTCCAACATCCGCCAACCCACGGCACCGCTACGGGTCGGCGAGATCGTCGCCGTTCAGCTCGGCAACCCGGAGCCGCTGGCGCCGCCCGATCCCGAGGCGGGGCCGCTGGAGGCCCAGTACCAGATTCAGCTGGAGAGCCAGTACAAGTTCGTCGACGGGGAATATCTGATTCAGCCCGACGGCGCCCTGGATCTCGGCCCGGTCTATGGCCGCGTGGCCGTCGCCGGCCTGACGGTCGACGAAGCTCAGGCGGCGGTCGTTCGCGGCCTGCAGAACTATGAAATCGGCACCGACGGGCAGCCGACCGGCATCGCCAACCCGCAGGTCTCCCTGACCCTGCCGAACCCCCAGGCTCCGCAGCCGGTCACCGGCGAGCACCTCGTCCGCCCGGACGGCAGCGTCTCCCTCGGCAT
Source organism: Alienimonas californiensis (assembly GCF_007743815.1). Classification (GTDB taxonomy): domain Bacteria; phylum Planctomycetota; class Planctomycetia; order Planctomycetales; family Planctomycetaceae; genus Alienimonas; species Alienimonas californiensis. The sequence goes on from NZ_CP036265.1 coordinate 318,694, forward strand.
CTACGGCTCCGTTCCGGTCGCCGGGATGTCGCTGGCCGAGGTCCGCGGCGCCGTCGAGGCGAAGTTGTCGGCATACCTCGTGAACCCCGAGGTGAACGTGGACGTGCTCGCCTACAATAGCCAAGTGATCTACGTGATCACCGACGGCGGCGGCTTCGGCGAATCCATCGCTCGCCTGCCGGTCACGGGGAACGAGACCGTCCTGGATGCCGTCTCCGCGATCGACGGCCTCTCGCAGGTCTCCAGCAAGAACATCTGGGTTGCCCGCCCCGCCCCGGCCCACCTCGCCGCCAACGGCCCCTGCGGCGAACCCTGCGGGCAGGTGATGCCGGTCGACTGGCGGGCGATCACCCGCGAGGGCATCACGACGACGAACTACCAGCTCATGCCTGGCGACCGCGTCTACATCCAGGCCGACCACCTGACGGCGACCGGCAACTTCATGAACAAGCTGTTCGGCCCCTACGAACGTATCCTGGGCGTCACGCTGCTGACGAGGGGGGCGGCCCGCTCGTTCGAGAACAATGGGAACCGGGGTGTCGGCGGGGTCGGCGGATTTGGGTTCTGAACCGACGCCGCCTCGCCCCTAAACTGACCGCACCCCAGCCGAGCCACTCCCATGCCCCGCCTCTTCGCCGGTCGCGCCGCCGCCCTGCCGCTGGTCGCCGCTCTGCCGCTGGCCGCCGCCCTGCTGCTGATCGCCCCGGCCGTGGCCGCCGCCCAGGCGGGGCCGGTCGGCCCCGGCGGCCAGACGCCCTCGAACAACCCGACGCTCAGCCCCTACCTCGGGCTGCTGAACCGGAACAACACGACGGCGTTCAACTACTACGGGTTCGTGCGTCCGCAGCAGCGAATCACGGCGGAAGTCGGCCAGCTTCGGCAGAGCCTCCGCAACACGCAGTCGGAACTGAGCCGCACCCAAACTCTGCTGATCGACCAGCCCGCCGTCGACGCCCGGCTGATCGGAACGACCGGCCACGGCACCTCGTTCGGCAACACCGCCGGCTTCTTCGGTCGCGGCGCCCCGCAATTCGGCGGTCGCCGCTAAACCGGCCTTGCTCAGTCCCGGCGAAGCGACCTTTCAAGATCCCGCGTCCGACGCCCCGAGCGGGCTCCGTCGGCCCCCGAACACCACCGCATTCGCAGGAGGCGAAGCCCGTGTCCACCGCCCGTATCGCTCTCGCCCGTCCCCAAATCGCCCGTCGGGCCGGCGCCGCGTTGCTCCTCGCCGGCGGCTTCGCCGCCGTCGCCCCCGCCGCCGACCGTTGCTCCTCGCCCGACTGCCGCCCCGGCGCCCACGGCGGGACGTATGCCTGCGAAGAGGAAGGCTGCTTTGAGTCGTTCACCCGCCGTTTCCGCGAGTGGAAGCGGGTGACGCACGCCGGCCTGCGGATGAAGCACGAGGGCCACCTCCGCGAGGACGCCCTGGAGCACCCGGAGTGCCCTCCGTACCACGCCCCGGCCTGGGGCTACCACGAGACCTGCTGGCGGCAGTTCCCGACCCACGAGATCCCCCCATGCCCGCCGTACCACCCGCCCGCGGGCTACCCCGCCGGCTACCCCGCCGGCTACGCCCCGCCGCCCCCGGCCCCCTACCCGACGCACCTCGCCGCCCCGCTGCCGCTCGTTCCGGCGCCGGCGCCGAACGCAGTCGATCTGCCGACCGATACCACGCCGGAGTTGGAGGCAGCCCCCCCCGCAGCGCCGCTGCCGGCGGACGCGGCCCCGGAACCCACAGAGCCGTCCGTTCCCCGGGCGGACGATCCGTTTGCGAACCCGGATGCCAGCCTCGACTTGGAGGCGATGACCGCCCCCGCTTCGCCGGTGATCCAGGTCTCCGCTGAACTCCCGCTCTTGGAACCGCCAGCGGCCCCTACCTTCCTGCCGCCGGTCATGGTGGTGCCGGACGTCCCCCAAGCTCCAGAGAGCTCCATCCAGCCCGTCCCGGGTCGTGCGTCTCTCAACGCCGGCTCACATCAGGCCCCTACAAAGTAGGTCAAAGACCCCAACTGGTTCTGACGTGAGCGAAGCCCGGCACCAAGCCGGCGGTGCCAGATGAACAGACAAGGCGTCCCGGGTTCCTTTGAACCCAGGGCGCCTTGTCGCATTCGATCAGTCTAGACCGGAGTCACCAGCGGGTCGGATTAGGCGGAGCACCCCTCCACCGACACAGTCCGACAAGCCACTGTGAAATCTAAGCCCTCCCTACCACCCCGGTACGGGCGTTTGAGCGAGGGACGAACTGCGTCTGCGAAGAGACGGCGTCAGCGATCGGGATCGCTGGTCTGCTGTGCCGCAGTACCGAATGGGATTCCGACCATCGAAGGTCTCAACGCACGAAAAACCTCGCCGCCCTCACGGGCGACGAGGTCTCAACTGTACGACGGACCAGACGCTGAGGGTCAGGCTGACTTCAAGCAGCCACGCCCTGCTTCCTCCGCCGGTACGCACCGCCGCACAGGCCGACGCCGAGCAGGCCAGCGAGAGTGAGGCTCATCGGCTCGGGAACAGTCGCGACAGCGGCAAAAGTGCCGATGGTGAGGTTTTGCCCGCCCGTTCGGGGCGTATCAGAGTCGTCACTGATCCTCAGTTCAATAGCACCAACGTTGCTGAGCACGCCCGCACCGGCTGTACCGAAGGGGATAAACACCGGCCCCACAAAATCAGACGCCGCAGGAAGCACGGTAGAGAAGTCCGTGAACACCGTCGACAACGCTCCCTGCTCGAAAACTCTCACAATCAGCCGCAGGGCGACACCAGAGTAAGTGACGTCGCTCAACAAAAAACTATCGTTCGCACCGCCTTGTGTGAGGTCGAACCCTCCGAGTCCACTCGTGTTAATCGTAGCGGCATCCCCGTCAATTCCATCGTACACACTTCTCAACAACGCAGTTCCACCGGAAACCTGCACAAAATTGAGCGCGTCATTCCCGAACTGATTAACTCGCCCTTCACCGCGGGTACCCGTAATACGAAGATCTCGTTCACCGCCGAGAACACCCGTAACTACCGTATTCTGCTGAGGACTTCCGCCATCACTAGTAATGACAGTCTGAGGAGGCGCCGAAAAAGTGTCGATTGTGACCGCCGCCGACGCCGCCACCGGGGCTAGAACCACCGCGAGGGCGGCCAGAAAAACGCGTTGCATGAGTTTGCTGTTTGAAAAGAGGGTGTGGAAACGTTGAGCCGAACGGCCGGTCGTAACAGACCGGGAGCAGATCGCGTCACGCACACCGTGGGGGGCGGTAGATGCCCCCCGGGTACAGCAGGGGCCGGAGACAGCGGTTCGGAAGCGGGGTGAGGACCGTCAGCGACGGGGCGGCCATCTGCAGCGGGGTCGCCGGGAGGGCGACGCCGGCAGCGACGACGGGGCCAGAACTGGCGGAGCCGGCGGTTTCGCCGAAGCCATCTTGCAGGACCGGGGTGCCGGGCTCTTCGACCGGATGGTTCGCCGGGGCGGCACCGGTCGCATCAGGCGCCGCGACGCTCGTCGTCACCATCGCGGCCTGCACAGTTTCGCCTGACAGACAGCCCCAATAGAGAGCGAACAGGAAGGCGGCGGCCGGGAGGGGACGGAGCATCGGATGTGATCTTCCACAACGCTCTCCGTGGTTCGCAAGTCGAAACCGGCGACATGCGGCGGATTGACGGAGGTTTTCCCCACCGCGGAAGCAGATTTCGCAGGTGCCCGTCACTGTTCGGTCCGCATCAGGTCTTCGGAGCCGCGGAGGTCCCGCAGAACGCGGCGGAGCAGCGGGTGTTCGCTCGGGTGGAGGACGTCGGGGGAGAGGCCGGCGGAGAGGGCCGTGGTGAGGGCTCGGGCCGCGTTGGGGTCGCCGACGGCCCAGCGGGCGGCGGCGAGGTGGAACAGGATCGTGGGCGAGGCGTCGATCGCGGCGAGCTCCTCCAGCGAGTTCACCGCCGCCCCCAGCGCCGCGGAGCCCGGCGAGCCGCCGGCGGCGTGGGTCAGCACGGGGATCATTGCCCGGGTGTCCCGCAGGTTCGCGGTCGGACCGTCGATCGCCTCGGCCCGGTCCAGCAGCCGGTTCGACTCCGCCGGGTCCGGCTTGGCGTTCCCCGTCTCCCGCAGCGGGGCGGAAGCCAGCAGCCAGGCGAGGTTGTTGAGCAGGTCGGTGTCATCCGGCGTCTCCTGCAACAGCTCACGGTACTCCCGCTCGGCGGCGGCGATCCGGCCGCGGGCGGCGTTCAGGTCCGCCCGCACCTTGCGGATGCGCGCCGAACCGGGCTCCAGCCGCAGAGCGGCCTCGACCAGCCCGGCCGCCCGTTCGAACACCTCCTCGGGCACCTGTCCGAGCACCACGATCTGCACCGCCCGGGCGGCGGTTGCCTCCGGGACGGCCTCGCCGGCGTAGCGTTCGACCAGCTCGAGGGCCTCCGTGAAGCGACCGGTCCGGGCGAGGTGGCCGGCCGGCACCGTTTTGTCCTCTGGCCGCGTCGCCCGCTTTTGCAGGGCGTCGTATAGCTCGTCGGCGACATCGTTGAGTTCCAACCGTTCGGCGGTGGTCGCGAGCAGGTTGAGTCGTTGGAGGGAACCCTGGTCGCCGCCGCCCGCCCCGTCGGCGTCCAGCCCGGCGAGGGATCGCAGGCCAGCGGCGGCCGCGTCGCGGTCGCCGGTGGCGGCGGCGAACTCCGCGGCGGTCAGCTTCGTCAGGTCGGAGTCCGGGGCGACCTGTTGCAACCGCTCCATCAGCGGGCGGACGCGGTCGGCGACGGCGTCCGGCAGCGTGCCAGCGCCGCCGGCCGGGACGGACTCGTGCAGAATCGCCCCGCGGATCAGCGGGACGAGCGCCTCGGGGGCCTCCGGCTTCGCGTCGAGCACCGTCTGGAACAGCGGCCGGGCGTCCGCCCAGCGGCCGGTCGCCTCCAGCAGGGCGGCCAGTTCCAGCAGTTCCCGACCCGTCGTCGGGCCCGCGTTGGCGAGGGCGGAGAGCCGTTCGATCCGCAGCCGCCGGAACGGCAGCGTGTTCCGCATCCCCAGCAGGGAGAGCTGAGACCGCAAATCCTCCGGCGTCGCCGCCGACGGCGGGGGGAACTGCTCCAGCGCCGGGCGGACGTCCTCCCACCGGCCCGTCACCGCCGCGGCCAGGTCCCGCCGGGGGCGGAGCCAGTCGGCGACGGCCTTCGGCAGTTCGGCACCCGTCTTCGTGAGGGCGTCGAGCAGCGGCTGGGCCTCGTCCCGAGCCCCGTTCCGCAGGAAGAATGCGGCCGCTTCGGCGACGGCCCGCGGGTGCCCCTCCACGTCCGGGGCGTCCCCGCCGCCGGTGGCGGCGGTCCGATACAGTTCCGCGGCCCGCTGCAGGTCGCCGGCGGCCTCCCGCAGGCGGGCGGAGCGAACCGTGCTGTCCGGCTCCGAGAGCTTCGGCAGGGCGGCCTCGGCCGCGTCGGCGATCTTCGCGACCCGCTGCGGCCCGTCGTCGTCCAATTCGTAGGCCTCTCGCAAGAACCGCAGTCGGGCCAGCCAGCCGCCGACGTCGCCGGGGGCGGCGTCGGTGACGGATTCGAACGCCTCGACGGCGGCCTCTCGGGACTGTCGGCCCTCGGGGGTGTCGCGGCGGTTCATCGGCAGTTCGAGAAACCGAGCCCCCAGCGAGAGCGCCCGCAGCATCTGGTCGCCTGCGGAACCGCCCTCGCGGACCAGTTGCGTACTCAGTTCGACGAGGCGGTCCGTCTCGTTGAGTTCCGCGGAGACCTGCCAGGCGAGCCGGGCGACCGGCCCGGAGACGACCCCGGGGGTCTGCTGGTCGGCGGTCTTCAGCAACTGGGCCGCCTCCGCGGACCGCCCACGGGCGCGGAGCAGTCCGACCAGTTGGACGAGCGTCTCCTGCGAGCGGTCGCCCCAGGTGCGGGCCTTGGAGAACCAGTCGTAGGCCGCCTGGTCCGCCCCCAGCCGCAACGCCGCCAACCCCTGCAGGCGGGCGGCCGCGGGCCAGAGCGGGCGCTGCCGGAGGGCGTTGTCGAGCCGGTCGGCGGCGGCGGTCAGCTCGGCCTCCGGGGCGTCCGGGTCGGCGAGGATCCGGGCGGCGACGAGGCGGTCGCCGTTCGGACCGCTCGGCCCCTCCAGCCGACGCACCTCCGCGAGGGCGGCTTCGAACGCCGCGGCGGCGGGGGCGACGTCCACATCCGGGTTCTCCCGGGCGGCCTGCAGGTCGGCGAGGGTGAACTCCGCCAGCACGTTGCGGGCGGCGAAGTTGTTCGGGTTGTCCGCGGCGAGGTCCGTCCACAGCTGGCGGACGACGTCGACCCGCTCGTTCTCGGCGGCGAGCCGGATCAAACCGGCCCGCACCGCGGAACGCTCCTCAGGCGGCAGGTCGGCGGCCTCCGCGACGGCGTCCCGCAGGGCCTCGCGGAAGATCTCGGGCCCGCGGAGGGCCGCGACCGACACCTCCGCCAGCCGGACCTCCGGCGTCTCGCCCACGTCCGCCCGGGCGTCCGCCAGCAGCCGCTCGGCCGCCTCGCGGCGGACCTCAGCCTCCACGTCGGTCCGCGTCAGTTCCAGCGCCAGGCGGGTCCGCCAGAGCGAGGACCGCACCGGCGCGCCGAGGTCGCCGCCGGAGTCCAGCAGGTCGATCAGCGCCCCGCCGGCCGCCTCGTAGTTCTCTTGGGCGGCGAACAGCTGGGCCCGCAGCAACGTCGGGGCGACCGCGGCGGAGGGGTCGTCCTCATCCTGCTCGGCGGCCCGCTGGGCGTTGGCGACGGCGGCCTCGGCGGCGCGGAAGTCCCGTTCCCCCAGCGGCTTGGCGAGTTCGCGGCGAACCGCCAACTCCGCCACCAGCGGGGCGAGCGACGGCGTACCGCCCACCGGCTCCAACACCCGCAGCGCCCCGTCCACGTCCCCCTTCTGCGCGAGCAGCAGGGCGAGCGGTTGCCGGGCCGCGGCGAAGGTCGGATTGCTCCGCAGGGCCTCCTGGAGGATCGAAATCGCCCGTTCCGGGTTCTGCATCCGGCTGTAGGCGTCGGCCAACAGCAGGTTGACGGTGGACAACGCCTCCGGGCCGATCGGCAGCCGGCCGCCGCGATCGTTCACCCGGATGCTGCCGTCCGCCAGCCCCGCGGCGGCGCGCTCGAGTTCGCGGACCGCGGTCGCCGCGTCGCCGGTCAGCAGGGCCGAACGGCCGCGGAGCGTCTGGGCCGTCTCCGTGAAGGTCCCCAGCCGGCTGAGGGCTGTCAGCTGCCGGTCCACCTCGGCCGCAGCCTCCGCCGGGGCGAGATTCCCCGCGGTTCCCTCGGCCAAGGCGATCTCCGAGAGCAGCGTACGAACCTGCCACTCCGTGACGAGGTGCTCGACCGCCGACATCCCCCCGGCCTCGGGCTCAAGGGTTTCGTTCAATCCGTCGTCGGCCGCGGCGGTGAGTTGGGCGAGGGCGTCCTCCAGCACGGCCTTGGCGGCGGCGCCGGCCTCGGTCGTGTAGCCGTCGATCAGTTCGAGCTGGGCGGCGACGCGGGCGAGCCGCGGGTCCGGCGGGGAGAGCTGCATCCCGGCGACGACGTATTCGCGGGCCTGCCCGATGTGGGCGTCCCGGCCCTGCGGATCGCGGGCGCCGACGGCGTCGCCGGCGAGCTGCAACTCCGTTTCGGCCCCAAACCGCAGCACGTCCGAGTCGGCGGCCCCGCCCTCGGCGGCGAAGGCTGCCCCCGCGGCGGCGGCGGCGTCCGTCGGTCGGTCCCATTCCCGCAACAACTGTCCGCGACGCAGCAGGGCCGTCCGCCGGGGGGCGGCCCGCTCCGCGAGCAGGTCGGCGACCTCTTCGGCGATCTGCTCCGACCGATCGGCGGAGGCGGGGCGGTCCGTTAGCGACCGCACCGCGTCGCTCTCCGGCGCCGGCCCCTCGGACCAGACCCTCGCCGTGGGGGCGCCGTCGAAGCCCTCGGCGGTCAGCAGCCGGGCGAGCGTCATGTACGGGGCCGGGTCCTCCGGCGCGCGGTCGATCGCCAACATCAGCCACTTCGCCGCCTCGGCGTCCCGGCCGAGACCCGCCTCGGCCGCCGCCCGATCGACTAGCAACTCCGCGTCCCGGGCCTCCGGGTCGTCCTTTTGGAGCCGCGTGATGTGCGTGAGGGCGGCGTTGTAGTTCGACGCCCGCGGCTGGCGGGCGGCGAGGACCAGCAGGTCGCCCGCCAGTTTGCGGCGGACGTCGTCCAACTCCGGATCGAGTCGCAACGCGGTTTCGCGGAGGCGGATCACCTCCGACAGCACGCCCGGCCCGCCGAACTCCTCCAGCAGGTCGGCCGACCGGACGACGGCGTCCAGGTCGTCCGGTTGCAGTAGTCGGTACTCCGCGAATAGGCGGAAGGCCTCCTCGGCCTCGCCCTTCTCCTCCGCAGCGAGGGCCCGCTCCTTCAAGTCGTCGGAGAGCCGGTCGACCTGCAACCAGCGCACCCCGTGCACGGTGCCGGCCCCGACGACGAACACCGCCGCCGCGATCGCCGCCGCCTTCCAGTTGAACCGCCGCCGGATCGTCGCTGGCGGCGCCGCCGGCTGCGGCTCGGCCGCCCGCGGAGCGGCGTCGGCCGGAGCCGCGGCGCCGGTCGTCGATCCGCCCGTCTTCGTTACCGGTTGCGCAGCCGTCGACTTGTTCGGGGCCCCGGCCATGGGGGCGGCGGGACCGGACGGCGGGGACGGCGGGGCTGGCACGATGCGGCGCGAGGGGGGGCGGGGAGAGTGGGGGAACGTGAGTTGGGCGCGAGCGGACGGAAGGGGGTCCGTGAACCCATCGAAGCGGCAACCGGGCCCCTTTGGGGACACCCGACAGACTTTGCCGCAGGCGATTTGCGGGCGGGGCCGGACGGACCGGAACAGGCCGGGGGACCCGGCGGGCTCAGCCGGGGCGGGTCAACGCATTCAGCCGGGGCGGATCAACGCATGCGGTTGAGCAGGGCTGCCCAGCGGCCGGCCCGGACCCGTTCGAGTTCCGCCAGCCGCTCAGAAATTATCGCGTGTTCCTTTGCGGCGGGAACCGGCCGGCGGCTGCCGCCGATCTTTGGACTGTCGTCCCGCGGCGGCGTCGGGACGGCGGGGTACGAGACGACCTGCGGGGACCGATCCCGCTCCTCGCTCCGGACCGGCTTCGAACCGCCGCTCGCGTCGAGCAGCGACCGCAGCGCGGCGACCTCCGCCTCGATCCGGCGGATCGCCTCCAGTTCCGTGCGGAACTCGTTCAGCATCGCCCCGAACTGGCCGGTCTGCCGGTCGATCTCCTCCCGGCAGATGTCGCGGACCGCTTGGGCGGCCTGCTCCCGGAACGCCCCCGCGAGGGTTTGACGGACGGCGTCCGCCACGACGTCGCGGAGCTGGTCCAGCGGGGAATCCGCTTCCGCCGAGCGGGTTTCGACCGGGCGGGGGATCAGCAGCACCGCTTCGCTGCCGAACTTGATCTCATCGCCGACCTCCAGCCGTCGGCGGCGGACGGTCCGCCCGTTCACTCGCACGCCCCCGCGGCTACGAAGGTCGACCACCCACGGACCGTCTGGGCCGTAGAGCAGCAGGGCGTGGAGCGAATCGGCTCCGGGGTCGCGGAGCGGCACGCCGGCGCCGCGGCGGGTCCCAACGGTCACCACGGGCCGGACTGGCGTGAGCGTCGCCCAGCGATCGCCGCCGTCGGTCGGCGTCAGGCAGAACCCGGGGCCGTGGCGGTCGTCGTCCTGCGGTCTCTTCGGATAGATGCGGCGGAGGCGCGGCCGCCCCTCGCCGGCCGGCGGGTCGGTGCCCTCGCGGAGCGACAGTTCGTAGGGTCCGAAGCAGATCGTCCGGTCGCGAGTCAGCAGCGACGCGTCCGTCTGGCGGTCGTTCGTCCGCAGGCCGCCCGGCTCGCCGGCCAGACACAGCACGCCGCCGTTGAGCGCCTGCATCACGACGTGCCGCGGCCCCAGCCCGTCGCCGTGCACCCGCAGGTGCACCCCCTCCGCCGTGCCGATGACGGCCTGCGGGGCCGAGAAACAGAACTTCTTGCGGGACTGATCCCGGGTGTCGCGGAGCATGACGTACGGCCGGACGACATCGGTCCCGTCCCAATGCGGCTGTACGTACGTGGCTCCGACGGGGCCCCCGTCGACGTCGCTGAGCCCCCTCAGATCGAACGACGACGGCCGGGCCTGCACCGCGGGCGGGCGGAGCGGCGGTTCGACGCGCGAGAGAGCCGTGCTCGGACGGTCCGCTTCGAGCAAGTGGCCGGCCTCGGGCTCCGGGGCCAGATCCGCGGCGGGCGTTTCCTCGGGAAGGCCGTCTGAGCCTGCGGACTCGCTCAGGTCCTCCAGGAAGTCCTCCGCGCCCCGAACTTCCGCGCCGTCAGAGCCGGCGGAGGTTGCCCGTCCCGCGTCGCCACGGTCGCGGGCGGTGAAACGCCCCGCGATCCAACGGCGCCGTCGATGATGTGCAGACGGCGGCATGCGGCGCGAGACGCGGCGTTTGCAGGAGCGGACGAAGCGCGACGGCCAGACGAACCGACGCCGAAGAGCCTGATCTTCCGTCCTACTCGAGGTGCAGACAAGATGCCGGCCTGGAGCTTCTCCGAGAAATGACCGAAACCGGCCTAGGGAAATCCCCCGTTCGCCGCCATTCAGAATTTCTGAGCGATTTCTGCCGAAACGTGAACTAGGGTCTTGGGTTCGACCCTTCAATGGCGTCATCGCCCCCGGCGAACCGATTCCGGACGACGCACGACGATTCGTCATCATTCGCCCACCAGAACCCCCTTCCAAAAGTTCAGCATGTATCGCGTCGAGTTTGCTGACGGGGGTGCGTCCATCCTCAACGAGCACGGGGAGCGGGTGTTTTCCGGCACCCTGGAGGAGTGCGAGAACTTTCTGGACTGGTCCGAGAACCATCAGGGCGAGCCGATGCCGGCCCCGACCCGCCGCCGCGAACGGTCCCACGCAATCGGCCTGCCGGCCTTCCTGATGCCTTTTTTCGGCTTGCGAGACGCCTCCTTGCCGCGACAGCCGCGGTGAAACTCTTCACCGCGCGTGGTACTCGCGGTACCACTTCACAAACGCCCCCACGCCCTCCTCGATCGACGTGACCGGGACCAGCCCGGTTACCTCTGCCAACGGCCCGACGTCGGCCGCAGTGGAGATAACGTCGCCCGGCTGCATCGGCAAGAAGCGTTTCTCGGCCGGCCGGCCGCAGGCGGTCTCGATCACTTCGATGAGCCGCATCAGTTCTACCGGCTCGCTAGCCCCTAGGTTATAGGTGCGGAAGGGGCCGGTGCCCCGATCCGGCGATGCCGGCGCGGCCCCGTCGGTCGGCGCCGCCGGCGGACGGGCGGCGAGCCGCACGACGCCCTCGGCCGCGTCGTCGATGTAAGTGAAGCCCCGCCGCATCCCTCCCCCGCCGTAGACGTCGATCGGATCGCCGGCGAGAACCCGCTGGGTGAACTTCCAGACGGCCATGTCCGGCCGCCCCCACGGTCCGTAGACCGTGAAGAACCGCACCCCGGTGCACGGCAGCCCGTACAGGTGGGCGTAGCTGTGGGCCATCAGCTCGTTGGCCCGCTTCGTCGCCGCGTAGAGGCTGATCGGGTGGTCCGCCGGCTGATCGGCGGCAAGAACTGGCTCGACGCTCGCCCCGTAGATGCTGCTGCTCGACGCGAACACGAGGTGCGGCGGGTCGTCCGGGCCTGTTTCCGCCTGCCGCCGACAGCCCTCCAGCACGTTCAGGAACCCGGTTAGGTTCGCCGCGGCGTAGTCGTGCGGATGCGTGATGCTGTGCCGCACCCCCGCCTGGGCGGCCAGGTGGATCACGCGGTCGAACGGCCCCCCGGCGAAGACCCGCTCCACGGCGCCGCGGTCCGCCACGTCGACTTGATGGAAGTCGAAGTCCCCGCCCCCCCGCTCCGCCGCGGCGAACAGGCGCTCCAACCGGGCCCGCTTAAGCGAGGGCGAGTAATAGACGTTCAAATCGTCCACCCCCACCACGGCCGCCCCCGTCCCCAGCAACCGCTCCCCCACCGCCGCCCCAATAAACCCGGCCGCCCCGGTCAGTAGGATCTGGCCATTGGGCATTGCTGCCTCAGCCTTGGATCGCATGGTCGAGTCAGGCGAAGACATGGCTGGAACGAACGAGGACAACGAGGACATCGTGAGGGAATTCCAACCGCCCCCGGCGGGCCGCAGGCGGGGCACAATACCCTGCCAAACGGGAGGTGGAGACCGTAGCGAACAAACACACGAAGGCCGCGGTCGACCGCGGCCTTTTCGCCTCGCTCCCGCACAATTCGTCCGAGCCCGCGAGGGGCTGCCGCCTTCTCTCCGTACCGTCGCTCGCTCGCCTCCTCACGTTGCAACGGGTTCCTTATGAACGGGCGTAGACCATTTGCCAGCGAACGATCGACGGCGACCGGGATGCAGCGGCTGTCGACGCCCGGACGCTGAAGGAGAACCGCGCTCCCTCGCTAGAAAACTGCGAACCGGCCTACGGTGGCGGCGGTGGCGGCGGTCGCGAGCGCCATCCAGCAGGGCGACAGCACGGCGTCCCCAGCCATGAACGCCGCCTACGCTCCGCCGTCTACTCTACGACTCGCCCGCCACGCCGCACGGATCGAAAAATCCGAACGCCGAACTCAAGCCGCCACGGCGACCGTGTCCCGGCCGAGCTTTCGCTTCCGGCGCCACGCCCCGAACGCCAGGCCCAGGCCGCTGACCGACATCAGGGTGACGCTGCCCGGCTCAGGCGCGGCGGCCGCTTCGCTCGGAAGCGCGTTCGGCGACGCCATTCCGGATTCAAACGAGACGGCGTAGCCCAGGGATTCGGGCGTGCTGCCGTCGGCGAACGTCAGCGAAGTGAAATGGGCCGTGTGAGAGGCGTCGGAACTGGCGACGCCATTCAAAACTAACGCATCTGTGTATAATGAAGTGTACCAGTTAATCAGGTAACCGCCCTCGACGGGCACCAACGGTAGATTGGCCGAGAAGACCGCCGTATATTCGTCTCCGATCCAATGCCAAGAGTCCCAACCGTCGATCATCGCCCAGTCGCCGCCGTAGGATTCGGGGTTCAAGGCTTCGCGATAATAGCCTTCTGCCCTGCCGAAGTGGCTATCGGCGTCCATTTTGACTCCGGCGAGCGTCCCCGTGGCGCCCTCGCCGCGTACCGCGAGCATTTCGCCGTGGAGAGTAAACGTCAGCCGGAGCCTTGGGTCGACTAGGTTTTGCGGACCGAGAAGCGTTACCGTGTCATACCAGCGGGCAATGGCACTTCCCTGAGCCCGCCCCAGAGAGCTTGCCAGGGACGAACTTCTGAGCAGTAGTCTGCCGAGATCGTCCAACTCACTCTTGGCGTAGGTTGCTATGTCGGCCCCCCAGAGGTTCGCTGTCGCAGAAGTGACGCCATGCCTGTACAAGATGTCGTTAACATCCGATGCGGTGGCCTCCAACCGAACCTCGGCGTGAACCAACTCCCCGTCGATAATGATCCCGCCGTACGCGTCGCGCGCGGCGAGAATCACTAGGCCGACCGTGATCGAGCACATTGCCCGCGTCATCATTACATTCTCCCAGAAAGCGGGGACGGAAGCGGGGACGAAACCAACCCTCGGGCATCTCGGAGCCGCCGCCGTGCCCCTCCGCCGCCAGAGTCGGACGACGGGCAACACCGTCCGCGCGAAGCTCATCTGTCTGCCGGCAAACTGTCAAGCAGATGTCTCGCGTCCCGACAGGGGAGGGACTGGACAGTCCTCCGCCCGCGCCGCTCCACGACAGCCGGACGCGCGGTCGGTGTCCGTCCGCGACTGCCCTGCCGCCACCGGCGACGGCCCCGCCCGCATTGCCGCGGCGCTCGCCGGCCGCTGACCGTCTGCCGCGCGATCGCCCGATCCGCTAGGCGAATGGGCCTCTAATGGACAGGCGTGGACTGCCTGCCGAGTCATGGGCACAATACGGGACGGCAGCACTTCCCCCCACGACCCGCCGCAGACCGATGCCGCCGTCCGCGAAGACTGCCCCGAAGGCGTCCGCCCCGCGACAGCGCAAGTCCCGCATGTCGTGGCAGCCGACCGGGCGGGACGCCGCCGGGCGGTGGGTGAAGCGGTACAAGAAGCGGCGGTTTCAGTCCGCCGTCGCCCCCTGCCGCAGCGATCGGGAGGCCGAGCGGGCCGCGTGGGAAGGGTTCATCGCCTTCCGGACCGCCGTTGACGCCGAGAGCGCCGCCGCCGGGGAGGACGGCCCGCCCCGGGGGTATCGATTGGCGCTGGAGTTCCACGACGGCGTCGCCGATTGGTGCGCGACCGAGTTGCGGCTCCTGGATCAGACCGGGGAAGTGCCCGACCTGGAGTTCCTCGGCCCGGACGGGGAGCCGCGGGAGCCGGACGACTGGCGGGCCTATCTCGAAGCGCACCGGGAGAACGCCTGCGCCGCGGCGGCCGAGCTTCGCCGGATCGCCGCCAAGCGCAACCCGCGGGCCCTGACCGACGAGGAGACATTCCCGTTCCTGGCCCACCTCGCCGTCGAGCTGCCGGCGGACTGGGACGCGCAGGTCGCCGCCGGGACCGCCGTGCCGCCGCCGCTTCCCTCCGACCCCGCCGCCGAGGACGCCCGCCGTTGGCTGGACCGGCTCTTGGCGGCCGCGGAGGAGAAACGCCGAACGGTCCCCGCCGCCCCCGCGGACCGGCGGGTCGCCCCGCTGATCGACCGCTACCAGGCCGGCCGGGAGGTGAAGCCCAGTACGCTGTCCCGGGACGCCGAGCGGCTGGCCCACTTCGCGGCCTTCGCCGGCGACCGGGACGCGGCGGCCCTCGACGCCGGCACGCTGGAGGACTACCGCGCCCGGCTGCTGGAGTTCTGTAAGGCGGCGACGCAGGGCGGCCGCGGGTGGTCGCGAGCTGAGGCGCGGCAGACGCTCAACGCCGCCAAGAGCTTCGTCCGGTGGCTGTACCGCACCGAGGTCCTGGACCGCGAGCCGCGAAACCTCTCCTCCTGCAAGGTCGAGGCGCCGCGGTCCGAGCCGAAGACCGAGGACCCCGCCCTGCTCCGCCGCGTGGTCGACGCCTGCGGCGACAGGCCCGTCGGCGTGTGGACGTTGCTCGCCGCCAACGTCGGCGCCTACGGCTCCGACCTGGGCGGGGTCCGGCTGTCGGAGATCGACCTCGAAAAGGGCGTGTTGACGCGGGGCCGCACGAAAACCGGCAGCCCCGGCCGCTGGCGCCTGTGGGACGAAACGCTGGAGCGGCTGATCGCCTATCTGGAGGTCCGGCCGGAGCCGCGGGAGCCGGCGTTCGCGGGTCTGCTGTTCCTGGACGGCCGCGGCGGTCCGGTCTGGCGCTTTACGGAGGGCGGCCAGAAGGTGGACAGCACCCGGTCTGCGTTGAAGCGGCTGCGGAAGCGGATGGCGACGGAGTGCGCCGTCCCCTCGCTGCCGATGTGGCGCCGGACGAGCGCGACGCTGCTGCGGAGCGGCCCGTTCGCGGACGTGCGGGACGTGTGGCTGGCCCACGCCCCGAAGAACGTCGCCGATCGCTCCTACGCCGCCGCCCCACTGGACCGGGTCGCGGAGGCCTGCGGCTGGCTCGGCGACCAGTACGGCTTCCCCACCGACCCGGCCCGGTTGGAATCGACCGCGACGCCGCCCCCTCCGCGCTGAAACGCGCGGTCCGTCCTCCGGGGTGAGGTCGCCGTGCCGCGGACTGCGCCGGGGCGTGGCCGGGGAAAGCATCCAGCAGCGACCGTCCCAGAACGCGTCACGGCAACTTAACTCTCTCCGACTCCGAGTTGACTCTCACGGAGACTCCCGACTGACTCTGACGCGGGAGTCAATGTCGCCGACACACGGAGTTCGCGTCCCCTAAACGGCGAGGCGCGTGGAGTCACTGTGGGATGAGGCCGGTCATTCCGCCGGCCGCCTTTTCATCTCCCGTATCGGAGCCGCCCCGTGCCCCGACTCCCCCTCCCGCCGCGGCTGGCCGCCGCGGCGGGACAGCTCCTGCTCGGCCTGCTGGCCGACCTCGCCGCGATCGCCGCCGGCCGCGCCGCGGCCCCGCCCGATCCGGCCCCGACCCGCGAGCCGTCGCCCCGCGACGGCCGCTGACCCCTTCTCCCCTCACGTCAAACTGGGAGGCTCCCCGTATGAGCCACATCGTCACCGTCGCCGCCAAGGCGACGGACCCCGCCGCCCTCGCGGCGGCCTGCCGGCGGCTGAAACTGCCGCCGCCGCAGACCGAGACCGTCACCTTCTTCGATCGCTCTGTCCGCACCGGATCGACGGTCCGCCCGCCCGGCTTCGTCTATCCGATCGTCTGCGACACGGACTCCGGCGATCTCTACCACGACACCTACGAGGGCAGATGGGGATCGGAAGCGTTCGTCGGCCGCCTGCTGCAGGCGTACGCCGTGGAGAAAACGAAGCTCCAGGCGAAGGCCCGCGGCCACCGCTGCACGGAGACCGCCCTCGCCGACGGCAGCGTGCGGCTGACCGTCACCGCCGGGGCCGCGGGCTTCGGCGGAACGCCCCAGTACCTGAGTGCCGGGGAGGCCGCCTGAGATGTCCCCCCGCATCGAGATCACCGTCACCCCCGCCGGCGAGACCTCCGTCGAAACCAAGAGCTTCGCCGGCCCGTCCTGCCGGACGGCCTCCCAGCCCTACGAGGAGGCCCTCGGCACGACGTCTTCCGAGCGGCTGACGCCGGAATACCACGCGGCCGTCCCGGTCGCCCAGTCGGTCGAGCAGCGGGCCTAACCGACTCGCCGCTCGGCCCCCGTTCTTTTCCATCCCGAACCCACACGAAGGAGACGCCCATGCCGCGTCGACCGCGGGGCCCGTCCCCGCCCGAACCTCATGAAGAACCCTCCGCGGCCCCGCCCCCCGGACTGGCCGCGAAACTGGCCGAACTGATCGCCGCCGCCTTTCCCGGCGTGCTGGTCGTCGGTCCCGAACCGGAGGAGGTCCTCCGCGATCTCGCCGGTCTCTGCCGGGAGAAGGGTTGGAACCTCGCCACGTGGACCGCCGACGGCGGCGAGGACGGCCCCGCCGACCCGCTGGCCGCCGTGAAGGCCCTGCCGGCCTCCGGCGACGGCGAGACGCCTTCGCTGCTGGCGATGGTGCACCCGCAGCGGTACCTGAACAGCCCCGAGTTATTGGCCGCGATCCGGTCGGCCCTCGCCGCGGGGAAAACCCGCCGCACCTGTCTGATCCTCGTCCAGCCGATCGGCGATTTGCCGCCGGAACTGGGCCGGGACTTCGCCGTACTGGACTGCCCGCTGCCCTCACGGGCGGAACTGGAGGCCGTGGCGCGGGGCGTGGCGACGGAGGCGGGCGAACTGCCCGACCCGCTGACGCCCGTGCTGGACGCCGCGGCGGGGCTCACCCGTTCGGAGGCGGAGAACGCCTTCGCCCTGTCGCTGGTCCGCCACGGTCGGCTCGACCCCGGGCCACTGTGGGAACTGAAGGCCAAGCAGCTTTCCTCCGGAGGGCCGCTGTCCCTGTCCCGCGGCGGCCCCGGTTTCGAGGCCCTCGGCGGGATGGAGGCCCTGAAGACGTTCTGCGGCAGCGTGTTGAGGAAGATCAGGCCCACGGCCGAGGCGAAGGGCGTGCTGCTGCTGGGCCCCGGCGGGGTCGGCAAGAGCTCCTTCGCCCGGGCCCTCGGCCGTGAGGTGGAGCGCCCGACGCTCACGCTGGATGTGGGCGGGCTGATGGGTTCGCTGGTTGGCCAAACCGAGCACCAAACGCGCCAGGCGTTGGCGACGGTCGAGGCGATGGCACCCTGCGTGCTGTTCGTGGACGAGGTGGAACGGGCGCTGGCCGGCACCTCCGGCGGCGCCCCGGACTCCGGCGTGTCGTCCCGGCTGCTCGGCACGCTGCTCTCCTGGCTGGCGGACCGGCCGCCCGGCGTGTTCGTCGTCTGCACGGCGAATGACGCCAGCAGGCTCCCCCCGGAGTTGACCCGCTCCGGCCGATTCGATGCGACCTTTTTCCTCGATCTGCCCGGTCCTGAGCAGCGGGCGGGCATCTGGGAGACGTACCGCGAGCGCTACGGCGTCGCCGCGGGCGACGCCACGCCCGCCGACGCCGGCTGGACTGGGGCGGAGATCGAATCCTGCTGCCGGCTGAGCGCCCTACTGGGCGTGAGCCTTGACGAGGCGGCGACGCACGTGGTGCCGGTTTCCGTCTCCGCGGCCGAACCGCTGGCGAAGCTGCGGCGGTGGGCGAGCGGTCGGTGCCTGGACGCCGAGGCCGGCGGCGTCTTCCGCCCCGGCGACGGAGACCCCTCCGGCGACGCCCCACGCCGCCGGACCAGCCGGCCGGCGAAGCAGAACTACTCGCTGAACTGACGCCGGCCCCGTCCGGCGCCCCTCCTTCATCACGCCCCGGCATCCCGCCGGGGCTTTTTCATTTCCCCCATCAGGAACAAGCCAATGACCCTGCTGATCAGCCCGCCCCGACGCGGGCGAACCCACACCGACGATGCCGACCTGCCCGACGCCGAGACCGACCACGGCGCCGCGGAGGTCACGGTCCTCGACGAGGAGCGGGATCACCGCGAACTGGCCCCCGCCGACCGTCTCCGCAGTGACGCCGCGGCCGTGCGGCTGCACGTCTCGTGGCCCGGCCTGCGGCGGACGCTGTCGGCCGAGCAGAAGGACGAGGCGGCGTCCCCCTTCGACGCCGAGAGCGGCTCGCTGTCGGCCTCGAAGAAGCTGCTGGACACGAAGCACCCCGCCCTGCGGGCCGCGGCGAAGGTGCGGCACGCGGCCGTGTCGCACTGGAAGTCGGCGAGCCTGCCGTACCCGGAGCCCGGCGTCCGCCTGCTGCCCCGCAGGGACCTGCCGGCCTTCGAGCGGCGGATGGGCGACCTGCAGGCGGAACTCGCCGAGGCCGCCGCGGAGGTCGACCGCTGCCGGGACGAATTGGTCTCCCGGGCCAGACGGCGGCTGGGCGACCTGTTCGACCCGGCCGACTATCCCCCGTCGCTGGCCCCGCTGTTCGGCCTGTCGTGGGACCTGCCCGCGGTGGAGCCCCCCGACTACCTGCGACGTCTCTCCCCGAGGCTGTATCAGGTCGAGTGCGACCGGGTGCGGCAGCGGTTCGAACAGGCCGTGGAACTAGCCGAGCAGGCGTTCGCAGCCGAACTTGCCGGGTTGGTGGAACACCTTCGCGAACGCCTGACGGGCGGCGAAAACGGCGGCCCCAGAGTGTTCCGGGACTCGGCGGTGGAGAACCTGACTGAGTTCTTCACACGGTTCCGCCGGCTGAACGTGAGCAGCAGCCCCGATCTCGACGCCGTCGTCGCCGAAGCGGAGGGGCTGCTGCGGGGCGTGGATCCCGTCGACCTACGGGCGAACACCGGCGTCGGCTGGCTCCAGGACCGCGTGAAGGAGGGCCTGGCCGGCGTCGCCGAGGCCCTCGACCCGCTCGTCGTCGACGCTCCGCGGCGCCGCGTGCTGCGGTCGCCCCGATGAGCGGCGTCGTCCAAGAGCTGTTCGTCGGCCCTGACGGCGTCGCCCGCGGGCTGTACGGCGAACTGATCGACGCCGGCGCCCTCGGCGCCGCCTCCGTCGTCCGGGCCAGCCACGTCGAACCCGCTGATGGCTGCTGGACCGCGGACCTCTCCCCGGTCGGCGGGCCGGTTCTGGGTCCGTTCTCCCTGCGGAGCGAGGCCCTGACCGCGGAGGCCGACTGGCTGACCCGCCACCGATTGACCCCGCCGGGCTGATCGCCCGGCTCTTCCACCGTCTTCCCCCCCGAGCGGCGGGCCGGCTCCATGCCGGCTCGCCGCTTTCTCTTTTCCACTTCACGAATAGGAGTTTTCGAAGATGCCCCAGCACGAACTGAACCGCCGCATCGCCGCCGTCACCGGCGAGCGCGTCGCGGACATCGCCCGGATGGGCTTCCAGATCGACGGCCCGCCGTCGTTCGCCCACTTCGACGACGACCTCGGCCCCATCGACTGGGACGAGCAGCAGGCTCGCCGCCGCACCGACATGTCCCGCTGCGGACGCGGCAAGGTCGCCTTCCACTGAGCCGAAAGCCGCGGCGCCCACGACCGGCGGCGGGCTGATCCCCGCCGCCGGCCTTTTCTTTCATCCACGACCCCCGCACACGAGAGGGCCCCATGCCCCCGATCATCCTGCCCCGGCGGACGCTGCACGGCTTCCGCACCGTCCTGAAGAAGCACCTGAACCTGAAGGGCCGGGAGGCCGGCCCGCCGATTCGCCTCCACGCCGCCGAGGAGGGCGGAACCCGCCTCACCGCGATCGCCCCCGACGGCCGGGGCGTCAGCCTCGGCGTTCCCGGCGACCGGCCGCCGGCGGACCTCGTCCTGCCGTTCGAGCTGCTGGCCGAGGCCGGCGCCGCGAAGGCCGGCGACGTCTCCCTCGCCGAAGCCGACGGCGGGGCCGCCGTCGTCGCCCACTGGGACGAGAAGGGCGTGCCCCGGTCCGCCCGCGGCGCCAGCGAGAACGCCGACCGCGATCGGGCGATCCAGTTCGCCCCGCCGGCCGTGGAGGCGTTCCACGACCCCGGCCCCGGCTTCGCCGCGACTCTGCGGCAGGCCTGCTCCGTCACCGACGCGGAGTCGACCCGCTACGCCCTGGGCTGCGTCCGGATGGACCCGCACGGCGGCCGGGTGGAGGCGACGGACAGCCACCATCTACTCATCGCTCGGGGCTTCTCGTTCCCGTGGGAGGAGCCCGTCCTGCTGCCGGCCCCGCACGCCCTGGGATGCTCTCAGTTGAAGGGCGTCGACGTGCGGACGGCGAGAGTGACGGACGGGCCGAAGGTCGCGCTGGTCGTCCTCTCCGCCGGCGACTGGACGCTGTGGACGCCGGAGGCCCGCGACGCCCGGTTCCCGGAGCTGGACCGCGTCGTGCCCGGCGGCGAGGGGAAGGCCGCCGTCCGCCTCTCCGAAGCCGACGCGGCGTTCCTCGCCGACCGGCTGGACCGCCTTCCGGCCGCCGGCGACCACCGCAGACCCGTCACGCTGGAGGTGCGGGACGGCTTGTTCCTCGTCCGGGCCGCCGAGGAGGGCGGGACGCCGGTGGAGTTGGCGACGGCCTTCTCGGAGGCCACGGGCGCCGCGGTCGCCGTGGCGGACCGGCGGTTCCTGGCCCGGGCCCTCGCCGCCGGCTGCGTCCGGGTCGTCTTGTATGGGCCGGAGGAGCCGGTCCGCTGCGACACGCCGGACGAGGGCGGCACGACCGTCGTCTTCGCCACCCTCGCCGGCGACGCCGTACCCACTGAAGGGGCCGTCCGCCTTGCCGCCGAGGCGGCGTCCCCCGCGTCCGCCGCCCCGGCTCCGGCGACGGTCCCGTTCCGCTCCCCGAAGCCCGCTCCCGCCGTGTCCCGTCCCACACCTGACGCCGCCGCCGACCCCGAGGACCTCCTCGATCGGGCCGCGGCTCTCACCGCGACTCTCTCGGAGGCCGCCCAGCAGGCCCGGTCCCTCGCGGCGGACCTGCGGAAGCTGAAGAGGCGGGACCGGGCCGTCGCCAGCGCCCTCGACGGCCTCAAGCGGCTCGGCGGCCTCGCCGCCTGACCGCCCGGTCCGTCCCCTCTCCCTCACCCACAGGAGGTGTCTCATGTTGAAGCTGAACTGCGGCCTGAGTCGCAAGGTCGGGCAGCCGGACTACGGCAGCCGCGGGGCGCAGGTCCACCTGGAGGTGGAGCTGAGCGCCGAGCTGCTGAAGGACCCCGAGAAACTCCGCCGGCAGATCCGCGGGTGCTTCGGCGTCGTCCGCCGGGCCGTCGACGCCGAGCTGGGCGTCGCCGATGACGAGAGCGGCGAACCCGCCCGCCTCGCCGAACCCCCGCCGGACCGGCGGCCGCCGTCCGACCCGCCGAGCACGGACAAGCAGGTGCGGGCCCTGCACGCCTTCGCCCGGCGGGCGGGGGCGGATCTGGCCGCCGAACTGCGGCGCCTCGGCGTGACCGACGCCGCCGAGCTCTCCCGCCGCCAAGCCAGCGGCCTGATCGACGGCCTCAAGGAGCGGGCCGGCGACCGCCGCTGACCCGCTTGGCACTCTCCCTCCGATCCCCGGCGGCCGGCCCCGGCGGGGGCGGCCGCGGTCGACATGCCCCCCGCCGCTCCTGCTTCCCGTTCCCGATTCCCCGTTCCCCGACGACTCGAAAGATCCCCATGGCCCCGTTCGCTTCCCCGTCCCTCGACCGCCCCGCCGTCGGCCTGCTGCTCGCGGTCCTCCGCCCCGCCGCCCGCGTGGCCTGCCGCTCCATGATCGCGCTGACCGCTGTGGGCTTGGCGACCGGTCCCCTCGGCCGCGGCCTCCGCCGCGGCCGGTGACGTTCCCGCCGCCGGCTCACGCCGGCGGCCGGCCCCCCCGCGTGTGCGGGGGGATTTTTTTAGGTTGCGGCTGCAATCAGAGGACTCAGGTCATGCCGTCGCCGACCGTTCAAACCGACAGATTGTTGAGGAGCCGCCCGTCGCCCCCTCGTATGGGGCGGTCCGCGGCGGCGACTGAACCGCGCTGGACCCGGCTTCGGTGCGAGATCGGCGTTTCGCACGGCGAATGAGCCTCTCTCCGCTGGTTCAGAGTCCCAGTGCGCGCGAACATGGAACGGTGGGAGCGCGCCCAAATCCAGACGCGCCGGGACGGGGCGTTCGACCGTTTGGCGTCCGCCAGATCCGCCGCGCCGGCGGGGTGGGCATGCGGAGCCGCCCCGGAGCCGACCGCGTCACGCCGGCGGGACGGCAGGTCCGAAACTTTCGGACGTCTCCCCGTCACTCCCTCACGCTCACGCAAATGAGCGACGGTGCTCGACCTCGCCGGAGGGCGCGACTCCCCCGCGCCCTCCGCGGGGCGGTCCGGCCATCAGTCCCGCACGGTCCGCGGCGGCGTCGTGCAGACGGCACCAGGAAGGGGCTTTGGTGCGCTGATCGGCAGTTGAGCGGCGAACGAGCCTCTCTCGGCTGGGACAGATCCCGAGGGCGCGCGAACATGGAATGGTGGGAGCGCGCCCAAATCCAGACGCGCCGGCGTGTGTACCCGATTCCCAAAGGCCCCCAGATCTTGTGCTCCACGGAGAGGACCTCCCGCGCGGCTGGAGGCTGGGGCCGCCGGCCCCACGGCGGCCGCGCGACTCTCGTACTTCGGGACGGCCGCGGGCGGGGGACGCCGGCGGGTCGATCCTCCGCCCCGGAATGCCGTGATGGATGTTCAATCTGCAGAGCCCGGTTCGGACCCGGACCGCCTCCGGGGCCGCGAGCTCGACGCCGTCGCCGCCCGAATCGGGCCGCGGTTTCTCCGCCGCGATCTGCGGGGTCGGGCGGGGGCGTACCTGCGGGCCCTGGCCCTCGGCGGGGGAGGCGCAGGGCGGGGCGGCGTGCGGGCGTTGGCCGCGGCGGCGGGCGAGGCGACGCCGGCGGGTTTTCGGCACCTGCTCGACCGGGCGCGGTGGGACGCCGACGCCCTCCGCGACGACCTGCGGGAGTACGTCGTGGAGCGGCTGGCCGATCCCGCCGGCGAGGCCACGCTGATCGCGGGGGAGGTCCGGTTCCCGAAGCGGGGGATCAAGTCGGCCGGGGCCACGCGGCGGCGGTCGCCGACGACCGGGCGGGTCGAAACCTGCCAGACCGCCGTGTTCCTGGCGTATCGCACGGCCCGCGGCTGCGCCCTGATCGACCGGGCCCTTTGCCTGCCGGAGGAGTGGGCGACGGACCCCGCCCGCCGCGTCGCGGTCGGGGCGCCGGACACACGGATCTACGCCCGGATCGGCGTCCTCGCCCCGGCGGACTCGTCGGCGCTCGCGCGGACGATGATTCGCCGGGCCCTGCAGGCCGGCGTGCCCTGCGACCGCGTCGCCGCGGACGAGCCCTGCGGCCGAAATCTCTGGAACTTCGCGAGCGGCCGGGGACTGGGCCACGTCGTCGCCGTGCCGAGGACGCAGAAGCTGTTCGCGCCGGACTTCGCGACGACCACGGCGGAAGACCACTTGGAGACGGCGGAGGCCGGCGGCGGCGTGGGCTGGGAATCGTTCCCGGAGACCTCAGGGGACGGCCGCCCCGTCCGCTGGGCGGCCTTGCGGTATGGCCGGTCTTCGCAGGTGGTCGGAAAGCCGCCGAAGCGGCACGGGCTGCTGGTCCGCGAGGACGCCGAGCCGGGGGCAGAGACCGCGAGGCGGTCCTACTTCCTGACCCGCCCGCCGGAGGACGCGTCGCTGCGGACGCTGGTCGAGGCCGCCGGGGGACTCGACGCGTTCCGGAGGACGGTGGCGGGAGCCCGGAGGGAGGCGGGGCTGGACGCCTACGAGGTCCGCAGTGGGGACGGCTGGCACCGCCACGTAACGCTGTCGATGCTCGCCCACGCCGCGCTGACAGTCGCCCGCGTCGCGCCCGAGGCCCCTCCGCCCGATCGCGTACTCCGGTGAGGCCGGCGTCGCCCCTCGCCGAGCCGTGGAGGACTGCCGGCCGCGGCGCATGCCTCCTCGACGGCGCGGATCGGCTCGTCGGCGACGGAGCGATCGCGCACGCCGCGACAGATCCCTCCTCGACTTCGACTTGCGAAAGTTCGGATTCCCTCGGGCTCGGGCCGAGGCCCCGCTCGCATCGATAGGAGCCCGCCGCGCGAAGCCCGGGGTTCCGTTCCGCACAGGCCGGATGCCGCCGATGCGCCCGCGACGGTTGGGCGCTCGCACCGGTCCGCCTGCGCCCGACCCGCCGCGGGCCCTCAGGCGGTCGCCGAATGTCCGCCCGTTCGGGAACGGCTCCACCTCGCAGAACCGTGCCAGGGGGCTTGGGCGACGGCGGTCGTCGTCGTGCATGACGTGGGCTTCCCGTCGTCCTCCCGTCCCTGAAGAGCACGGTCGGCGAGACCGCGGCGAAGCGATCTCGGCCGGCCCGCGGGCCGCCGGCGTACCGGCGGAGCAGGCCGGCCACGCCCCCGGTCAGGGCGGCGGTTCCTTCCCGGTGGGGAACTGGTGTCCGGTCGTCCCGACCGCCTATACTCAGCGTGCGGAGCGGCAGTTCGGTCCGCGGGCAGCTGTGTTTCCGGGACGCGTCGGGCCGGACCGCGACGCCGTCAGAACCTCGACCGCGTCCCGCCACGCCGATCCCCCATGAGCCAATCCGGTTCTAGTCGACTGCCGGCCCTGTTGGCCCGGCACGAAGACGAACTCCTTGCGGACTGGGTCGCGGAGCAAACCGCTCCCGGCGCGCCCGGTGCCAAGCGGGTCCGCGAGGCGGAACTGCGAGAGCAGTGCCGCGAGTTCTTGCGCCTGGTCCGCGAGGCCGCCCAGTCCGAGGGCGCGCAGAGGTTGAAGGGGACGCCGTGGGACAAGGTCCGGGCGATGCTGAACGACCTGGCCCGCTCCCGCGGCACGCAGGGCGCCAGCCCCTCGGAGACGGCGACCTTCATTTTCTCCCTGAAAAGGCCGCTGTTCTCGAAGCTGCGGGCGGAGTTGGGCGGCGACGCCGGGGCGTTCGCGGAGGCGACCTGGACCGCCACGGAAATGCTGGACGAACTGGGCCTCTACACCACCGAGGTCCACCAGCAGGCCCGGGAGGACGTGATCAACCGCCAGCAGCAGGAGATGTTGGAGCTGTCCACGCCGGTCGTGAAGCTGTGGGACGGCATCCTCGCCCTGCCGCTGATCGGGACGCTGGACAGCGCCCGCACCCAGGTGGCGATGGAGTCGCTGCTCCAGGCCCTGGTCGATACGGGGTCGAGCGTCGCCATCGTCGACATCACCGGCGTGCCGACGGTCGATACGCTCACGGCCCAGCACTTGCTCAAGACCGTCACGGCGGCCCGCCTGATGGGCGCGGATTGCCTGATCAGCGGCATTCGGCCGCAGATCGCCCAGACGATCGTGCACCTCGGGCTGGACCTCGGGCAGGTGACCACGAAATCCACCATGGCCGACGCCTTCAAGCTGGCCCTGAAGAAAACCGGGGCCTCCATCGACCGCCCCGCCGGCCGTTCCTGACGCCCCCCAAACGCCTTTCGACGAGGCACGACGCTGTGGACCGCATCCCGATCCTCCGCATGGGGCCGTACCTGTTGGTCACGGTCCAGGTGGACATGCACGACCGGCTGGCGATGGCGTTGCAGGACGACCTCACCACGCAGATCGATCGCACCGGGGCGAGCGGCGTGCTGATCGACATTTCGTCCCTGGACATGGTGGATTCGTTCATCGGCCGCATGCTCTCGGACATTGCCGCGATGGGCCGCGTCCTGGACGCGGAGACCGTGGTCGTCGGCATGCGACCGGCCGTGGCGATCACGCTGGTCGAGTTGGGCCTGTCCCTGGAAGGAATTCGGACGGCGTTGAACGTCGAGCGCGGCATGGAGATCCTGCGAGCCGGCACGGACGCCGCCCGCGACGCTGACAGGGAGTTCGTCGATCGTGACCGTGACGCAGACTGACGAACGCGCCGTCCAGTCGCAGAACGACGTCGTCCTCATCCGCCAAATCGTGCGGGAGTGGGCGCGGGAGGTCGGTTTTGGACTCGTGGATCAGACGAAGATCATCACCGCCGCCAGCGAACTGGCCCGCAACGCGGTGCTGCACGGCGGCGGCGGGGTCGTGCGGCTGGAGTCGCTGGAGAAAGGCGCCCCCGGCGGACCGGTTCGCCGCGGCCTGCGGCTGACGTTCGAGGACGAGGGTCCCGGCATTCCGGACGTGGAGCAGGCCCTGACCGACGGCTACACTTCCGGCGGCGGCATGGGGTTGGGGCTCGGCGGATCGCGGCGGCTGGTCAACGAGTTCGAGATCCAGTCCACGGTGGGCGAAGGCACGCGGATCATCGTCACGAGATGGAAATGAACCCGCCGAACCCGTCGCCGCCGGAGGCCCCCGCGACCGTGTCGCGCGCGTTCGCGATCGGCGACAGCAGCGGCCCCGGGGAGGCCCGGCGGGCGGCGGTGGCGCTGGCGGGGCGGCTGGGGTTTGCCGAGACCGAACGCGGCGAGATCGCCCTGATCGTGACCGAGGCCGCCACCAACCTCACCCGCCACGCGGGCGGCGGCACGCTGATCCTCCGCCCCTTCCCGCCCGGCGGACTGCACGACGCGGAGTCCGGTTTGGAGATCCTCGTCCTGGACCGGGGCGCCGGCATGCCGGACGTCGACCGTTGCCGCGTCGACGGCTACTCGACCGTCGGCGGCGCGGGGAAGGGACTCGGCGCGATCGCCCGGCTCGCCGATCGGTTGGAAATCCATTCCGACCCCGGACGGGGCACGGCGCTGTTGGCGCGGGTCTATCTCGGCCCGCCGCCGCCCGCCTCGGGCGCGGGGGCGGAGACCGTGCAGGTTGGGGCGGTGCACCTGCCGATGCCGGGCGAAACGGTGTGCGGCGACGCTTGGGCGGTGGACGAGCGGCCGGACCGCCGCCGCCTGCTGGTCGCCGACGGCCTCGGGCACGGGCAGTTCGCCGCGGAGGCCTCCGGCGAAGCGGTGCGGGTCTTCCGGGAGCGGGCCGACCTGCCGCTCGAAGACCTCGTCCACGCCCTGCACGCGGCCCTCCGCGGCACCCGCGGGGCGGCGTTGGCGATCGCGGAGCAGGATCTCTCCCGCGACGCCGGCCCCGGCGAGCCGGGGGAATTGCGGTACGTCGGCGTGGGCAACGTCAGTGGACAGCTGTTCGACCCCGCCGACGGGTCCGGTCGCAGCCTCCTCTCGCACAACGGCACGGTCGGGGCGAAGTTGCTTCGGGTTCAGCGGGTCGTCCTGCCCTGGCCGGCGGGCGGACTGTTGGTGATGCACTCCGACGGCCTCGCCACCGGCTGGAGGCTGGCGGACCATCGCGGCCTGGTGACGCGCCATCCGGGGCTGATCGCGGGTCTGCTGTACCGCGACTTCGTCCGCGGCCGGGACGACGCCACCGTCGTCGCCCTCCGCCCGCACGCCGGGGAGCCGGACCGGTGACCGACCCGTTGCTCACGCTCCCGGTGGCCCGGGGCGAAGACGTGGTGCTGGCCCGTCAGCGGGCGCGGGAGGTCGCCGCGTTGGCCGGGTTCGAGCCGCAGGATCAGACCCGCGTGGCCACCGCCGTCTCCGAGATCGCCCGCACCGCGCTGCTGAACGCGGGCGGCGGGGAGATCGCCTTCGCCATCGAGCCCTCCGCGGGGGGAGCGAACGATCGCCCGCTCCTGACGGCCCGCGTGCGGCAGACCGGGCCGGGCCGGGAGACGCTGGCGGGGCTGTTGGACGGCGGCGGGTCCGGCCCGGTCGCCGCCCGCCGATTGATGGACGTCTTCCGAATCGAACCGGACGGCGGGACCGGCGCCGCCGTCCTCATGGCGAAACGCCTGCCGCGCGCCGCCCCGCCGCCGACCGCCGCCCGTCTGGCGGAGATTGCCGCCGAACTGGCCCGTGCCGCCCCGGCCGACCCGCTCGCCGAGTTGCAGCGGCAGAACGGCGAACTGCTCGACGCCCTCGCCGAACTGCGGGAGCGACAGGCCGAGTTGGCCAGCCTGAACGCCGAACTGGAGGAGACGAACCGCGGCGTCGTCGCCCTGTACGCGGAACTGGACGAGAAGGCGGTCTTCCTGAAACGGGCGTCCGACCTCAAGAGCCGCTTCCTCTCCCACATGAGCCACGAGTTCCGCTCCCCGCTCAACTCGATCCTCAGCTTGGTCCGCATCCTGCTGGACCGCGGCGACGGCGACCTGACCGACGAGCAGGACAAGCAGGTCGGGTTCATCCGGCAGTCGGCTGAGGGATTGCTCGCGCTGGTCAACGACCTGCTCGATCTCGCTACGGTGGAGGCCGGCAAAACGGTCGTGCGACCGACGCAAGTCGTCGTGGAGGATCTGTTCGGTACGCTGCGGGGGATGTTCCGCCCGCTGCTGACCCGCGACGCCGGGGGGCGCTCCGCCGTCGCCCTGCACTTCGACGATCCGCCCGCCCTGCCCGCCCTGTACACCGACGAAGGCAAACTGGCCCAGATCTTGCGGAACTTCCTCTCCAACTCGCTGAAGTTCACCGACCGCGGCGAGGTCCGGGTCTCCGCGGCGGCGGCGCCGGGCGACGCCGTCACTTTCACCGTGGCGGACACCGGCGCGGGCATCGCCGACGTCGAACTGGAACGCATCTTCGAGGAGTTCGCCCAGATCGAGAGCCCCACCCAAACCCGGATCCGCGGGACCGGGCTGGGGCTGCCGCTCTCCCGCAGGCTGGCGGAACTGCTGGGCGGAACGATCGCCGTCCGCAGCGCGCCGGCGGAAGGATCGGCGTTCTCCGTCACGATCCCGTGCGTCTACCGCGCGGCGGACGGCGGCGGGACCGACGCCGGGGGAACCGCCGGCGCCCGCCCACGCGACCCGAACCGCGCCACCGTGCTGGTGATCGAGGACGACCCCGCCACGCGATACCTGTACGAGAAGCACCTGGAGGGGTCGGGGTTCGAGGCGGTCGGGGCGGGCACGGCGGCGGAGGCCCGCGGGGCGCTCCGGGAGTTCCGCCCCGCCGCGATTCTGCTGGACATCGTCTTGGAGGCCGAAAGCGGCTGGGCGCTGCTGGAAGACCTCAAGCGGGAGGTCGTCACGCGGCACATCCCCGTGCTGGTCCTCACCGTGGTGGACGACCGGCAGCGGGCGTTCACGCTGGGGGCCGACGACTTCCGTCTCAAACCGATCGAGCGGGAATGGCTGCTCGCACGCCTGACCGCCCTCGCCGGCCCCGGCCGGTCCGGGAGGGCGCTGGTGATCGACGACGACGACGCCGCCCGCTACGTGCTCCGCGGACTCCTGGAAGGCGCCGGCTGGCGCGTCGCCGAGGCCGACCGCGGCGAGCCGGGCCTGCGAAAGGCCCGCGAGGACCGGCCGGACGTGGCGTTCCTCGACCTCGTCATGCCGGACCTCACGGGATTCCAAGTGCTTGATCGCCTCCGCGCCGACGAGGCGACCCGCGACCTGCCGGTCGTCATCTGCACCTCGAAGGAACTGACCGCGGGGGAACGCGCGCGGCTGGCGGAGAGCTCTTCGGCGATCCTGACCAAAAATCCCCTGTCCCGCGACGCGGCCCTCGTCCGGCTCCGCGAAGCGCTCGAAGCGGCCGGGGTGGGCGGTTCGCGTTCGGCCCCGCCGTCGACGCCGCACGCCGCGGGCGGGTTCTCGGGGGTGACGGCGCCGTGAGCGACCCCACCACGGACTCTCTGCCCGCCAGCCCCGGCCGGTCCGCGATGACCGACGCCCCCGCGGCGGCGCGCCTCCTGGTCGTCGACGACGACGAGCCGAAGCGGTACACGATCGTCCATACGCTCCGCCGCGCCGGCTACGACGTCCGCGAGGCCGCGACCGGCGCCGACGCGCTGCGGCTGGCGGGGGGCGGGTCGACGGAGCCCCCCCCGGACGGCCCGCCGGACCTCGTCGTCCTCGATGTCCAACTGCCCGATTTCAGCGGGCTGGAGGTCTGCCGCCGGCTCAAAGCGAACCCGGCGACGGCCCGGATCCCGGTGCTGCACCTCTCGACGGTGTACGTCGAAAGCGGCGACCGCACCCGCGGGCTGGAGGGCGGGGCCGACGGCTACCTGAACCAGTCCGCCGAGCCGGAGGAGGTGCTCGCCACCGTCCGCGCCCTGCTGCGGGTGCGGCGGGCCGAAGAGGCCGCCCGCCGCGCCGCCCGCGGGTGGCGGGCGACGTTCGACGCCATCCGCGACGGCATCTGTCTGCTGGACGCCGACGGCGTGATCCGCCGCTGCAACGCCGCCCTGGCGCCGATGCTGGGGAGGACCGGGGACGAACTCCTCGGACGCCCGCTCTCCGACGTCCTGCCCGCCGCCGAAAACGAAGAGGCCGCCGGCGGCGAGCCGGTCGAGCTGCGCTGCGGGGAGCGCTGGCTACGGGTCGTGGTGGACCCGATCCCCGGCGAGTCGGACGGCGTGACGGACGGGACGGTGTGCGTCGTGTCCGATGTGACGGAGCGGCACGCGATGGTCGCCCAACTGCGGGAGCGGACCGACGCCCTCACCGAGGAGCACCTTCGCAAGGACGAGTTCCTGGCGATGCTGGCCCACGAACTCCGCAACCCTCTCAGCCCCATCAAGAACGCCGCCCTGCTGCTGGGCGGTTTGGACGGGGAAGGGAGCGAACCCGAACCGTCCGCCCGGCGAGAGGCGTGCGAGATTCTCGGCCGGCAGGTCGACCACCTCTCCCGGCTGGTGGACGATCTGTTGGACGTCTCCCGCATCGTCCGCGGCCGAATCGAACTCCGCCGCGAGCCGATCGACCTTCGCGTCTGCGTTCACACCGCCGTCGAGGCGGTCCGTCCGCTCATCCGAGAGCAAAACCACGACCTGTCCCTCACCTTGCCGGACGACCCGGTCTGGGTGAACGGGGACGCGGTCCGGCTGGCGCAGATCCTCTCGAACCTGCTCACCAACGCCGCGAAGTACATGGTTCCCGGCGGGGCCGTCCGCGTTCGGGCGGAGCGTGAGACGGACGGGGAGGGCGGCGGGACGGTGGCCGTCGTCGTGGAGGACGACGGACTGGGGATCGCCGCCGACGTGTTGCCGCACGTCTTCGTTCTGTTCGCGCAGGGGGAGACGAGCATCGAACGGGCGCGGGGCGGGTTGGGGATCGGGCTGACGCTGGTGAAGCGGCTGGCGACGATGCACGGCGGGACGGTCGTCGCAGACAGCCCCGGCCCCGGCCGCGGCAGCACGTTTACCCTGCGCCTGCCGACCCTCGCCGCGGGGCCGGCGGACGCGGAGCCGCGGACGACCGGGGCGACCGCAGCCCCCGCCGTCGAGCCCGGCCGGTCGCTGAAGGTGTTGGTGGTCGAAGACAGCCGCCCGGCGGCCCTCATGATGACCCGGCTGATCGAGCGGTTCTGGGGCCACGAGGTCCGTGTGGCCGCCGACGGCGCGGCGGGTTTGGCGGCGGCGGCGGCGTTCGGTCCGGACCTCGTGCTGTGCGACATCGGCCTGCCCGGCATCAGCGGCTACGAAGTCGCGGAGCGGCTGCGGGCGGACGACGCCACCGCCGACGTCCTGCTCGTCGCCCTCACCGGCTACGGCGCGGTGGAGGACCGCCGCAAGTCCGCCGCCGCCGGCTTCGACGCCCACCTCGTCAAGCCGGCCGGCGTGGAAGAACTCAAAGCCCTGTTCACCCACGAGAAACTCGCACCGACCTGACCCGCGAGAACGAGGGCGGCGGCCGGGCTCATCGCGGGGCGGGCGAATACGGCGGGCCGCCGCTGCGGCGGCCGGGGAAAGATCTGCGAGAGTTTCTCCGACAGTCGCTCCCCCTGTCGCCCCCCATGTCTCCCGGCGTACGGCCGGACCAAAGGGGCGTCTTCGTCCCGGATCCGTCGCGGCGGTGGGTCTCTTCAGGAGGTCGGGCTCAGAGAATCCGTCGGCGCCGACGCGGCCGACGCGGCGGCGGTCTTGACAGCGGCCCCGGATCCGCCGAAGAGAGACGGTCCGCGCGTCGATTCGGCGTCGGCCCTCTCACGTTCAGGCCCCCGGATCGGATCGCGAATGACGTTCGGGCGGGGAGACCGAACCACGACGCCCGCGGCCGGGCGGCTGCGGGCAGGACGGGGCGGACCAAGACCGGCCGCCGTCGCGGGGGCCGGGCGATGAAGGCGACCGAACCGATCGATCGGCGGCCGTCCTCCGGGGCGACGTGCCGCACGGGGGCGAAGCGGGGGGTCGATCTGCTCGCGGCGGCGGTCACGCTGCCGGCGTGGGCGGCGTACCGACTGTCCGCCGCGGCCCTCGGGGCCGAACGGGCGTTCCCGGGCTACGCCCAGGCCTTCGCCCTCCTGCCCGGGCTGTGCGGCGTCACCCTGCGGCGGGCGTTCTTCCGGCAGACCCTGCGGGCCTGCGGGCGGGACGTGCACGTCGGGTTCGGGGCGCTGCTGACCTCGCCCGAGACGACGCTGGGCGCGCGGTGCTACGTCGGCCCGTACTGCGTGCTGGGGGCCGTGGACGTGGGCGAGGACGCGCTGCTGGGGTCGGCGGTGTCGGTGACGAACGGCGGCCGTCAGCACGGGATCGACCGGCTGGACATGCCCGTCCGCGAGCAGCCGGGCGAGTGGCCGCGGGTCGCGATTGGACGGGACGCGTGGGTCGGCGACCGGGCAGTGGTCATGGCGGACGTCGGCGAGCAGGCCGTGATCGCCGCGGCCGCGGTGGTCACCGGTCCGGTCGGCCCCCGCCAGATCATGGCCGGCGTGCCGGCCCGGGCGATCGGGGAACGGGGCGCCGTGCGTGACAACCGCCCCCCGACGCCCGCGACCGCCGCCTCGTCCGTCGGCGGGGGAGACTGACCGTGTGCGGCTTCTCCGCCCTGCTCTCCGCCGACCCGTCGATCCCGCCCGCAGGAGCGGGTTCGCCGCTCGACCGGATGACGGCCGCCCTGGCCCACCGGGGGCCGGACGGCGCAGGGCGCTACGCCGAGCCGCACGTCGGCCTGGGGCACCGGCGGCTGTCGATCATCGACCTCGCCGGGGGCGACCAGCCGATGCGGTCGGCCGACGGCCGGTTCGCGGTCGCCTTCAACGGGGAGATCTACAACTACCGCGCACTGCGGGCCGACCTGGAGGGCCGCGACCACGCCTTCCGCACGGCGTCCGACACCGAGACCCTCCTGCACCTCGCCGCCGAGCACGCCGAGCGATCCGACGACGAGTACGGCGCGGCGGTCTGCACGCCGCTGCGGGGGATGTTCGCCTTCGCCCTGTGGGACGCCCAGCGGCGGCGACTGCTGCTCGCCCGGGATCGGGTCGGGCAGAAGCCGGTCTACCTGCATCACGACCGCGGCGGGAAACGGCTGCGGGTCGCCTCGGAGCTCACCGCTCTGGCGGCGGCGGGGGCGCCGCGGGAGCTGGACCCGGCGGCGGTCGACCGGTACCTGACGCTGGGCTGCGTGCCGGGGCCGCGGACGATCTTCCGGGGCGTCGCCAAGCTGCCGCCGGCGCACACGCTGGTCGTCTCCCCCGGCGACCTGGAGCGGGGCGAACTGCCGCCGCCGCGGCGGTACTGGGAACTGCGATACCGGCCGGACCTGTCCAAATCGCGGGCGGAGTGGGTCGAGGCGGTGCGGGCGAAGGTCGCCGAGGCCGTGCGGACGCACCTCGTGGCGGACGTGCCAGTGGGGGCCTTCCTGTCGGGCGGATTGGACAGCGGCGCCGTCGTCGCCCACGCCGCGGCCGGGCTGCGCGAGGCGGGGGGGCGCCTGAAGACGTTCTCAGTCGGGTTCGACGAGCGGGGGTTCTCCGAACTGCCCGCGGCCAAACTGATCGCCGAGCGGTACGACACGGACCACGCCGAGCGCGTCGTCCGGGCGGACGCCGACGGCGGGCTGGACGGGGTCCTGACGCACTACGACGAACCCTTCGCCGACCCCTCCGCCGTGCCGACGCTGGCGGTCGCGGCGGCCGCCGCGGGGGCGGGCGGCGTAAAGGTCGTGCTGACGGGCGACGGCGGGGACGAGGCCTTCGGCGGCTACGCCCGCTACGCCCACGACCTGCGCGAGGCCGCCGTGCGTCGGCGGCTGCCGCCCGCGCTGCGGGCGGGGCTGGGGCCGATCGCGGCGGCGTGGCCCCGCGGCCGCGGTCTGCCGCGGGCGCTGCGGCTCAAGTCGACGCTGACGAACCTCGCGGCCGACCCCGCCGCGGCGTTCGCCAACACGCTCGGCCTCTGCCGCCCGCCGCTGCGGGGCGAACTGCTGCACCCCGACGTGCGGGCCGAACTCGCCGGCGCCACGGCCGAACAGGAACTCGCGGCCGCGTACGCCGCCGCCTACCGGCACGACGGGGCGGACTCTCTCTCCGACCCGCTGCGGGGGATGCTGGCCTGCGACACTGCGGTCCTGCTGCCGGACGATTTCCTGGTGAAGGTGGACCGGGCGACGATGGCCCGCGGGCTGGAGGCCCGCCCGCCGCTGCTGGACCACGAACTGCTGGAACTGGCGGCGACGATCCCCTCGGACCTGAAGGCCGGGCCGGGCCGCACGAAGACGATCTTCCGCGAGGCCTGCGGCGACCTGCTGCCGGAGGCGGTCCGGCGGCTGCCCAAGCGGGGCTTCGACGTGCCGACCGACGCCTGGCTCCGCGGCCCGCTGGCGGAGCGGTTCGAGGAGACGGTCTTTTCCGCCGGCGCCCTCGACGGCGTGCTCGACCGGGACGGCGTCCGCCGCGTCTGGGAGGCCCACCGCGCCGGCCGGGCGGGATACGGCAAGCCGCTGTGGGCGGTGCTGGTCCTCGCGGGGTGGTTGCGGCGATGAGTCCGCCATCAGGACCGCCGCGGGCCCCGGCGCCGGGGCCCCCCGCGCCGGCGTTCGTCCGGACCGCTGCCGAATGGATCCGTGACTGCGGCGGTCTGTTGGTGGGGGCGGGCGCCGGGATGGGCGTCGACTCCGGCCTGCCGGACTTCCGCGGGCCGGAGGGATTCTGGAAGGCCTACCCGGCGCTGGGGCGGGCCGGCGTCTCGTTCCAGCAGATGGCAGACCCGCGATGGTTCCGCGAGGATCCCCGCCGGGCGTGGGGGGTTCTACGGGCATCGGCTGAACCTCTACCGGACCACGACGCCGCACGCCGGGTTCGGCCTGCTCGCCGAGTGGGCCGCGGCGGCGCCGGCCGGCGGCTTCGTGTTCACCAGCAACGTCGACGGGCAGTTTCAGCAGGCCGGGTGGGATTCGGACCGGATCGTGGAATGTCACGGCTCCATCCACTTTCTCCAGTGTCTCGTCCGCTGTTCCGACGCGATCTGGCCGGCGGACGACGTGACCGTCGAAGTCGACGCCGAGACCTGTCGAGCCAAGGGCGAACTGCCGACCTGCCCCGGCTGCGGACTGCTCGCCCGGCCGAACGTGCTGATGTTCGGCGACGCCGGCTGGCTGCCGGGCCGGACCGACGACCAGGAGCGACGCTACGCGGCGTGGCGAAACGGCCTCCCCCGCGAGGCTCTGACGGCGGTCGAACTCGGCGCCGGAACCGCGATCGCGACCGTCCGTCGCGAGTGCGAACGCCGGGCGGACCGGCTCGTCCGCATCAACCCGCGAGACGCCGCCGTCCCGGCCGGGGGCGTGGCGCTGAAGTGCGGGGCTCTCGACGCCCTGGATCGCCTCGATGCGGCGTTGCGTGAGCTCGAACGCGTGTGAGTCTCGGGCTTCGGATCTGTCGTGGGGACGGCGACGCGATCTGCAGCGTCAACGGGCTGTGGGCGTCAACCGCTGTGGGACTACGATCACGGCTCTGGGATGCGCCCGAGATCCTGTGTTCCGGTTCCGCCGCACCGAGGCCGATCCATGCAACGAATCGCAATCGGTCGCCTCGCGGGAGCGTATTCGCTGCCGTTCCTGTTGTACGCCCTCGTCGTAGGGTTCAGGCTGTCCGGAGTCCAGCCGACGGCGGAGGGGAAGGCGGGCGATGTGCTGACCGCGGTCTATCTTCTGTTTGGAGCGTCGGTCGCGTACACCGAGTTTCTCCGCCGGATCTTTGAGACGTCCTTCAGCACTGGGGGTCGGCCGTTTTGGTGGTGGACGTTCAGCTTGCTCCTCGGCCTCTTCGCCGGCGACGAAGTGTTTATCATCCCGAGTTCGCGGGTTAGCTGCTGAACGTCAGAGACGCCTTCATACTGCTGGCCTATGGCGTAACCTTCGTCGGTCTCCTCGCGTTCAACCGTGAGGAGATGCTGACGCAGAAGACCGTCGTCTCCTGGGTCGCGTTTATGCTCTGCGGGGCGCTCGCCCTGCTCTTCGACCTCCTGTACCGGGGGGGACGGTCGTTTTGGCGGAGTGCCGCCGGAAAAAGCGCCGGCGAGCTTTTGCAGCATGGCCTGCTGTGCGGCCCCCACGGTAACGTTTTGAGCCTTCGCCTCCGTAGAGCGGTTTCATGTCTGGCAGCTTCGCTGACCGCCTTTCCGCCGACTGCCCCGCCGCAGGCCTTCGGGCCGCCCTCCAGAACCGCACCGCCCGCGTGGGGGTGATCGGGCTGGGCTACGTCGGCCTGCCGCTGTTGGACGCCTTCGTCAACGCCGGGTTCAAGACGATCGGCTTCGACACCGACCGGGCCAAGGTAGACGCCCTGCTGGACGGCCGCAGCTATATCAAGCACGTGCCCGGCGCCAAAATCGCCCGCTGGCTGCGCGAGGACGCCTTCGAACCGACCGACGACTTCGACCGGCTGGCCGAACCGGACGTGCTTTTAATCTGCGTCCCCACCCCCCTGACCGACGCCCGCGACCCGGACCTGTCGTACGTGGAGGGCAGCGCCCGGGCGATCGCCAAAGCCCTGCGGCCGGGGCAGTTGGTAGCGCTCGAAAGCACCACCTACCCCGGCACCACCCGGGACGTGCTGCTGCCGATCCTGGCGGAAAGCGGCCTGACCGCCGGCGACGATTATTTCCTCGCCTACAGCCCGGAGCGGGAGGACCCCGGCAACCCGGACTACACCGCCGCCGGCATCCCCAAGGTCGTCGGCGGGCTGGACGAACTCAGCGGGGAGCTGGCCTGCCTCCTCTATGAGTCCGCGGTGGTGCGGGTGATCCCCGTCGGCAGCCCGGAGGTCGCCGAGGCCTGCAAGATCCTCGAGAACACCTACCGGGCGGTGAACATCGCCCTGGTCAACGAGTTAAAAGTCCTGCTGGACCGGATGCACGTCGACGTCTGGGAGGTGATCGACGCCGCCAAGACGAAGCCGTTCGGCTTCCAGGCCTTCTATCCCGGTCCGGGGCTGGGCGGACACTGCATCCCGATCGACCCGTTCTACCTCACCTGGCTGGCCCGCCGGCAGGGGCTCAATACGCGGTTTATCGAACTGGCCGGCGAGGTGAACACCTCGATGCCGGAGTACGTCGTCGGCAAGGTCGTGACGGCCCTGAACGACGCGACCAAGCCGGTGCGGGGCAGCAAGATCTGCGTGCTGGGGCTGGCGTATAAGAAGAACGTCGACGACCACCGCGAGAGCCCCAGCTTCGAACTGCTCCACCGGCTGGACGAACTGGGCGCGGAACTCAGCTACCACGACCCGCACGTCCCCCGCATGCCCCGCGGCAAGCGGAACTACCCGGACCCGCCGGAACTCGTCAGCGAATCGCTCACCCCGGAGTTCTTAGCGGGGCAGGACTGCGTCCTCATCGCCACGGACCACGCGGCGGTCGATTACGAAACCGTGGTAAGGCACGCCCCGCTGGTGGTGGACACGCGTGGGGCGACCCGGGGGCTGGAAAGCCTCGGTACGGTGGTGAAGGCGTAACGGGAACGGCCCTGTTAAACACCGGCAACACGGGGCGAACGGTTTGGACGCCGACCGAAACGCCCCTTCGCCGCGCTACTACGGCAACGCGTAGCGATCGACCCGGCGGGCGGCGTACTGGTGAATCCACAGCTCGCGGCCGGCGGGGTCGGTGTGCAGGGAGAGGTACGGCTTGCCGCGGTCCCGCGGCCGGCGGGGCGGGGTGAAGACGCGGACCGCCCCGCCGGCCCGCGGGGCGAGGAACACGTCCCCGCCGACCGCCGCCGCGACCCATGTCGTGCCGGCGGCGACCGACGCCAAATTATCGCCCGGCAGCTCCAGCGTGCGGAGCGGTTCGCCGTCCGGGCCGTACAGGTGCGTGCCGGCGTCGTCCTTCAGCGCCAGCCCCCCGTCTGGGAACACCGCCGGCGCCGGCTGGGTTCCGAGAAACTCGCCGTCCGGGCGGCGGTCGATCGTCCGGGTCCGCCGGCCGTTCGCGGCCAGCAGGCTAACGGTGTCGTGATGGACGACCCAGCGTCCGCCGTCCGGCCGAAACAGCCAGGTATTGAGGAACTCCGTCCCCGCCTTCACCCGGCCGACGCGGTCCCCGCCCGGGCCGAAGCGGACGAACTCCGCACCGTCGTTGCCCTGCTTGAGGTACGTCGCATCATCGGGGCCGAAGGCGAGCTGCGGGAACATGATCCCGCCCTCGAAATCCGCCGGGTCGGGCGTCAGCACGCGGAGCGGCGCCCCATTCGGGTCGAACACGTGCACCGCCGCGGTGCGGGCGTCGACGACGTGCGGGTTGCCCGTCGGGCCCACCGCCACGCCGGCGACCTCCCGCAGCGCCACGGGGTCCGGCAGCGTGCCGAACGCCCGGTCGACGACGCCGTTCTGGTCCAGCCGCAACAGGCAATGGTCCTCGGAGACCCACAGCCGCCCGTCGGCCGGGGCCCGCACGACGCTCCCCACGTTGACGGCCCGCCCGTCCGTAAACCGGGGCGTGATCCGCCCCGCCGCCCGGTCGCCGGCCAGCCGCACCAAGTCGTCGCCGTCTCTCAGGATCCAGCGGTCCTCGCCCCCCTCTTCGATCGGCCCGCCGGCGGACAGCGGGGGCGGAGAATACAACGCGTCCCGCCCCAAGGGGCCTTCCAGCCCGATCCATCCGAGGACGCGGCCGTCGGGGGAGAACGTCCACAGATGGCACGCCTCCCACGGCAGACTGACGGCGCCGACCCGCCCCGCGGCGGACACCGCCACGCTCTCCGGGGAGAACGCCGCCGGCGGGTCGCCCTGCGGCCCCTCGACCCGCCACCGAGCGCCGCCGTCCGGCCCGCAACGAACGAGCCAATCTCGGTAGCCTTCGACATTATCCCAAGCGACCGCGACAAATCCGCCGTCGCCGGTCCCGTGAATCGCCGAGAGGCCGGGCTCTGCGAACCCCGTCAGCGGCGTTACGGCGGGCTCGACGGTCGGGTCGATCCGCCACGCCCGGCAGGTCACGGCGGGTTCGTTCCCGTCCGGGTCGAGGATCCCCCGGCTGGCCGCGACGACCCACCCGTCCCCGCCGGTCCAGGCGACGACGAGGTCCGCCTGTGGAATCTCCGCCAGCCCCTCGGGCGTCACGTCCAGCAGGGCCTCGTCGCCGTCGCCCGCGGCGGGATCGAACAGCACGAACGCCGGAGTCTCCCGTCCGCCGGCCCGATGCCGGACGAAGCCGATCCGGCCGCGGTCGTCGACGTCAAACCCGCCCACGTTCCGCACCGGGCCGGGGTCGGGGACGACGCCGAATCTGATCGATCCGAGCGGCTTCAACATGATGGGCTCCACGTCCGGTTCCTCGGCGCAATACACGGGTTCGCCCGACAGTGCGCCGCAGAGGGCGAGAACCGCCGCCGCAACGGGCGAGACGTGCGTGGGCGGACAGAGCATCGACACGGCGGAAGAGGACACGGGACGACAGAGCATGACGCCCCTCCTCCGCCCCCGCGAGACGGCGACCGGCTCAGGCGACCGCGTCGCCGGCGCCCAGCAGGGCGCGGTTCAGCGAGCCGCCGGAGATCAGTAACTCCTCCAGCGCCGCGGCCACGTCCGGCGTCGTGACGTCCAAGCCGTCGCCGGGGCCGGTGCGTTCCATAGCGAACTGGGTGCTGCGGCGTATCAGCTCCCGCCGGAAGGCCGCGGAGACGCCCTCGGTGCGGCCGGCGGCGTCGGCGACCGTCGCGTCGCTCACCGTGGCCCCGCGGGCGTACAGGCGGATCAGCTGTTCGCGGCCCTCACGGTCCGGCGGGGGAAACTCGACCGCCTGGTCGATCCGCCCCGGTCGGCCGGCGAGGGCGCCCTCCAACGCTTCGGGCCGGTTCGTGGTGAGGACGAACAGCACGTCGGCGTCCGGCTTCAGGCCGTCCATATCGTTGAGGAGCTTGTTGAGCAGCGACTCGCCGCAGGCGTTCCCCATCGACTCCCGGTCGCGGGCGATCAGGTCCGCGTCCTCGATCACCACCAGGCTCGGCGCCAGCAGCCGGGCCAGGGAAACGTACTGACCCAGCAGGCCGACCTGTTCCTCAGTGACCAGCAGCGTCGTGCAGCCCGGCAACGCCGAGGCGAGGTAGCGGACGGTGTGCGTCTTGCCGGTGCCCGGCGGGCCGTAGAACAGCAGGCCCTTCTTCGTCGGCAGGCCGGCGGCCCGCAGCCGGGGGCGGTCGGCGGCGAAGCGGAGGACGTTGCGGTCCAGCAGGTCCAGCGTCGCCGCGGGCAGGATCACCTGCTCCCGCGAGACGGCCGGCAGCGCGTGCACCGTCACCCCGCCGGCGAGGCCCTCGTACTGATCGCCGGCCTCCAGCGAGAGCGCCTTGCCCCGGTAGCGCCCGCCACGGCGGACCCGCGCGCCGACCGCGGCCAGAAACTGCTCCGCCGCCGCCCGGCCGGCCGGCGTCGCCGGGGCCGCCGCCTGCACCCGCAGGCCCTCGCACCGGCTGTCGCGGCTCGCCGGTTCGATCAGTACCGCGAGTGTTCGGGATAAGGACCGGCTTCAGCGGTTCGGCCAGCCCGCCGGGATGCGTTCCAGCAGGCCGTCGCCGAAGATTTCGTGCAGACCGAGCGGCTCCAGGTGGACGTAGCCGATGTGGCAGCCGCAGGTCGCGTTGGGGCACGGGGCGCCGGAGCGGCCGGCGGGGAAGGTGCCGTCGTGGAGGTTGCCGATGACCCGGTCCACGAAGTGGCAGCGGCGCACGTCGCCGGCCGCGTCGACGGTGAAGACGTCCCACCCCGTCCGGCAGGCCCGGCCGCGGCTGGGGTGGTCGGCGAGGTTCGTCGGGAACAGCGGGTCGATCCGCGTCAGGGCCTCGACCAGGTCCGCGGCGTCGTGGCCGGGTTCGTCCTTCTCGGCGTTCACCCACAGGTAAACGCCCGGCCGCAGCTCGGTCCGCAGGGTCTCGATCTCGGCCAGATGTTCCCGGCGGCCGACGACGCCCACGCTGTAGCGCACGCCCAGGTCGTCCAGCGTCCGGCAGCGCCGCAGGAACGCCGCCCGCCCCGCCCTTCCCGGTGAACCGGCCTGGCCGGGGTGGTAGGTGCACCAGAGGGCGGCGGTCGCCGGGTCGGCGTCGGCGAGCCACCGCGGGTCGACCGACAGGTTCGTCTGCACCGCGACCCGGCGGACGTGCGGCAGGTTCGACAGGAACGTCACCGCCTCCCGGTACCACTTGCGGACCAGCGCCTCGCCCCAGGGGGTGAACAGAATCGCGATTTCGTCGTCGGTGCGGCCGGCGATCCACTCCACGAACCGGTCCAGCCCGGCCCGGTCGGACGCCAGCTCCTCCGGGGACTCCCAGTGCTTGGCGAAGGGGCAGTACGGGCAGTCGTAATTGCAGCTCGACAGCGTGCCGCGGTAGAGGAACGACAGGTTCACCGCACCGGCCCCCCCGCCATTAATTCATTAACCTGCGGGGAATAAAGCCACGGTCCGATCGCGTCGGAGCGTTCCAGCCCCGCGGCCGTCGGTTTGAGCCGGTCGCCGTCCCACGCGGCCAGGCCGCGGTCGGTCAGTTCGACTAATTGCGGCAGGTCGGCGAGGGGTTCGGAGTGGAACCGGCGGCGGTAGGCGGCGGCGTCCAGTCCGCCGCTCTGCAAGAGGCCCTGGAGCACGAACCGGCGACGGCGGTCGTCCGGGGCGAGGCGGTGGCCGTGCCGGGCGGCGGCGAAGTCGGCGGGATCGCGGTGGACGTAGTCGGTGAGGATCGCCCGCACGCCGGCCCGGCCGACGGCGTACTCGGTCGAATAGTGCAGCGCCCCGGCGTAGGACCGGGCCCCGCAGCCGAGGCCGACCATCCCGTCCGACTGGCAGTCGTACGCCGGCCCGACGTCGGCCCCGTCGGCGGCCCGCTTGGCGAACATCCGCAGCGAATGCTGTTCGTAACCCTCCCCCAGCAGCCGTTCGCGGGCGGCTCGGTAGGCGTCTAATCGTCCGTCGTTCGGTTCGACGTGGGTCCTGCCCAGCCCGGTCAACTCCCGCACGTAGAGCGGGTAGAGGTAGATCTCCTCCGCCCCGGTTTCGATCGCCTGCCCCACCGATCGCAGCCACGAGGCGAGCGACTGCCCGGGCGTGCCGTAGATCAGGTCGAGGTTGAGCACGGGGAACCCGGCGTCGCGGACGTGCTCGATCGCCCGCCGCACCTCCGCCGTGCGTTGCGGCCGGCCGAGCCGCTTCGCCTCCGCCTCGTCGAAGGACTGCACGCCGAGGCTGAGCCGGTCCACGCCCCACGCCCGCAACAGGTTCGCCTTTTCCGCGGTCAGCGTCGCCGGGGAGGCCTCGCAGGAGGCCGGCAGCGCCCCGGCGTCCGTCCCCAGCACGCCGGAGAGCAATTCGAGCAGTTCGGCCAGTTCCCGCTCGTCCAGATAGGTCGGCGTCCCCCCGCCGAGGGCGACGCGGGCGAAGCGGGCGTCCGGCAGGGCCTCGCGGACGGCGGCCGCCTCGGCCCGCAGCGCCCGCAGGTAGGGGGCGACGAGGTCGGCGCCGCTGTTCGCCAGCGTGAACAGGTTGCAGAACCCGCACCGCACCTCGCAGAACGGCAGGTGGGCGTACAGGAACAGCCCGTCCCGCCGCTCCCCCGCCCACGCCTCCGCCAACGGGACCGGCGGGTTGAGCGTCCGATACGCCGACTTGTGCGGATAGCTGTAGGCGTACCCGACGAAGGGGTTCGCCGCGTCCAGCGGGTGCGGCGAGTCGGGCTCGTTCGGGGGACTCTGCGTCATCTTGAAGGAGCCTCGCCGCCTCCAAGCTTCTGGGACCGATCAAGGCGGGTCCGGAGCCGCCGTCGATCAGAAACGATTGTCGACCGGGGCGTCGAAACTACTCGTCGTCGTAGTCGTCGACAACCGGTCAGGGAACGGCAGAACGCCGAGGTGAACGGGGTTTCGCCCCGCTCTCGAACAGCGTTCTCACGACCGGGATCGGCAGGTAAAGCTTCCGCGGCTGGTCGGCGAGCGGTTCGAATCCGTAGGCCCGATAGAACCGTACGGCCGAGTCGTCGATCGCGTCGACTTCCACCGCCCTCACGCCCATCGCCAGCGAAAGGCGATAAATGCGCCGAAGGGCGTGGAGCAGGAGGTCCCGGCCGAACGCTTGGCCTTGCAAGGTCTGATCGACGGCCAACCGGCCGATCAGGACGACGGGGACGTCCACCATCGGCAGCCCCTTCCCCTGATCCTCCGTCAGCGCCTCATGCAGGACAGTATGGGGCGAAAGGGCATAGTAACCCCGCACCGCCCGCTCCCCGTCCTTCACCAACACCAACGTGCGGGAGAAGCCCTTCTTCTCCCATTGGCTCATCTTGTTTTTGAGCCAGTCGTTCAACGACGGCACGCCGCAGTCGAAGGCGGAACGATCGTGGTCCGCCTTCTTGAACGGCCGGATCTTCCACGGAAACGGTTCGTTGGTATCGTCACTCATCGGTCCCGTACCGCCGCTCGAACGCGCGGGCGGCGGCGGCCAACTTCGCGTTCGGTTCCGCCGCCTCATCGTCGACGATCGACCGGAACAGATCCCGGTCCCGATTCGTCAGGCGGGTGACGCTTTCTTCAGCCTTTACTTCCTTCGACCGGCGAAGCAGGGTCGTGAC
The DNA here is from genome assembly GCF_007743815.1 of Alienimonas californiensis. Taxonomy (GTDB): domain Bacteria; phylum Planctomycetota; class Planctomycetia; order Planctomycetales; family Planctomycetaceae; genus Alienimonas; species Alienimonas californiensis. The sequence goes on from NZ_CP036265.1 coordinate 362,892, forward strand.
GGTGAAGTCGCTGACGGACTGGCCGAGCAGTGCTGCGGCGTCGGCAATCTCGTCCTTGATCGACTGATCGAGACGCACGCTCAAGCGGGCGTCCGTCGGGGCGGCGGGCATGGGAACCTCCGAACGGGATGGGGCGAACCACTGTCGCGTTCATCCTATCGACCACTGGTGGCAGTTTGCCACACGAGACCTTCGGCGTAAAAAAGGGATCGGGCGGAGGAGTTCAGAAAGCGTTCGGTCTGACTTCCGCCGTCTCCAGCAGGAACTCCGCATACGGCACCGTCCAGACCACCTCGTGGGCCAGCCGGTGGCCGGCGAAGCCGTCCTCGCCGTAGGCGGTGCCGTGGTCGGAGCAGAGCACGCACAGCGCCCCGCCGCGGATCCGCAGGGCGTCGAACAGCGGCGGCAGGCAGCGGTCGACGTAGGCCAGCGCCGCCGCCTGCGTGGCCGGGGAGTCCGCCGTCGCCCCCGGCGTGAACAGGCAGTTCGGCTGGTGGATCGCGGAGACGTTCAGAAACAGCAGCGCCCTCCGGTCCGGCGGCGTCTCGGCCAGCAGACGGCAGGCGAGGCGGACCTGCTCCGCGGTGGAGTCCGGCCCCGTCACCCCCATCGCCTCGGTCCAGTAGCTTTCCTCAAACAACCCCGGCAGCGTCCGGCACAGCGGGGTTTGTTTATTGAAGAACCCGACCCCGCCGACGCAGAGCGTGCGGTAGCCGCGGGCGGCGAGGGCTTCGACCCAAGTCGGCTCGTCATGCACGAAAGTGCGGGGGCCGGTCGTCGCGCTGCCGGCGAACCGGGCCGCGAACAGCCGCTCGTGCGGCCGCCCTCCCTCGGAAACAGGTTCTGCGGGCGTCGGTAGGAAGCCGGCGAAGAAGGCGTGGTGGGCGGCGAGGGTGAAGCTGCCCGGCGTGTGCCGCCGCTCCCACCGCCCGCCCGGCAGCAGCGCGGTCAGATTGGGGGTGAGTCCGTCGGCGAGGGCGCCCGCGGCCACGTCGTACCGCAGCGTGTCGAGCGTGACGAACAGCACGTCCCGCCGGCCGATCTCGGCGTTGGCGTCGAGCGGCGTCCCTTCCCCCGCCCCGCTCACGTTTCCACCAGCGGGGCGTACTGCGACGGGTCGTCGAAGCCGGCGGTCCAGGCGATCGCCTGCCGGCAGGTCTTCGTGTCGGGCGGGACCCGCAGGACGTATTGGCCGCCGGTGGAGGGGCAGCGGACGGCGACGACCACCAGCGGCTCGTCGTCCGCCAGATCGACCCGCAGCAGGCGGCGTTCGCCGCCGGGGTCGCTGTCGGTATCCAGCACCTTGGGGTCGGCCTCGGCGACGAAGCGGTCGAAGCCGATCCGCTCCATCTTCACCCGCCGCAGTTCCGCGTTCGGCTCGGCGAGAGCCTCCGCGGCGGTGATTTCGTCGGGGCGGAAGGCGATCCGCTCGTCCACCGTCACCCCCCGCCACCGCAGCCCCACGCTCGCCAGCGAGGCCGGCAGGCCTGTCAGGTTCGTCCCGCCCACGTCGATCCACGAGGTGACCTGCAACCCCTCCGGCAGCCCCCGGATCCCCACGCACCCGGCCAGGTCGAGTTGGGCCACGGTCCCCAGCCAGGGCGGCACGCTGCGGAACCCGAGGCAGTCCCGCATGCGCAGCCGGCCGACGGAGACCTCCCCCGCCTGCGGCCACTCCTCCAACTGGCCGCAGCCGGTCAGGTCGAGGAACGAGGCTGAAAGTCCCTCCGGCAACCGTTCCAGCGACGTGCAGCCGGACAGGTCGATCGAGCCGGCCCGCAAGCCCTCGGGCAACCGCTCCAGCCGCACGCAGTCCCGCAGGATCAGGGCGTAGCGCACCGTGAGGCCCGGCGGTAACTCGTCGACGTCCGACCCGGCCAGATCGACGGAGCGATAGGTTTCGCCGGCCCGCAGGGCGGCGGGGGAGGTGACGGCCTGCATCGGCGCTCTCGGCCGGGGGAACGGGAGAGGAACTCGGGGGTCGCCGCGGCGGTCAGTCGATCACGCGCCGGATCCGCTCCGGCGAGTACTCCCGCTGAATCCACGACCGGTACAGCCCCGGCCCCAGTTCAATCGGCCCGTGTTCCTCATGGACCAGCGTGGCCTGCTCGCCGGTGACGTGGAGGTATAGGTCGCCGCCGGGCGCGGAAAACAGTTCCGCCACGCCCCGCTCGCGGATCCGGTGGCAGTGGCCGGTCGATTCGCCGCGGGCCAGCGTGACGTGCGGCAGCTTCCGCACGCCGTCCGGCAAGGCCTCGACCGCTTGTAGAAAGACGTCCCCGTGCCGCCACATGACGTCGCTCCGTAGGAGTTCGTGCGGGAGTTGGTCGCACGCCGCCGCTCGACGGCGCACGTGAACGAGTGTACCGTGGCCGTTCGCGGCCGCAACGCCGATCGTATCGGCGGATTTGGATTTCTGCAGTTCCCCCTGTTCACCCACAGTTTCCCCAGCGGAGCGTGAGCCATGGCGGAGTCGGACGACGGGCCGCTCCCGACGAGCGACGAACACGTCGAGGAGTTCTTCGGCCTTCCCGTACGCGAGTTCGCGGAGGACGGCGGCGTGCCGACCGGCGACGTCGCCGTGCGGATCGGCTGCGATTGGGACGACCAGGAGGGGTTCCCCGACCGCCTCGCCGACCTGCTGGACGACCCGGCCGCCGCGGGGATCACGGCGCTGGTGATCGGCCCGTGGGGCGGGGCCTTCGAGGGAGGCAGTTCGGAGGCGACCGTGGAGGCCCTCGTCGCCGCCCGCGACCGGCTGCCGAACCTGCGGGCGCTGTTCCTGGGGGATATCGTCCAGGAGGAGACGGAGATGTCCTGGATCAATCAGTCCGACCTCTCGCCGCTGTTCGGGGCCTTCCCGGCGCTGGAGGAACTGCGGGTGCGGGGGGCGAACGACCTCAGCCTCGGCCGGCCCTCCCACGACAACCTGCGGTCGCTGATGATCGAGTGCGGCGGGATGCCGGCCTCCGTGGCCCGGGAGGTCGCCGCGGCCCGGCTGCCGAAGCTGGAACGGCTCGAACTCTGGTTCGGCGACGAGGGCTATGGGAACGAGATCGCCGACGACGTGCTGATCGAACTGCTCGACGCCCCGCTGATGGCCGGCCTCGCCCACCTCGGCCTGCGGAACGACGACCGGGCCGACGAGACCGCCGCCGTGCTGGCCAGTCGGCCGCGGCCGGGGCGGATCACGACGCTGGACCTCTCGCTGGGCACGCTCGGCGACGCCGGGGCGGACGCCCTGGCCGGGGCGGCCTGGATCGGCGAACTGGACCGGCTCGACATCCGCCACCACTTCGTCAGCCCCGCCGCGGTCGAGCGGCTGCGGGCCGCGGTCGGCGCACTGGACGCCCGGCACGTGATGGAGGCGTACCAGTACGGAAACGATCCGCCGGAACGCTACGTCGCCGTCGGCGAGTGAGGCCGGAGTCCCCGACCGTCGCCCCGCCCCGCCGGTGGGCGCTGGTCGGCAACCCGGAGAACCGCCGCGTCGCCCTGTTCCAGCGGGCGCTGGCCGACCGCGGCGCCCCGCCGGCGCTCCTGCTGCCGTGGCTCGATCTGCTCAGCGGCCGGCGATCGATCGAGGAGGTTCCCCCCGACGCCGTGCTGCGGGTCGATTCGCCGGGCGAGAATTGGGCCGTGGAGCGGGCGCTGCTCGCCACCGGCCTTGAGGCGGCGGAGGCGGAGGGCTCGCCCACGCTCGGCCGCCGGGCGTTGGCCGGACTGGAAGCGGACCGCGGCCGGATCCTGCACCCGCGGCAATGGTTCCTCGGCCTGCGGGAGACGCTGACCGACTGGGACCGCCGGCTCGCCGGGCGGGGCGTCCGCTGGACGGCGCCGGCGGCGGGCGTGCTGTGCATGTTCGATAAGCTCGCCTGCCAACGGCGCCTCGCCGCGGCCGGCGTGCCGGTTCCTGCGGCCCTCTCCCCGGGCCCCGTCGGCGGGTTCGACGAACTGACCGACCGCATGGCCGCCGCGGACTGCGACCGGGCGTTCGTGAAGCTGGCCCACGGCTCCTCCGCCAGCGGGGTCGTCGCGGTGCAACGGGGCCGGACCGGGTGGTCGGCGATCACCTCGGCGGAGATCGTCCGCGGCCCCTCTTCCTGCGGCGAACCGGGCGGGCTGCGACTCTACAACTCGCTGAACGTCCGACGGTACGTCGAGCGGGACGACGTGCGGGACCTGATCGACGAACTCGCCCGGCACCGCGTGCACGTCGAACGCTGGTTGCCGAAAGCGTCGGCGGAAGGAGCGACGTTCGACCTGCGGATCGTCACGATCTGCGGCCGGCCGCGGCACACGGTGGTGCGGACGGCTCGTTCCCCCCTCACGAACCTGCACCTCGGCGGCCGCCGGGGCGACCCCGCCGCGGTGCGAGCCCTCTGCGGTCCGGAGCGGTGGGAGGCCGTTCTCGCCACCGTTCGCCGAACCGCCGCGGCGTTCCCGGACACGCTGACAACCGGCCAGGACGTGCTGATCGCCCCCGGCGGCCGCGCCCACGCCGTGCTGGAGGTGAACGCCTTCGGCGACCTGCTCCCCGGCGTGACGGACGAGGGCGAAGACGCCTCCACCGCTCAAATCGCCGCCGTCGCCGCCGTCGCCGCCGGCGGCTGACCGGGTCGACAGAACGAATCCGATCTCGCCAAGGTGTACGCCGGGTCCTCCACGTCGATCGCCAGCCCCTGGAAGCGGATTGGCTCCCAAGTCTTCTGCGGTTTGTGCAGCGTGACCGGGGTGCCCAGGGCGCAGCAGGGCAGATAGACGTGCAGCCGGCTGGTGTGCACGTGGGCGGCGGCGGCGATCAGGGCGAGCCGGCGTTCCGCCTCGGCCGTCAGCCAGGCGACGGTGGGGTCGAACTTGCAGGCCCAGTTCTGGTGCAGCGGGGCGCCGCCGGCCGGGTCGTACGCACTATCGAAGTTCAACACGCCGGAGCGCGGGCCGGTCGCCCGCGGCAGCGTCTGGCTCACGCAGCCGGCGAACTCCGCCTCGATCTGCCGTTCCCTCAAAAAATCCCGGGTGCCGGTGTCCCGGCAGAGGGCCGGGAACCCCTGCGTCCGCTGGACGTCCCGCAGCCAGTCCCGCAGGAGCGGCCGGTCGCGGATCGCCTGCCGGGCGAAGCTGCTGAGGTGCAGGCCGATCAGCGTGACGCGGGCCGGGCTGGGGGCGAGGAACCCGCCGTACCAGCCGAACAGCGGCACGTGCATCTCGTCGGTCCACGTCCGCGGGGCGTTGCGTTCGACGGTCGCCTCCACGCCCCACAGCCGCCGGGCGGCGACGGACTGGATCGCGTCGCCGATGTTCACGGACCGCTGCGTCGTGAACGGCAGGTGCGTGAACGAACGGACGAGCGCCGCGTAGTCCGGAATCCGTCGGGGGAGCGGAACGGGCGAATCCGGGGCGGCGGGCACGGGCGAGACTGCGGCGGGGGACGACGGGACGCGACGACGGGGCGAACGGCTCACCCGGCGCCGAACGGCCCGGGGCGGGAATCGACCGTCGCCCACCCGGCCGGGTCGCACTCCTCCCCCGCCCGGCCTTCCCAGACCGGCAGGCGGACGGAGTTCCGTTCCGCGGGCGCCGGGGCCTCCCGGTTCGGAATCGTTGGCCACGGGGCGTCGGTCGCGGGGCGTTCGACGTCGCCCCGCCAGGCCCATTCGTACTCCCGCAGCGTGACGAACACGTTCTGTTCCCCCTCGTTCTGCCGGTGCGGCTGAAACAGGAGGGCGCCCCGATACTGCTCGTCGGCGTCATACCGCAGCCCCTGCCCCGCGGCGTCGCCGACCCGCGTCGGGCTGCACGAACCGGCGAGGAAGACCGTCTCGCCGGCGACCGCGAACGGCGTCGCGTCGTCGAGGAACGGCGTCGTGCCCTCCGGTCGGTCCAGGGCGAACCCGCCGGGGCGGGCGGAGTCGTCCCACTCCCGGCGCCGCAGGTGGGTTCCGAGTTGCACCGTCTCCCCGCGGACGGCCCGCACCGTCTGCACGACGCCGAACCGCCCGGCGAACTCGGCCGGAGCCGACGCCGTGACGCTGAAGGACAGCCCCCGCGGCCCGGGGCTGTGGCGGGGGGCTCCGTAGCGCAGGAAGAAGCGCCCGTCCCCGTCCGTGCCGGACGTGATCGCCTCCGCCCCGGCGGCGTGCAACTGGAACTCGGAGCAGGTCGGCCGCTTCACCTCGAAAGCGGCCGAGGTGGTGAAGACGGTCGTGTCCGGAGCGGTCACCGACACCGCCACGGCCCCCGCGACGGCATCGGTCCAATAGAACTCGATCACCGGCCGCCGCAGCGCCGCGTCGGTCAGGGGCGAAACCGCCGCCCGCTCGCACCGGGCGGTCGGCGAACGGACGGAATAGCCTTCCACCGCCCCCGGCGCCCCGTCGGTGTCGTTCCGCGGGATCCGCCACCGAATCGCGGCCCCTTCGGGAAACGCTCCCTCCACCGCCAGCCGGACGTGCTGCCCGACGACCTTCACCGTCGCCCCCCCCGCCCCCGGCGGCGAGACGATCTCGCCGGTGAACAGGTCCCGAATGACGATCTCGCCGGGAGTCTGGCGGCTCGCCATCCGCGGCGCCGCGGCCGCGAAAGCCCCCCCCTCCCAATGGGAACTGCTGGAGGAAGAACTCGAACTGCTGCTCGGCCGCGGGACGTAGGAACTGCTGGACGAGGAACTCCCCGGCGGGACGTACGAACTGCTCGAGGACGAACTGCTCGAGGACGAGCTGCCCGGCGAAGGAACATGGGAGCTGCTCGAGGACGAACTCCCCGGTGGCACGTACGAGCTACTCGAAGAACTGCCCGGCGGGACGTACGAACTTGAGGACGAACCCGAACTGCTGGGGGACGAGCTCGAACTGCTGTGCGGCATGTGGACGACGGGTTTAAGTCAGACGGGTTGAGGTCAGACGGGGCGACGGCGGCGGACCGCCGCTCCATGCTTTAGCGGGATACCGGAGCGTGCGGGGTCGGGGCGGCGGACTGGCGGCGGAGGGTGAACGCCGCGTCGGGGGACTGAAACAGGCCCCGCTCGGGGTTCCATTCGAGCCGTTCCGCGGGCCAGTCGTCCCAGGCGAGGACGAGCGACCGCCCCGGAACCTGCTCGTAACCGCCCGCGTGGGCTCCCGCCCGCACGAAACGGCCGTCGGCGAACAGCGTGAGCTCCCCCGCCCAGTGCGGGTGCACGCCGTAATAGGTGCCGCCGGTCCCCGACCCGGCGCCCGGCCCCGCGGTCGCCGGGCACGCCCGTTGATAATCCTGAAAATCCTCCCCGGGCGCCCGGCGGTAGTGAACGTGCCGCAGGCGGTCCGGGTGCCACTGATGCCGCAGGCCCTCCGCCCGCTCCCGGACGACGGGACCGATCCGGGCGAGGCGGTCGTAGAACAGATCGTCCTCGCCGCCCCAGCTCTCGAACTCCGGCACGCCGCCGACCTCCGCGAACCGAGCCCGCGATACGGCGACCACCCCGTGCGCGCGGTCCTCCCAATAGGCCGGCTCGCCCTCCCGGGTGAGGTATTGAAAGATCGGTGACCAGACGCCCCCCTCCTCCACGACGTCGATTGCCCGGCGGAGAATCTCCGGCGTCAGCAGCAGATCGGCGTCGCAGAGCAGCAGGCGCTCGGCCGCTGCGACGGCCGCCGCCCGGTTCAGGCCCCGACCGCGGGAGAAGGCCCCCCCGACCGGGACCAGCGTCCAGGCCAACGGCCCGGCGGCCTCCGGCAGCCACTCCAGGATCGGCCGGTCGTCCGAATAAAAGTCGGCGACGACCAGTTCAATCGGCCCAATCCCGTCCGCCGCCGCCAGTTCCGCCGCCGCCCCCGCGATCGACCGCACGCAGTGCGGGAACAACGCCAGCTCCTCCCCGCCGTCCACGATCCGCGACCGGTTGAGCAGACTGATTAACACCGACAGCGCCGGCCGCCCGGTCGGACCGCCGCGGCCGACGATCGCAGGGCCTTCGGCGGGCGCCCCCCGGCGGGCGACGCGGTCGACGTAATGGCTATACAGCAGCGGGTCGGCGATCGGTTGCGGTTCAATGCGGATCCGCCCCGGCGTCGTATCCAGAGCCCCCTGTCCGCCGGCGTGGCTCATATGCGGATAGCGCGATTTGCCGCGGAGAATGAGGAAGCGGTCGTCGGGGGCGATCGGGTGGACGATGTGCTCCTCCCCCAGCCGTTCGTGCACTCGTTGAAAGAACACGGCGTCCTCGCCGACGCCCTGGGCCGGATAGCCGCCGACCGAACGCCAGAGTTCTTTGGCAAATAACGTCGTCGGGTGCGAGCACCAGCCCGGGACGGTTTGGTTGTCGTGCAGCCAATTCTCGCCCCAGTAGGCCAGGAACTCGGCGGCCCGATAAAAGGAGACGCCCCGCCGCTCCCGCTCCGCCCGGCAATACGACAACCGCCACGGCAGCGAGACGTCGTCGTCGTCCCAGACCGCGACCAAATCCCCCTCGGCCAGCTCAATGCAGCGGTTCCGCTTCTCGCCCAGCGTGCCGAACCGCTCCGACTCGTTGAACACCCGCACCTCCGGGTGGTTGAACTCGTAGATCTGACCGGGACAGTCGTTGAGGACGATCAACTCTTTATTGGGATCGTCCTGCCGCAGGAAGGTCCAGACGGCCTCGTGCACGTACGCCGGCCGGCCGTAGGTCGGCATCATGCAGCTGATCTTCGGGGGGCGGGCGGGCATCGGCGGAGCGGCTCGGACGGTCAGGACGGCTCAGGCAGGAGGGTTCGTCGGCGGCCTCATCGATCACGGTCCGCGGCGGTCCCGGCCGGGGCGGGGCTCGTCACGGACTGAAACAGGCGGAGCCAGGCGGCGGCGAGGACCTCCGGATTGGCGAACTCCTCGACCAGCCGTTCCCGGGCCGCCCGGGCGAGGCGGAGTCGCAGCGGCTCGTCATAGGCCAGCGTGGCGGCGTAATGGGCGAGTTCCTCGTCGCACCCGCCCAGGAACCCCGTCACGCCGTGCTCGATCATCTCCCGCCAGCCCCAGGCGTCCTGGGCGACGATCGGTACCCCGGCGGCCATCGCCTCCAGCCCGGCCCGCGGCCAGTTCTCCCGGGCGCCGCCGTTGACCGGCAGCAGGCAGTGCAGATTGGCGAAGAACTGCGAGACCGGCAGCGCCGCCGGCCGCAGCACGCTGGCCCAGCCCGGCGCCGGGCCGAGCTTGTCCATGGTCCGCTCGTCCGCCCCCATGATCAGCGCCCGGCGGTGCGGATACTGGATGCGGCCGTAGATCGTCCAGGTGTTCGAGGACCACTTATCAATGTCCGGCCGGGCGAGCCGCCCCACGCAGAACGCCTCCCCCGCAGCATGCGGCCGGGGCTGGAACTCCCACTCCCCCACGTCGAACGCCCCGTGGATGAGATGCCCGTTCCCCGGCGGAGCTCCGTCGGGCGGGGCGAGCTGCGGTTCGAGCTGCCCGCGTTGGAACTCCGACTGATAGACCATCGCGTCCGCCGGGCCGTGCTCCTGGAAGAACCGCCTCTCGTGCTCGAACAGAAAGGTCATGCAGTTGACCCACACGATCGGGCAGCCCAGCGCCCGCAGCCGGTGGGCGTGGGCGAGGAACTGGTCGTTGCAGAACCCCACCGCCGGGGCGCCGGCCAACCCC